>NZ_JYOQ01000050.1:0-513 GCF_000960545.1 Vibrio sp. S457-15 | reverse complement strand
CTTTAGCCAGAAATCCTTCTGAATATCTTTCACTGTATCCCAACAGACACCACATAGCTTGGCAATGGCATTGATGCTGACGTTCAATGCTGACAGCGAGAGGACATACTGTTCAAAGCCCATTGTGTAACGCACTTTGGGACGAGGAACAAAGTTAAGCGGCAAATACCCGAGTGTATTACAAGCTCGGCATTCAATCCGCTGGTTTGCTATCTGGATGTAACAGGGGCTAGTGCCGATTGGCGTAGCGATGAAACGGCGAACCTTACCTCCTTTTTTTTATGACATCACGACTACGACATGATGGACATTTAATATGAGGATTGTGTGCTACGTGAAAGATGGTCGCGTAACCATCAAACTCTGTAGAGCAATAATGGAAAGGGCCGCGTATTCCAAAGCGATGGTAAAGAAGTGAAGTTGACATTAACTGGTTATTTTTGGCGATATGGTATCAGAAAAGCCATTCAGGTATCGATTTTCCGGATGAACCGGAAATAATTAGATTTCAGT
>NZ_JYOQ01000049.1:0-463 GCF_000960545.1 Vibrio sp. S457-15 | reverse complement strand
TTCTTGCACTTCCTTATCGAACTCAAGTGTGATGTTCACCGACTGTCCTATCGCTTGATGCTTAGGATCAAAAGTCACTTTTGACAGCGTTGGTAATACTCCTTCTACCTCCAAAATCAAACTATCCCCTTTTCCGGGGATAGAGTTGACGCTCTCATAACTATCATCGTCGACCCGTATGATTATTTCTTTATTTTGCTTTTCTGGAGTTGTGTAGGTAACGGTCCAAGTTATATTGTCACTGGTGTTCCATGATACTTGCTGAAGCTCTCCAGCTTCGTTTTTATCACTCGCTTCTAATTTCACATCGGAGAAACTAAATTCTTTAACCTCTGCTGAAAAAGTAAATGTAAGCGGGATTTCAACTCCACCAGCCGAAGGGCTAGGTGATGCAGTTGATATTGTTAACTCTGGAACGGTTGCTGCCTTTACGGTAGCGCTTGTTGATTTCTCAGTCTTATGG
>NZ_JYOQ01000048.1:0-393 GCF_000960545.1 Vibrio sp. S457-15 | reverse complement strand
CATAGAGATTACTTTCGCTTAGCACAGGAGATGCTTGATTCTGCAGATACAGAAGAAAGTAAAACGGCAGCTTTGAAAGCAAAAGAAGTAGCAACGGTATATGAAGCTTATGAAAGACTAAAGAGAGCTAAAGGTTGTATTGACTTTGGTGATTTAGTACTGCTGCCTGTAAAGTTTCTAGAAAACAATGTGGAGTTGTTCAAGCACTTTCAGTCGCTTTACGATCATGTCTTAGTTGATGAGTATCAGGATGTGAATCGAAGTAGTATTCGGTTGCTGATGCTACTGTGTGGAGAAGGTGAAAACCTTTGGGCTGTAGGTGATGCAAGACAGTCTATATACCGGTTTCGGGGGGCTTCTTCGGTTAGTATGTCTCGCTACTGTACTCAGGAC
>NZ_JYOQ01000047.1:0-421 GCF_000960545.1 Vibrio sp. S457-15 | reverse complement strand
CCGTAGATCTGAGATTCATGCAAGGAGAGCTGTCTTCCTGCCGCAGCCACTCCCACTTTCTCTGCTAGCTTCAGGGCTTCGGCTTTAAATTCAGGAGAATGGATAATACGGTTCTTTTTGTTTGTCATGGTTCACCTCGTTAGTGATTGTACTCTCTTAACTCGGTGTCCAAAACTGGTGGTGCGGATCACTGTTCAAATTGCTTTGCTTTATTTAGCCCGCATAGGAGAGCTTGATTGACTCGGCAACGCGCGGTTTTGAGTCGAGAAAGTTTATTGGGGACGGTCTAAAGTAATAGTATCCTTGAGTTAGTGAGTGGCTTGTCTTTATCATCTTATGATGTTCGATGTACTCAGCACCCGCGAAGATCAATCCGTGTAAGCAGAAAGGGAATAAGAAGTACTCTAGTGCTTGTATAGAC
>NZ_JYOQ01000046.1:0-390 GCF_000960545.1 Vibrio sp. S457-15 | reverse complement strand
CGGGGATAACAGGCTGATACCGCCCAAGAGTTCATATCGACGGCGGTTGTTGGCACCTCGATGTCGGCTCATCACATCCTGTGGCTGGAATTGGTACCAAGGGTCTGGCTGTTCGCCATTTGAAATGGTCCGCGAGCTGGGTTTAGAACGTCGCGAGACAGTTCGGTCCCTATCTTCCGTGGGCGTTGGAAGATTGAAGGGGGCTGCTCCTAGTACGAGAGGACCGGAGTGGACGAACCCCTGGTGTTCGGGTTGAGTCGCCAGACGCATTGCCCGGTAGCTCGGTTCGGAATCGAGAGCCAGTGAAAGCATCTACACCGAAAACGAGGTCTGAGATAAGTCAGCGATGTTACTTTAAGTGTCATAAAGGTTTCACGCAGACTACGTCGT
>NZ_JYOQ01000045.1:0-348573 GCF_000960545.1 Vibrio sp. S457-15 | reverse complement strand
TACCTGTACGCTTGAAGGGATAAATAACAAGATAAAGTTAATCAAGAGGATGGGATATGGCTATCGAGACACTGATTACTTCTTCTTAAAGATAAAAGCGGCTTTCCCCGGAAAGCCGCGATGAACCATTTTTTTTGCTCAACACACCATCTTCAATTAACGCTTGAGCTGCTTGTTGGTAGATATCAGGACGGTAAACCTCTTTCGCCACGTCCATGTACCAATCATCGGATTTCTCGCTTGAGATTTGTCCCCAGCGGCGCATTTGGGTCAGATACCAAATCGCATCGCTGTAGTACGGGTACGTGGCGTTATGACGGAAGAACACGTTGAAGTCTGGTACGTCTCGTTTGTCGCCTTTCTCGTATTCAAACGTGCCTGTCATTGAGTTGGCGATAACATCGGCATCTGCTCCCACATACTCGCTCTTCGCCAACATCTTCACCGCTTCTTGGCGGTTGGCATTGTTGTTTTCATCCAACCAATGTGCCGCTCGAATCAGGGCTTTCACGACACGAATGTGCGTGTTGGGGTTCTTTTCTGCCCATGCTTTGGACACACCAAATACTTTCTCTGGGTTGTTCTTCCAGATTTCGTAATCCGTCACCACTGGCGCACCGATACCTTTGAACACCGCTTGCTGGTTCCAAGGTTCGCCTACGCAATAACCTTTGATCGTGCCCGCTTCCATCGTCGCTGGCATTTGTGGCGGCGGCGTAACACTCAAAAGAACATCAGCATCCAACTGACCACTGTTGTCACCAGAATCTGGGGCGTAAAAACCTGGATGAATCCCACCAGCAGCAAGCCAATAACGCAACTCGTAATTGTGAGTAGAAACAGGAAACACCATGCCCATATTGAACGGTTTGCCTTTATCCAGATAGCTGTCGACCACAGGCTTCAGTGCATCTGCTTTGATTGGGTGAACAGGTTTGCCATCTGGTTGTTTTGGAATGTACTGCTTCATCTGTTCCCAAGTATCATTGGAAACCGTGATTGCGTTGCCGTTCAAATCCATACTGAACGCGGTAATCACTTCTGCTTTTGTGCCGACACCAATCGTTGCGCCCAATGGCTGCCCTGCCAGCATATGCGCGCCATCGAGTTCACCATCGATAACACGGTCCAACAGCACTTTCCAGTTTGCTTGCGCTTCGAGCGTGACGTATAACCCTTCGTCTTCAAAAAAGCCTTGCTCGTAGGCAACCGCTAGCGGCGCCATATCGGTTAACTTAATAAAACCAAACTTCAGGTCTTCAATTTCTGGCTCACCCAACTCTGCCTTTGCGCTAACCGTGGTGATTACCGATAACGAAATTGCTGACACTTTCAGCATCGAACTCCATTTCATTGGATTGCTCCCATAAAAAAAGCGCTACTACTCCGAAGAGCAGTAGCGCCGTTGCTAAGTCTGCAATTACCGCCATTGATAATTGAGATAAGCGATTCAACAATAAACCCGTTCTAACTAATCCAATTACTGTGCCAACTAATTTTTCACTTTAAATACAGCAAATTAGAGTTGACCCTAGTTACCAAACAATTGTATTTGCTTACTGTTAGTGCAACACGCACCACAGTAGAATTTTCACCATAACTCCAAAGTAGTAGAGAAGTTAATCAATTAGTTGCAATGCGGTAATCAGGTTCTTCGCAACTTGAGTAAGCGTTTGACTCGATTGCATTGCAGAGTTTCGCATTGCTTTGTACGCGTGTTCCTCATCTACATTGTGCACTTTCATCAATAAGCCTTTGGCTTTTTCCACCAGCTTTCGCTCTTCAATCTTGTTCGTCAGCGATTCAATTTCTGAATTCATTCTCTCGAACCGCTCACGTACCAAGGTTGCGTGGTCAATCCAAGGTTGAAGCGCAAACTCAGTATCATGAGGCATCAACACATAATCCATTTGGCTTGATAACCGATTGATATCATTAGAAGATAGTTGCTTTAGCACGATAAGAAGTGGTACCGATTTTTGTCGGCAGAAATCGACGATCAAACGCAGCTCTGCGGTTGGCTGCTGCCATCCAACCACAACTCTTGCCGATGGTTCTCTCTGTATCAGCGTTTCTAGCTGTGCCAATTGGCTACCGATGATGTTGTCGTAATCTTTGCTCAATAAGCCGGACAATCGAGCTTGCTCTTGAAGACTGTCACAGCAGACGATAATGGGGGTTTTTGACGTTGATTGAGTCATGCACATTCCTTGTTAATATCTCACTCACTAAAGGAGATAAAACAAGGAATGTGCCAACTCCGATTAACTGGCGATGAGATGTTCTTTGAAGAAAGCTAAGGTACGTTCCCAAGCAAGAGCCGCTTCCTCGGGTGCGTAACGTGCGGTTGAGTCGTTGTGGAAACCATGATTGACGTTTTCATACATCAAAGCTTGGTACTTCGCACCTGAAGCAATCAACTGCTGCTCGTACGAAGGCCAAGTGTCATTCACACGTTTATCCAACCCTGCGAAATGCAACATTAATGGGCCTTTCACTTGTTTTTGAATCTCTTCTGCAGCGGGTGTTCCATAAAAAGGGACGCCTGCATCTAGCTCATTTGGCATAACTGCCGCCAGCATATTGACGACATAACCACCAAAACAGAAACCAACCGCGCCAAGCTTGCCGTTTCCATGTTCGTGCTGTTTGATAAATTTGGCGGCCGCTATAAAGTCTTGCTCAATCTTGGCTCTGTCCATCTCTTTTTGCATTGCTCGCCCTTCATCATCATTTCCCGGATACCCACCTAACGGGTAGAGAGCATCGGGAGCAAAGGCGATAAAACCATCTTTCGCTAGTCGTCTCGCGACGTCTTTAATGTAAGGGTTGAGGCCACGGTTTTCATGAATCACCAAAACCGTTGGTGATTTGATGGTCTTTTTCTGAGGCATCACCAAGTAACCACGCCCTTCACCATGCCCATTCGGCGACGAAAAGGTTTCGTACGTGGCTTTGATTTCAGGATCATTGAAGGAGACTTGCTCGGCAAGCGCGTAATTTGGTGTCAGCGCGTCAACCAGTGCGGTCATGCTAAACCCGAGCACCGCAAGGCCACCAAGCCGATTAAGAAATTCTCGGCGCGAGATCTTTCCGTGCGCGTATTCGTCGTACCAATCGAAGGCTTCTTGCGGGATGGGGTGAGCCGCCTTTTCACTTGACGTCGTGTGCTTTAGCATTATCCATGTCCTCATTTCTTATCGAAAAGTAAACCCATCACCGCAGTGGTGATGTTTATGCTAATCAGCAAAGAGAGACTTGTGGTGATAAATTCATCACTGACGAGCATACACAAACAATAGATAAAGGATTCCGATCCAACAACTTTGTATCTTTAGGCAGTCATGCAATCAGTTCGCTGCGCAATACGACGCCCAGTACGAAAATGCACGTTCAAAAGCTTGTTCTCTGTCATGCATTTCAGCAAACAAGACAACCGCTATGGTAGCTAACACCGTGTTCGCCATTTGATTCATGTCGGTTTCTTCTGTACCAAATGGACAAACCGTAGGCATTGGCACCTCTGACAGCATTTGCTCTGTCCAGTAGTGAGATGTCACGCCACTGGGTTGACTAAGCCATACTGTCTGGCTCACTTTCGGGTTGTATTCTGACTCACCCGACTGGCCTTTAAACGACACCACAGCATGCGCCGTTTGGCCAATTTCGTACTCGACTTCAGCGTGGAGCTGCTGAAAACCAGGATGGAAGCTACCACGAATACCGACTGTCGCCTGCCCCGGGTTCAGTGCTCGAACCACGGTATTAATCGGCGTTCTAAGCCCATAACGATTCTTCCAACCAATCATGGTTTCTGCTTGCGGCGCAAACGCACTCAGCGGTAGATACACGATGTTTTGTGTTTCTAACACACGCTTTGCGTCTTCTGCTGATTCCGCTTTCTTGATAGCAAACTTGTCGAGGAAATCTTCTGCGTGTAAACGACCAGATTGGCGGTCGTGATAGCCGTGCATCAATACTTTATGACCGTTGTCAGCAAGGATTTTCGCTGCCAACAGGTGCCAAGGCTGACCTGCCGCCTCACGTTTGCCTGCGTAACATGGCCAATCAATGTCTGCACCAATAGCTGGCATGCGGGATTGGAATGCTTTCACAAAGCCAGCGATTTCTTGTTGAGTCTCGTTCTGTACGCGGATAAGCATCAATAACATCGCCATCTGATCGTCGTCGCACTCACCGTTTAGGTATTCATCCATCACTCGAAACGCTTGGTCAAAGTTCAGTGGTTTTCTACCACGCTCGCCACGACCGACTGTTCTGATACATTCCAAAATGCTGCTCATATTCCCTCGAATTCCGTCACTGACTGTACGGTTTCTATTAGTTGTTCGCGCAGTTTGACAACTTCTCCCATCACAATCAATGCTGGGCTGATGCCTTTGAGTGTAATCGATAACTCATTGAGCTGATTGAGTTGGGTAACATACACTTGCTGTTGGGGGCTACAACCATGAGTGATGACCGCGACAGGGAAATTTTCTCTCAAACCAGAGCTAATTAAACCCGTTTGTATTTGCGATGACTTTTCTAACCCCATGTAGAAGACTAACGTTTGTCCGCTTTGCATCAGTTGGCTCCAAGCCTCAAATGCGCCCGTGACCACTTGCCCTGTCACAAAGGTAACGCTGCGAGCAACACCACGATGAGTCAGTGGAATTAAGCTGTTTGCTGAACACCCTATCGCTGCAGTAATACCGGGGATGACTTCATACGGAATCGCATGTTTGACTAGAGCTAACGCTTCTTCGCCACCTCGCCCAAACACAAACGGATCGCCTCCTTTCAGCCGAACAACACGTTTGCCTTGCTGAGCTAATGACACCATTAAACCGCAGATTTCTTCCTGACCGATGCTAGGTTGTCCGCATCGTTTTCCCACGTAAATCCAATCGGCTTGTGGCGAAGCCAACTCCAAAATATCTTTGTTAACCAGACGGTCGTACAGCAGCACCTCTGCCGACATAATCGCTTTCACTGCCTTCACCGTTAACAAGTCTGGATCGTGCGGTCCTGCTCCGACAATCGAGACAAAACCTTTGTGGTTCGCGTCGAGGTCTACTGAATGGTCTTCTAAAAGTTGGTTCAGTTTGCTTGCTTGGTCATGCATAGAAAAGCGAGACGAGCGTTCTTGTTTCTGACTCGCTTGTCCTTTCTTAAACCAAGACTTTTGATAAGGCGCTTCCATGTGCTTATCCTCTTTGTGACTTACTTTATTTGAATAGCCAGACTTTGCTGGCTCGCTTGCTGTTTGCCCTTTTGATGCTGATGACTGTCGACCATCTGTTTGATTTGAGAAACGCACGAGCCACAGTTAGTACCGCATTTGAGTTTGTTTTGAAGTTGGGTCACTGACGTGCAGTCTTGTTTCTCCATCGCGTCATGTATTTGTTTATCAGTGACGCGGAAACAACTACAGATCAGTTTGGCGCTGCTTTGCGATTGAGTGATGGTAAGCAGTTGCGATAGCTCCATCGGCTTGCCAATCAAGCCGGTAAAGTTGGTGTAGTCGGTTTGAATCGGTTCGCTAGACACCACCAAAACCGAACGAATGATACGAACGTCTCCAACAAGGTCGTAATCCACCGCTAGCCAACCTTGGGCAATATCTATCGCAATTCTGCGGCTCTTTTCCGTTCGACAAAAACTCTGCTTTTTTGGTCGTTTATCGTGCGCAAAGCGCCAGATGCCCAAATTACTTTCTGCTTGAAATGCGCTGTAGAGAAACTTGCTGGAATCAAACTGTGTCCCGATGAACATACCGTAGGTTTTTACCGCTGCGTCTTGCACTTCAACATAAGACGACTTAAACGCAGGTTGCCCAGAAATAGGGTCTTTTGCGCTGTTTACTATCGCGTTAACACTGCTTTCACCGCCATATCGACCCGCCCAGTGCATTGACATAAACAGCTCCTGAAAACCTAAACCTTCATCAATGGCAACTTTGGCATAAATACTGGTGTTTGAAGTAGGCTGGAACAGCTTGGTGAGTTGTCCTGCTTTTAAACGATTTTGAGTGGCAGAGAGTGTGTTCATGTACACGGTTGGTTCTAACTCAGAGGCGGCAAGGTGTGCAATATGGCCTGTACGTGTCATGGTGTGCCATTGATCTCGTTGTCTACCCGTATTGAGCCACCAGCCTTTCGTTCTGGCTAAACGCTGTGGCGATTCGCGAGTTACTACAAACCGCGCTTTACCATCTGGGTGAGAATACACGCCATCGGAAAACGGTCGCTCGCCACCCCATTGGGTTGGCCGCCACTCTTCGTACTCTTGCTCATTCAAATTGGCGTATTGAGACAGATCTAGCTTTAAAGGCGACTTTTTATTCATGCCTGTCATGGCAGCGTACTCGCAAAACACCTCGTGTTCAGAGTCAAAATCAAAACCATTCTTTGTCTCTTCTAAGGTGCATAATGCTTGCCCGACTTGGCTCACTGCCCACCAGTCCGATTTTGCCTCACCGGGAGGGTTTTGGAACTGACGCTGTCTTGAAATCCTACGTTCAGAATTCGTCACCATCCCCTGTTTTTCACCCCATCCAGCCGCCGGAAGCAACAAGTCGGCATAACGCGCAACATCCGACTCTACGGTAATATCCGAGACAATCACAAACGGACAGCGTTCTAGCGCCCTCTTAACAAACTGATTGTCTGGCAAAGAGACAACAGGGTTGGTCGCCATGATCCACAGAACTTTAATCTCACCACGTTCTACCGCCTCAAACAGTTCAACGGCTTTTAAACCGGGCTGAGTGGCAATTTCTGGTGAATCCCAAAACGCCTGCACTTGCTTGATAGACCCTGCGTCAAAAGCGCGATGAACCGCTAACTGGTTTGCCAAACCACCGACTTCTCGCCCACCCATCGCATTCGGCTGACCTGTAATAGAAAACGGCCCGCAACCTGACTTGGCAATTTTACCTGTCGCCAAGTGTGCATTAATGATTGCATTGCCTTTGTCGACGCCATTTTCGGCTTGGTTAACCCCTTGGCAAAACAGCGTGATTGCGGTTGGGCTTTGCGCAAACCATTGGAAGAATGTCGTGAGCTTTTCTTCTGAAATACCAATGGAAGACGTTAGATTAGTGACATCGTAACGCAAGTCGGAAACTTCTTCTGCAAGCGTATCAAACCCGTCGGTATAGGAATTTATGTATTGAGAATCAACGTATTGCTGCTCAATAAGAAACTTGAGCAGCCCATTAAAAAGAGACACATCCCCATCGTTTTTTATCGCTAAATGTAAATCGGCTTGCTGCGCCGTAACAGTTTCTCGTGGATCGATCACCACTAACTTGAGGCTTGGATTTTTCTCTCTCGCTTGTTGAATTCGACGAAATAACACCGGGTGCGTCCATGCTGTATTCGCTCCGCAGATAATCAGTAATTCCGTGCTATCAATGTCGTCATAATTGACCGGTACAACGTCCTCTCCAAAAGCGCGAATGTGTGCGGCAACTGCCGATGACATACACAAACGCGAGTTGGTATCGATATTAGCGCTGCCGATGTACCCTTTCATCAGCTTGTTAGCAACGTAATAGTCTTCCGTTAACAACTGACCAGAAACGTACATCGCAACAGAATCAGGCCCAAACTCCGCTTTAGCTTGATGGATCTTTTCAGCAATCATGTTTGTGGCTTGCGACCAGTGAATTTCTTTACCTTGTGGCCGCTCCTTGGTGACAAGCTTCGGATACAAAAGGCGTGATGGCATGTTCAAGCTTTCAGCCAACGCAACACCTTTCACACATAAGGCTCCCGCGTTCGCAGGATGGTTATCGTCCCCAATAATTCCTTTTGAGTTTACTTCAACCCCGCATCCTACCCCGCAATAAGGACAGGTCGTTTTTCTGCATCCTTGCGACATTACGCCTCCTGCTATTGACCAACACGACTTACAAACCCAACCATGCGAGCAAAAAAAAGCCTCTCCAAACTGGAGAGGCTGCAATACCTTTAACGCTGTAAGTACATTTTTAAAAAGTAATACCCTAACCCGCATCTCCTCCTGCTCTGGAGAGCGGTCATCGAGTTAACGATGAACATTCTACAAATAGCAAACAAAGTGCCAATAATGAAAATGCTTTAATTACAAGGCATTATGAAAAATGATGAACGGGGTATTTTTAAATCCGCACATTTTAAGTGCAGATTAGACTCATTTCTGTGCAGGCCTACTTTACGAATTCCATTACCAAGCGGGATTCTTCATCACCGAAGTAATTCGCTTCTTCTTCTAGTACGGTAAAACCCATAGATTGATAGAGAGACAATGCAGGTTGGTTGAGAGGATCAACCGTCAGTTTAACACTAGAACCTTCGGCCAGAGGTGCCATCACCCGTTCAACTAACGATCTCGCAATTCCTCGACCGCGAAATTCCGAATTTACGGCTAACGACATTATCCAATAGTGCTTCGCGACATTGCTGGTGGTTAAAAGCACATAACCAGCAACTGCTTCTCCTTCCTTTGCAACTAACAAGCTTTCACCCCAACAATCGTACGCTTGTCGTATAAAAAACTGAGGATACGAATGTTCTCCAAACAACTTGTTTTCTAAAGCATAAACGGCGGCTAAATCTTCTTTACGCGCAGACAAAATGTCCATCTCAACTCTACTCCTAAACTCCTTTGTTTGCGGCAATATAGAGGAATCCTTCGTTAAACCCAACTTTTGCTGTCAACTCAAACAGTTGGAGCGGAACACTTTCCTTGCCCTCATCCATAGCAAATACCACCATGGATACATTTTAACCACAAAATCTAAAACCAAAAAATATTGAAAATTTGGTAAATAACTTCAACTTATACATTAAAATTCAGAATATAAATCTAGTTTTTAAAAATATTCATAGTTTGATAATTTACAAAGTTGTCTTTTTATCAGCACGATTCACCACATAGTTGATGTGATAACAATCACTAAAACAGATACCATCCGCCACATTATTATTTTTATAAAGGCGAGTCTTAAGTGAAAGAATCTCGAAATACGTTAAATTCTAGTGAATTAAACACAACAACCTCTTGGTCAAAACATGACACACATTGGGTACTTAGCCTATTCGGGACCGCCGTTGGTGCCGGTATTTTGTTTCTGCCAATCAACTTGGGCATTGGTGGATTTTGGCCACTAGTCGCAATGGCGTTTTTGGCATTTCCAATGACTTACCTCGCCCATCGCGGTTTAGCGCGCTTTGTATTGTCTTCTAAGATCAAAAATGCCGACTTTACCGATGTGGTTGAAGAACACTTTGGCGCAAAAGCGGGACGTTCAATCTCTCTGCTTTATTTTCTATCGATTTTTCCAATCCTGTTAATTTACGGCGTGGGCATCACCAATACTGTAGACAGCTTTATGGTGAACCAAGCGGGAATGGAAGCCTTACCACGCGAGCTACTTTCGGGCGTATTAGTGTTCGCTTTGATTGCCATTATGATGGCGGGCGAAAAAGTGATGCTGCGCGCGTTTGCCATTATGGTGTATCCGCTTGTTGCGATTCTCGCTTTCCTCTCATTCTACTTAATGCCAAACTGGACAATGCCCGTGCTTGATACACCGGACATGGGTGCGTTTGCGAGCACAATGTGGTTAGCCGTTCCTGTTGTGATTTTCTCGTTTAGCCATGCAGCAGCGATCTCTAGCTTTGCCAATGTTCAGCGCCGACACTACGGTGATGATGCCGATGCAAAAGCCGAACTGATTTTACGTCGCACGAGCATCATGCTTATCGCATTCGTACTATTGTTTGTTTTCTCGTGCGTATTAGCACTTTCGCCAGAGCAACTTGCACAGGCAAAAGCGCAAAACGTATCCGTACTCTCTTACCTTGCAAACGCAACGGATAACCCATTCATCGCAACACTTGGTCCTTTGGTGGCGTTTGTCGCGATCACTTCTTCTTTCCTTGGTCATTTCTTAGGCGCACGTGAAAGCTTGAACGGCTTAATCACAAAGCACTCAAATTTGTCTGAAACACGTGTTGATCGTATTAGCGTAGTGGTTCTTTTCTTGTCAATTTGGGCTGCAGCAATCATGAACCCAAGTATTTTAGGCATGATGGAAGCGTTATCTGGGCCAGTTATCGCAATGATCTTGTTCATTATGCCGATGTTGGCGGTACATAAGATTGAGTCGATGAAGCAGTATCGTGGAAAGCTCTCTACCTATTTTGTTCTGATCACAGGTATTGTTGCGGTAAGTGCTTTGGTTTTTAGCTTACTCAGCTAAGAAGGGGTTACTTTGAGTGATTTTCAGGGGAATACCGTTTACAACTGAAGGTAATTCCCTGAATTTTGCTTTTGTTTTCTAAAACGTAATCTAGCTTACGTCACTCCACTAAATAAGAGCGAAAACACCCGCCAACATTACTACTGAGGCGATACAAGTGCGAGCAATGATGCCGAAGTGCGACGGTTGAATCATTTCGTTATGCATAAATAATCTCCTGTTTGTTATGAACAGCCAATTTACTTTGGCTTAATAACACTATGTCGAATATCCATTTTTTTAACAACCCATACAAACATTAAATATTTATGACACCAAAATCATCTTTTGGAGATCGGGATTACTTTTGGGAGCAGTATCACACATAATTCACATGGAAATATCTTCATCGATTATCGCTATTTCTCAGTCAAAACCTCCGGTTCCCTTATATTGCGATTAAAATTATTTCCCAACTTATAAAAAGCACTTTTCTTTATAAATCAAAAAATTAAAACAAATCAAACAATTATATTCGTCTTAAGTTCCCTTATTCTTGGGGAATCCATAAGCACTTAATAGATAAGAAGTGATAGACTTAGCAAGTACTGCTACTTAACGAGATCACAATTTATTAATAAGCTCATGCACTTTCCGATTAAAACGCTGTCTTGCGCTCTATTAGCGGTGATTGGACTTTTCTTCCAGACTGGTTATGTCTTCGCCAATACAGATAAACATATCTATCTCGAAGAACACATTTCGCCCGAAAGCCAACCCATGTTGAGTACCTACTTCCGTTCTATGGGTAAACCTCGCTCAATCAAAGAAAATGTGCTCACGGTTCCGCAAGATGCTTCGCCCGAAACGCTCGCCCTCTACTATTTTGCTCGTATTTATTTAGAACGCTATGAAGGTGTTCCCCTACCTGACGACATGCCAGATTTGGTCGAGTTTGGTCGAAAACACAATATGCCTTGGGTTGTTGCAGAAGCAAAATTGAACAAAGCGATTCGAATGATTGAGTTGGATGACGATTGGCACGCAGAGCTTTTGCTCCACGATGTAATTGGGGAGTCTCGTGATATTGGCTATCTGGCGCTGCAAGGCCGCGCTTATCGCTGGATGGGAAATTTAGAAATTGCGCGTAACCAAATCCACAACGGATTGAAACATTATCGTACCGCCTACGAGTTACTCGAAAATACAGTGTTTGAGATTCAAGTTGCGATGACGCTTAACAACATCGGTACTGTCTATTTAGACTCCTCCGATTGGAATCGCGCAAGCAACTATCTAAAACAAGCACTCGATGTATATGAGAGCAGTGAATATGAGTACGACAACAGTTTCTTTATTGGCGTAATCTATGCCAACTTAAGCATTGTTCATCTTGGCTTAGGAGACAGTGAGAAAGCCGAATACTACTTCCATGAGGCGATTCGGCTCTCAATGCAAACAGGGTCGGATGTCATTAAACATCATTCATTGTCCAACTTTTCTCAAATGCTAAGCAGCATCGGTAAAACAGACGATGCCCTACTGCTCGCACAACGCTGTGTTGAGTTACCTAACCCAGACGGCATCGAAATCATTAAGATGCCATGCTATGAAGCATTTGCCGAAGCGTATCTGGCCGACAAGCAATACGACAAAGCGATTCGAACCGCTCTCCTCGTCCTAGAACAAACCAAATCAACCAATGAGCTTGAGCTAAAACAGCGTATCGATATGTTGTCGGTTTTGGTTAACGCCAACCAAGTGCTGCAAAATTATGAAGCCGCCTTCCGCTATTTGTCTCAGTTGAGAGCACTTGAAGAAGAATTTTCTGAGCACATTCACGGCGAAGAAATGATCAACATTAAGTTTGACCTTGAAGCGAAATTGGCTCAAAAAGAGTTGAATTTGCTTGAGACGAAAAACGCACTTCAAGCCTCTGAGTTGCGCTCGCAACGTTACCGCGAAATGTTCTACTTTATCGCTATTGCAGCCATTGGTGTGGTGGGTTTCCGTTATGTTTTGCGAGTCAAAAAGATCAATAAAGCACTGACGCAAGAAAGTACTACAGATCTTTTGACTGGCCTTCACAATCGCCGCTATTTAGAAGTGTGGTTAGAGAAGATGGCCCGCCGCACTCCAGATAGAACCTTCGCGCTTGCGGTTCTTGATGTCGACCATTTCAAAGCTTTTAACGACACTTATGGTCACGACATCGGCGACCAAATGTTGATGCACATTGCCTCTATCTTCAACGAATCTACTCGTTCAGGTGACCTGCTGATTCGTTGGGGCGGTGAAGAATTTGTGTTGTTGGTGGAGGTGAACGATCCAAATGATTGTGCGAAATCGCTAGAGCGTTTGAGACATGTCATTGAAAATACGCCATTAATAATTGACTCTAAGCCAATAAACGCCACAATTTCGCTTGGTGCGGTCGACCGGTTATCAGCCCAAACCATCAAACAAGAGTGGGACCAATGGTTCTTCTTGGCCGACCAAGCGTTATATGACGCAAAACAAGCGGGCAGAAACCAATTTAAGATTCACTCGACGTCTTAATGGCGTCCACGAGTAAATAGATACTTCCATGAAGAAAAAATTAATATTCGCCTTACTTTCTCCTGTTGTTTTATCCGCTTGTAGTAATCAACAAGCGTCGCAAATGGGCATGCGTAGCAGCAGTGTGAACATGTACGCTCAACAAATGAGCAATACTCAACTGTGTGAGACGCTGTATTACAATCGCTCAACGAACCAAACCAAAGTCGCGATTGGTGCAGAATTCAACCGCCGTGGACTCAATAAAAAATGGTGCGATAACGAATTGAATAAGTGGTATTTGGAGAAGTTTGTCGATAGCGTGCTACCAAAGAAAAAGCCAGCACCGCGCAAACCGATGGCAACCATTCAGCCGGCCTCCACCAAATAGTAACTGTAGTAGCTATCACCTCTCTCTAGCTAACAGATGAGATAGAAAGCAGAAAGTCCTTACCAACTTTCTGCTTTTTTACATCTAACAATGATCAAGATCAGCCAAAACCTTCCTTTACTTCAGTGAGTTAACATCAATTTACGCAGTCCGTCGAAAAAACAACGTAAACAATTTGTAAACAGTTTGCGTCCTCATTCTTTGCCGCTAGTTTTATTCATTCCTGTTTAAAGGAGTATCGAACAGGGACAAAAATTCCAAACAAAGACATGAGGTCACAAATGGAAACACGCTTTAATCGCCTATTTGCCGCTATGTTGGCTGTGGGCCTTGCACCTGCCGTCTCGGCGTTTGATCCGCTCTATTCAGAACAATGGCATCTCGACAACACTGGCCAAACTGCATTCGCAGCAAACCCTGCTGTTGCGGGTAATGACTTAAACACCAAGCTTACGCAAGCCATGGGCATTGCCGGTATTGGCGTTAAAGTTGCGGTCATTGATTCTGGTGTGCAGATCGATCACCCAGACCTTGCAGGTAACGTAGTCACAGGTAGCAGAAACTTCGTTGAAGACTCTTTATTCCCATCCAGTTATCCCGTCGACACTAACGGCCACGGTACTGCCGTTGCTGGTTTGATTAGTGCGGTAGGTAACAATGGTGAAGGTGGACGCGGCGTTGCTTCTCGCTCTTCGCTTGTTGGTTTTAACTGGCTTGCAAACCAAACATTAGAAGGTTGGTTAATTTCTCACGGTATGGACCCAGCGACGCGAGATGTACGCGTATTTAACCAAAGCTATGGCTTTAGTCCGATCAACCCAATCGCGTTTGATGAGAATGACCCACAGTTCAAGCTTGAAATGGATGTCATGCAGAATGTCAGCGAAACGAACGCTTGGGGCCGCGGTGCACTGTTTGTCAAGTCTGCGGGAAATGGTTACCGCTATTTCAACACTGGACGATTCTTCGTTCTTCCTAGCGATTTCTTCGCGGGAGGCGGAAACCAAGGTTTACCGATGCACAACTCGGCGCAATCTTACGACAACTCTAGTTACTTCAACCTTGTCACCAGCGCGCTACGCGCAGATGGCACCCGAGCAAGTTACTCTTCTGTTGGCGCTAACGTGTGGGTTGCCGCGCCAGCAGGGGAATACGGGCAAGACTTCCCTGCGATGGTCACAACTGACCTGATGGGATGTGAAGAAGGACAAAATACCAGTGACGGCCTTGGTATTAATGGTCTACACGGTGGTACAGAGCTTGACCCGAACTGTAATTACACCAGCACCATGAACGGCACATCATCGGCTGCGCCGAACACTTCTGGTGCAATCGCCGCTATCATGTCAACCAACCACGCTCTATCTGCCCGTGATGTTCGTGCGTTGCTGGCAGAAACCGCACGCGTTACCGATGCCGAGCATCCGGGTGTTCAACTTGAATTTACCAATGATAAAGGCGAGTTGGTGAGCTACGAAGCGATCTCACCTTGGCAGAAAAACGCGGCTGGCGTGAACTTCCATACCTTCTATGGTTTTGGTGCCGTTGATTTGGATGAAGCGATGAAACGCGCTCGCATGACAAATAATGTTCTGCCAGCGCAAATCATCACACCGTGGGCAAACAATGCAACAGAAGTCAGTGTGCCAGATGCAAGCCTTGCTGGTGGTTCGTCAAACATCGCAATTACTGACGACATTACCGTTGAGTCTGTACAGGTGCAGCTGACGCTAGAGCACTCGCGTCTACCTGATTTGGCAATCGAGCTTGTTTCCCCATCAGGCACTCGCTCCGTATTGCAAACACCACGTAACGGCCTTGTTGGTCAGTCTCTTGATCCAAACATTACGGGTTACGAAAACCAACTGATGTTGTCTAACCAATTCTACGGCGAGAATGCTAAGGGAGAATGGACACTGAGAGCTATCGATACAAACGGTGATGAAGTCTTCTCATTTATCGCTTACTTCAACTCATCCGCTATCTATGATGTACCGATGGCGAACAACGCAAAACCAGGAGTTATCAAAAACTGGTCTATGCGTATCTTTGGCCACTAAGGAGTCAATCACATGAAATATCAGACATTTTCTATTTTGGCTCTTTCACTAATAGCCAACGCAGCCTATGCCGAAACGCAGTTGTCGCAACAACCGAATCCCGAGTTGTTTGTTCCTTCTGATGCCGTTGAGGTGAATGGTGAAGCGTATCGTAAAGTGCAAACGAACACAGTGAGCAATCTCTCTGAAGCAGTTAAACTGCAAGCCGGTGACGAGGTGTTTAAGAACGCGTTTGGCAATGTGTCTAAAGCGACGGGACTTATCTACATCACCGTAAACAACGCCGCTGATGCCAAAGCAGTAGCAAAAGAGTTAAAGCTAGACGTTGTGTTTGCAGATGGTGAATCTGCGGTGCTAAAAGCTTCTGAAGGACAAGACTTGCTTAGCATCAGCGATTACTTGAATGCTGACAGTCGCGTCAAAGCGTCTAAAATTGAACTAAACAGCGGTAAATATCGTGCACAATAATTCTCTAGCAAGAGAAGTTGGCTTCTAAAACAATGCCTCAGCAATTGCTGAGGCATTTTCTTTGTTCTTTCGTTTACAGAGCAACTTCTAACTTATCTTCGGCTAAAAAATGTCTCTTATTGAAGATAACCAATCAACTTGTTTGCGATATCGGTATTGTTCTGAGAACCAACGAATGCTTGTGCTCCCTTACCATAAGCAAACACCTGAACATCCACCGCGGTGTGCCCTTTTGTCGTCCAACCTGTGAGGCTTTGATCGTTGATGATTGACTTTACGGCTTGATAAAGCGCTTTCGCGGGCTCTTCACTCTTCTTCGCGTCAATGAGGAGCGCAAATTGCACATCTGATAGCGCCCAATCTACTAATTCTGACCACACTTGTTTGATATCTGAACCCTTTGCAAGTGACGTCGCTAATGGCCACGCCGTTTGATGCACGCCTTTGATCACATCCGTTTTCCAGTCGTATTCTCCATTTGCGCCGATAGTTAAACCTCCCGTGGAGTGATCGGCGGTGACAACGAGCAAAGTGTCAGGATGAGCATCAACATACGCCTTGGCTAAAGCAATCGACTTAGCAAAATCATCCATTTCTGCCATCGCGCATGCTATATCGTTAGCATGACCGCACCAGTCGATTTGGCTTCCTTCGATCATAACGAAAAAGCCATGCTTAGAGCGCGATAATAAAGACAGCGCCTTGTTCGTCATCTTCTCGAGTCGGTTTGGATTCTCATCCAAAGCAAACGGAAATGCTTTGTCGGCAAACAACCCAATCGCAGGCAATGTTTGCAACGAAGGCAAGGTATCAAAATCCGTTAGGTAGTGGTAACCCTGCATTTTAAATTCTTCAATCAGGTTTCTGTCTTCACGCTCAAAGTATCGAACACCTCCACCAAGTAACAGATCGACGGGCAGCTTTCCATTTACTTTGTTATCCAAGTAGTCGTCTGCTATCTGATCATAATTACGACGAGATTCGTTGTGCGCGGCAAAGCTTGCGGGCGTCGCGTGGTTAATTTGCGAAGTCGCCACCAAAGCGGTTGTCATGCCCTGCTCTTTCGCTACTTCCAACATCGTTTTAACTGGCTTTTTATGGGTATCGACAGCGACGGCGCCATTGTAACTCTTTATACCACTGCTTAAGGCCGTCGCGCCTGCTGCACTGTCAGTGACATAAGTATCATCATCGGGATAGGTGTGAGCCATGCCAACCAGTATCGAGTCAAAGACTGTAGGCTCAATCTGTTTAGTTTCTGGGTTATCTTGATAATAACGGTAGGCGGTTGTGTAGGCAGGGCCCATTCCATCACCGATCATATAAATAATATTTTTCGGTGCTTCATTGGCGTGAACAAACCCGGCCAGTAAACTGGCCGCAAGTAAAGAGTATCTGATTGTCATATTTCATCCATGAAAAAGTGACTGCGAATATAAGCCGTCACTTTAATTACTGTTTTGCTTACAAGTATTCATCAATACTATCATTCAGTTAGGATGAAACCGCGTGTTACATCATGGTTTTGCAACCCAAATCATTTCTTAAATAGGATCACTTCTGTACGTAGGCCAGCTTTAGGTGTCTCATTCGGGTTATTCAAGTAGCGCTCAATCCCCAAAGGCTTGCTCTTCACTTTTATGCCGTTTTGGCGTGTCAAATTCACCCCTAACGACCACGCATTGCCCAAAAACTGGTAGTCACCTTTGTGCTCAATCACAAAAGTTTCACACGCTGGAATCGTGCCAAACACAAAACCATTTGGTACCTCTACCATTTCACTCACGGGCAAGCAGGTTACAAATTCAAAATGACCGAGCTTCATGTCCATTGAAAGGTAATAGCAGAACAGTTCACCGCTGACGGGCAGACTTTCTTTCTGCATCAGTTCGTACAGACTTTGAGTTTGCTTTTTCATGATTGGACCAAGCTCAGGAATTGTGCCTGAACCTTGCAAACCAACGTAATGAATCAAATCTTGATGACGAGTGCCGATTTCGCTCAACTGCGACAATATTTGCCCAGTTTCTAACTGGCTTTTTAGCATCTTGAGTCCACGGTCGTAATCCATTTCAACCATGGATTTGAACATCGTTTTCAGAAAAAACAGATACCAAGGAACACGAGACTGCATTTGCCATTCTACGGTACAACCATCTTGTGACGGCGTCACGATGAGCGTCACCTTTCCGTGGTTTTTGATGGGGCGAAAAAAATGCAGCTCCATGTCTAAACGATGTTCTTGTGTGCTTTCCAGAACAACCGCCCCCGTTCCAATTCGTTGCCCATTCCATTGGTAACCAGCACCAACGTGGCCTTGATTGTCACTGTAAGTCAGCTCGCAGCTTGGCTCCAAAATGATCCAAGGAGACCACTCAGGCCAGTTTTTAAAATCCTTTAGATAATCGATGATCTCACTTTGAGATTTGTTGATTTCAATACTTTTGCTGACCTGATAAGCAAGCATAACCATTCCTTAAGTTTCTGTTTCGCTCTACTTATTCTAAATCAAATCCCAGTTTTTTCTTGTTTCACTGTGAGTTAGAGGTAAAAAGTGAGACAAAAAAGCCAGAACGTTAACTCTGGCTTCATTGGCAAATTTGGACGTTAAGAAACAAACGTCACTTTCGCGCGAAATCGGACGCCATCATCGTTTAATTCAAACGGCCACCCCATCCGTTCACAAATGCGTTGCACAATCACTAAGCCGCAACCATAACCCGCATTATACGTTTCGTTACCATCATGACGATTGGTGATAATCAGCGTGTTTTGCTGTAGATCGATCTCGATGTCTCCAACGCTATAACTGAATGCATTTTTGATTAAATTGTTGATGACTATCGTCACGAAGCTTGCTGGCGCATACACTTCGCCGCTATTTTGTTCGTTAAGCTGATAATGCGCATCTTGCTTTGCAAACAACGGAGCAAGCTCTTCCAATTGCTGGTGTAAACAAACTAAAAGCGTTTGTTCGCCAAAGTGCTGCGGCTCAATTTTCTCTTTGCCTAACAACAAAAACGCCTCGGTCAAAACGCGCATGTCTTCACACGCAGCTTGCATTCGCGCAATCGCTTTTTGTGCCACCCTTGGCTGGTCAGGCACTCGAGATAAAATGTCTGTTGAGCCTGCGATCACCATAATAGGCGTGCGAAGCTCGTGAGAGGCAAAACGACTAAACTCTTGTTCGCGGCGGAAATAGCCCGCGATGTCGTTCTTACTGTCTAACAACGTCTGCTCAATATGGCGCGTTTCACTGAACTTCGTTTCCACTTCAAATGCAGGCTGGTCGGGTGGCATCTGGCTGATTTTTGACTCGATTTTAGCGAGCGGTCGAGACAAAATTTTCACCATATAAATACCGTAACCAAGCATAATCAATGAAAACAACCCGCCCAATAACAGAGTGAACTGGTGCAATGAGCTTTCATATTCATCCAGATAATCGTCCGAGTCATCTTGGAAGACGATGTACATCAAGCCTTCGCCAGAAGGATGATCAAACACTACAAAGTGCTTATCCTCTTCGCCCAACAAGTATTCATAAAAGCCTGGAGATTTGAACGCGAGCAACCAACTTGGCGTCGGTGCTTTACTCCAATAGGAGTTAAATTCCAACTTGTTTGGTAACGGGGCTTTCCAACCCTGCTTTTGAAAATTTTCGGTGTAGAGTGCCGCTTCTGTATCGAGCCAGTGATGGAGGCTCAATACCTCAAGTTTGTTTTCTGCGACATAAATCAGTGACCAAAACAGCGTAAACATGACGAACGTCATTACGCCAAAACCCCAGCGAATCTTGCGATAAATACTTGGGTATTCGTTATGCTTTAAGTCGGTAGCCTTGTCCATGAATAGTCTCTAATCGTGATTCTTCAAAACCTTTATCGAGTGCAGTTCTCAAACCATAAATATGACTGCGTAATGCATCACTACTAGGTGGCTCATCGCCCCAAACACTTTCGATCACTTCCGTTCGTGATACTGACGCAGGCGCGTACTTCAACAACAGCTTTAAGATTTTGGTTTGGATGCGACTTAGCTTGATCTCTTTACCATCGCGCGTGACTTTACCAGTGCGCGCATCTAAACAGATATCAGCGAACGTCAGCGTACCAATGTCTTGGCGTGGGCCACGACTAGCTAAAGCATGAATACGTAAACTGAGCTCTTGCATCGCAAACGGCTTCATTAAGTAGTCATCCCCACCCGCTTTAAATGCCGCTATTTTGTCATCTAATGTGTCTTTTGCGGTTAGAAAAAGAATGGGCGTTCCGCAAAACTGTTCCTGACGCAGCTTTTGTACGGTACTGATGCCATCGAGTTTTGGCATCATGATATCCATAATGATCACGTCGTAATGGTTATCTTCCAACAACGCCAGCGCAGCCTCTCCGTGATACGCGCAATCTATCGTCATACCTTCGAGTTCTAGGTAATCAGCAATGGTCTCGGAAACATTGTGGTTATCATCAACAATTAAAATTTTCATACGACTCACATTTCTTCACGATCTCTTCACGGTATGCCTCATAAGATACCGCCAAATTCCTAAACTAGCTCGTAAATTGAGGTTAATACAATGAAAAAACTGGCTCTTATTTCTGTCGTAGGTTTGGCATTGTCTGGTTGTGGTGGTTCTGGCAGCGACAATAACGACAGCTCATCAACACTCCCAGCAGCAAAACCAAGTGCGGCTATTGGGTCTGTTGAATCTGTAGATGCTAAAGAAAGTACATTAACCGTCAATGGATACACTTACCGCGTTTCAAAGGTAGTTTACGGTAACACTCCATTAGCGTTGACTGTCGTGCAACCAAATATGATGGTAAAAGTGGATAAAAACATCCCAAAAACAGCAGATGCGCATGCCGTTGTGTCACTAGAACCAACCATCACAGGTCGAGTGACTGCCATTGATTACGCAAAGAAAACCTTCACCGTAAATGGTGTAGAACTGCAGTTTGATGGCTTAAGTAACGAGATCGGTTTAGGTGATTGGGTGATGGTGTCTGCACTTCCAACTGCTGATGCTGGCTACAAAGTCTTATCTGTGGTGGAAATTGACGTTGACCACTACCCAAGCATAGGCGACATGTACGAAATTGAAGGCCGAATCGCAAGCATTGATGCAAACCAAAGCACCTTCAAACTGGGCGCAAACATCACCGTGTCTTACCACAGTGTTGACCAACTAAAAGTAGGTCAATGGGTAGAAGCGGAAGGCAAAATGGAGGGGGGTACTTTTGTCGCCTCTGACGTCGAAATAGAAGGCTATGACAACCTAGAAAACGACAGCGATGTGGAAGGCATCGTCACTTGGGTTGCGAACGATTACAGCGAGTTTTCACTAAACTACCGCGGTGCGTTCTTTGTTGATAACGCAACTCGATTCGAAGACGGTAGCAAAATGAGTTTAAAACAAGGCCAAGAAGTCGACGTTTCTTCTGTCTTGAGAAATGGCAAACGCATTGCCACCGTCGTTGAGTTTGAAGCGCCAGATTTTGATGACAACCATCAATGGCAAGGCAAAGAGTTTGAATGCGAAGGTTATGTGTCAAATTATGATGCGAATGCAAGAACATTTGAAATCGAACGTTGTGAGAATGATGCTGATCAACTGCTAAATAACAAATTAGTGGTTATCGATGCGCAAACTCAATTCCAAGGCATTGAAGAACTGAACTTGAATGGTGCTCGTGTCGAAGTCGATGGTGTGATCATCAATAATCAAAACGTCGCTCGCGAAATCGAGCGAGAAGGCTACGACGACTAAACCAGGTCTGCCACCACGTTTAAACAAAGCCCAATAAAAGTGTCACTTCGGTGGCACTTTTTCTTACTTTGCATCCCTAGCTTAAACCAGCAAATTCTCAGCTAAACTCTTTTCCCTCAATTACACTTTACCTATGTTTCACAACATCGGTGACCACCATGAAAAAACGTAACCTCGCTCTGCTTATCTTGCTTTTTGGTTCAACCACCAGCTTAGCTAGCGTGATGGACCCCGACTGCGATGCAGAAAAAGCAGCCAAAGCCGCAGCAACAAAAGCCGTGGTTGGTGTTGGCGGTCGCTGTACGCCTAAAGAAGCATTGAAAGATACCGCAGTTGATGCAGGAAAAGACAAACTGCCGGATGAAGGGATGGCGGGCAAAGCAGTTGATGCAATGACACCAGAAAAAGAGAAGAAAACGGTGAAAGACGTGACCAAAAAGCTCAATAAAGATTAAGGCTTAAGCGATTAAGTTTAAGCATGGAAAATAAATTGCGGAAACAGAAAAAGAGCGTCCTTCGACGCTCTTTAATAGTTTACAGAGTCTGGCCCACTAAGCGGCTTCAGCTTGACCAATCCAATGGTAATGGTGGTTGGCTTTTTTACCTACCAGCCCAAGCTCTGCAAGCTCTTCGAAGACTTTGTCTACCTCTTCCGCAGAAAGTCTAAATTGCTTCGCTACCGCTTTTTTCGTACACGTGATTTGATGAGTTTTAAGGGCATCGCTCACCTGTTCTAGCAGTGTTTTTGGCTCTTCCGGTTCTTCAATTTTTTGCTCAATGGCAGGTTCATCTTCATCCTTAATGTGTGGAAGATAACCCGCTGGCTCTGGGTCAATATCGCGAATTGATGCCACGGTCATGCCTGCGTAGCGACGGTAATAATGACGGAAACGTTGTTCTTCACCAATCAAGCCAACAAAAAACGCCGCAAAGAAATCGAGCAGGATGGATAAGAACACCACCAGCCATAACTGAGCTTGTTGCGGTGTCGTACCGAACGCATTTGCAAGGCTATCGATCAGACCGATGACCGAGCCTTGTGTCACCGGAGGCAAGCTGTCTCGCTCCATCGCCAATCTCTGCTGCTCTTCGCGCAGGGTTTTGTTTTGCTCTTGAATTCGCGTCACCCCCGTTGCGATGCGCTCCATCTCGATGTACTTCTGCGCCGCGATGTTGTTCAGCTCGATCTGTTTATCGATAGACGCAATCTGGCGGTTAAACGCTTCGATTTTTGCTTGCTCGACAGAAATATGGCTTTGTGCGCTGTTAGTCGCGCTGTTAATGCCGCCGATACTGCCGCCAATAGAGATAGCGGCAAGCACAGAGTAAAACACCAAGGCCGTAATTGCCCCACCGTAATTTCTGTGGGCGCGACGCTCGCCGTATTCATACCACGCATAAAATTTGCCAGCTTCAAAGATGATGGCCAAACCACCAAACAGCGCCTGCATCATTGGGTTGTCGTCAATTGATAAAAACAGCAATAGAGAAAAAATCGTCGACGCTAAAATAGCGGCGCCTGTGAATGTATAAACACTCACCATCGCGAATCGACCTTTAGGGTATCGAAATTCGATCTGTTGTTCGTATTTCATTGGAGAAATTTCTTAAGATGACGCCTCTCTTGCCACAGCAAGAAACGCTCAGGAATACACAAAGGAGCGAGAGAATACCGTATCCTTTATTAAATTACTGTCATAATTCCGTTAACGTAAAACAAGTGCAGAATCAGTGTTCAGTTTGATCCTTTATCCCTCAAATTTTGCACACTAACTCGCCAGTCAATTTTCGCTATCGCCCGTCGTTCATGGCCTTGGGTTCACGACTCACCTGGTTTTTCCTTTTGCACATTTTCGCGCGGTGGGTAATGCACACAAATAAAATACACTTGCATCACTTTTTGGAAATCTTGCAGTTACATTTTTAGGGTTATTTGTTAGTATCCTGCGCCGAATCAGCCAGATATCAAATCGTATGGAAACCACTCAAATACAACCTAAGAAACAACGCGTCGCCGCTATTGCGGTTATTTTCGCGGTACTGTTTCAGCTGTATTTGGCCTCCACTGCGGCGCTCAATCCCACGCAAGTGCACAATAAAAGCTGGCTTAACAAAGTTCAGAATGAAAAGGTGTTGCTCTGTACCGCTGAAGGTTTTAAGTGGGTCGACATCAATACACTCATCGCTGCAAACGCTCAACCTTCTTCCGAATTTATTGATGACTTGAAGCTACACGACGGTTTCCAGTTTGAATGTCCACTGCTGCAAGCCGTGCAATTTTTCTTGCTTGTCGCGGTTGGGCTTTATCTTGCCACCATTCAGTGGTTACGCCGCGTTAAACACGCGCTCACGCCTTACCATTTTGCTCAATGCGGCAGATTGGTTTACCAGCATATCGCACCAAAGCAATCCCCTCCTTGTGTTTTTCCTGCCTAATGATTCTTTAAGAACTCAGGCTCACAATCACAACAATTATCCCATTGAGCATTTGCTCGGGAAGTCATTCTATTTAAAAGGAAAATACACATGCTTAAACAAATGAAAATCGCCACTTTGTCACTTATCGCTCTCATTGCTAGCCCTATGAGCCTTGCTCACGATTACGAAGCCGGAAAAATTCACATCGATCATCCTTGGAGTCGTGAAGCGCCACCAAATGCTCCTGTTATTGGCGGATTCTTTCAGCTGACCAACCATGGGGATACAGAAGACGCGTTGATCGCAGCAGAAAGCCCAATCGCTGGTCGCGTGGAGATCCACACTCACACGAACGAAGACGGTGTAATGAAGATGATTAAAATCGATGAAGTGCGTGTAGCGGCACACGAAACCGTAGTATTTAAGCCAGGCAGCTTCCACTTAATGATCTTCAACCCAACGCAAACATTGCAAGAAGACGATCGCTTCCCAATGACGCTGACGTTCAAAAACGCAGGCAAAATCGATGTTGAAATGGCGGTGGAAAAGAAAGGTCATATGGAAAAACACATGCACCACTAAGCTCCTTTCATTTCATGCAAAAGAGCCCGGTCATACTGCCGGGCTCTTTTATTAGAAAAAGGTTCTATTTAGCGCGTGACATCAGTAACTCGCTCAGAACTAAAGATCACTTAAAGCAAACGTCCGCCCAGCGTGCCAAGCCTGCGGTTACCGAACCAAAATAGTTACCGCTGACGACAGGAATATTTGGCAACACGGTTTGTACCGCGTCACGTAAAATCGGCGAACGAGCGGAACCACCAGTCATAAAGATCGCATCCGGTTTTATGCCTGCTTGCTCAACAGCTTCTGTTACCAGCGCCGTCATCTTGTTCTTTGGTGATTCAATCGCTTCAATCATCTCATCGCGCTGAACGTCCACTTCAATCAGCTCCGACAATAAGTTGATGCCAGTACGGTAAGCCGTTTGCTCAGAGAGTGCCACCTTCGCTTCTTCTGCACGGCGGACAATGTTGTAGCCTAATGATTCGTGATAAACCTCAAGCAAGCGCGCTAGTTTTTCTGGCTCTTGCGCCTGTTTATGCAACAGTTTTAACGCCGCTAAGTTCTCACGTGAGTAAAAGTCGTTTTGCGCTTCAACGTTATTGATAGCAATCGGATTCCAAAACTGAGTCGTCGGCATCACAATGCCCGATTCCATCTTGCTTTCCATCCCAAACGGGAACATCAACTGTTTGAAAGCCAACGCGATATCCAGATCGTTACCGCCGACACGCTGACCACTGTGAGCCAACAAACTTGCCGTTCTGTCTGCTTTTCCTCGCCAAGATGGCCCCATCTGAATCAAAGAACAGTCGGTTGTACCACCACCGATATCCACCACCAAAATCAGTTTGTCTTCGCTAAGCGTCGCCTCGTATTCTAATCCAGCGGCGACGGGCTCAAACTGAAATTCGATATTTTGAAAACCGGCACGTTTGGCAGCGCGAAGCAAAATATTCTCCGCTTGAATGTTCGCCGTTTCTCCACCACGACCATGAAAGTTGATTGGTCGACCAATCACCGCATCCGTAATGCTTTGCTGAGCATGGTTTTCTGCCTGAGCTTTGATGTTGTCCATCATGGCGCAAACCAGATCTTCAAAGAAGCTCAGCTGAACATCACGCAAGCCAGATGCACCAAGAAACGACTTTGGCGACTTCACGTAATAGATATCGCGTGGATCTTCTAAATAGCGGTTCAACGCTGCCTGACCAAACGCGATGTCTTCTGGCTCCAGCTCGATGCTCTCTTCTCGGTTCAAGTTGATTGCGCGGCGCAGTACCTGCTCTCCAACTTGATCAAACGGTTTGATGTCACGGTGACGAAACAGATGCTCAGACACAGACTCACGAGTCGGAGCTGCAAGGGTGGAAGGAATGAACCGGCTATCCCCTTCAAGATTTAGCAAAACAGGCTCGCCTGATTCCATTTTTGCCACTGAACAGTTTGCAGTGCCATAGTCAAAGCCAATATACATGAGTCCTCCCACTGACGAAAAAAAGGTCGGCAATGCTAACTCAATGGCACATGAATTACTACTCAAACGGTAGAGCGATTCTCGCTTATTCGCTTTCGGACGTTTCTTTTTTCATGGCAGGTAACACGACGGCTAACAATAACGCTAATAAAAGAAAAGCAGGCGTGAGTTTCAACCCTTGCCAAATTGAGTACGTGTCGTGAAACAGCCAAAAAATTCCTATCGTTAACAAGTAAGCAAAATAGCTGCTGAACACTAAACTCATGGCGACAAAACGTGTGCGATTGATGATGAGGATTCGCACTAAATATTGGCTGAGTAAACTCGCGCAATGCATCGCCAGTTGCCAGTTGATGATAAAAAAAGCCAGAGAAACAAACCCAGCTACCAGCATGGCGTCGTGCGTACTAACAATAAAGTAGCTGCCGAAACGGCTCATCATAACAGGATAATTACCTTCGTAGACGATGGACCAAGAGATCGCATTCGCCACTGCAATATAATTGGCAAAATAGGCAATAGCATAGAAAGTCGTGCGGGAACTAAAAGGTTGAAATACGTCCGCACAATAGCCGCGCCATTCTTCTTGATTAGCGGTGGGGCCAACCCAATTGCGTTTGTGATCTGGGAGTCGCTCGGCAAATGCAGGGCCATTTCGAAACAACAGCCAGAAAATATACAGCGCCAATGCAATCAACAGTATCGTCAACATACTCCCCCCTTAGAAATGTCTGTGCCACTGCCGTTGCTATTGAGGTCGTAAACTGCACTTCCCTAATTGTCATCGCTAACGTTACAAATCGTTTAACGCGTATTTAAGCCTTTCTAAGCGATTAGAATTGCGATGATTTTCTATCTTATATGTTTACTCAGCGAGTAATGTTAGTTTTAAAAACGAGCACGCTAACGGTTTTAAACGTGCGAAGGCACACCTTTAGGTCTAGCACACTACGGGACGGATTGCAGGGAAGGAAATAGGAAGAGAGGGAACGCGCCCAAATGATATCGACGTCTTACGTCTATACCATTTGGGCAAAAATCGTTAATTTTCTAGCTTTTCTTCGAAAACACCTAGTTCGCGACCTAACCAAATCGCGCTCTCTGTGTGATCACGCAGTTCTCGTTCGCTGACCGGGTGAATAAGCACAGAAAAATCCCCACGAATGGTATCTAACCAAGCCAAAAACTCTTCACTGATCGACTCAAGGTGCATTTCAAACATCGGCATCTTGTGCGGACCGACTAATCTGTCGACCAATGGATACACGCGCAACACATCTTGACGCTCTTGGCGGATGATCTCATTCAGAGCTTGTGCTTTTTCCAATTGTTGCAAAGGAAAGTAAACGTGAACGTGGTACATAACTTCTCCAATCTGAATTCTAAGTGTTGCACTCCCCCGTCATTCAAAGCCTGTGTAGTCATCTAAACACTGAGCCACACTAGGTTCGAATTAACGCCGCTTAGGCACGTTGGAATCCAAACTTCTTCAATTGACTGCCACCCTACCTTGATTCCGTCTGATTGGGAAGAAGTTATCTTTCTGCAACAAATAAATCTACGACACTCAAATACTTTAGCTTTGTTTGTCAAATTTCACAGCCCAATTTTGTTGCAACTTTGTAACATATGAAAGTGATTAAATTCAGCTTTTGAAACGAATAATATAAAAAACCAGTATTTTACTCTGCAAAAATGGGGTGTAAGCAAAACTTTACTGATGGGTTAAAGTCGAATTAAAGCACAATTTAACATTTTGTTTACACTTACTGTATCTGGTTATACCAAGATTGAATCAGAGGGTTGGGCCAAGTGAATAGCAGTCAACACGAGGTCTTGCGTTTTAAAACAATGTGTTTTTCAAACAAGCAGCGGTGTGAGAGACCAATCGTTTAAAGGACAAATAGATGCCTCAAACGCTCGATGACATTCGCAACCCTAGGTATGGCCTTTTGCGCTGATATCAAAGACTGAGTACCCATACAGACTTTGGTTTAATAATGAACAGCTGCAGTCCAAAAGACCCGCAGCGTCAAAAGGAGCTTGAGATGAACGTTCAGGCGTTACCCATGCATCGGTTTATCGACCATGATGGGAACCTAGTCGGCCAACTACCCAACTGGGCTGACATTGAAACTTTGGTCGGGTTTTACCGCGACATGGTATTAACTCGCACCTACGATCAGAAAGCCGTTGCGTTGCAACGAACAGGTAAGCTAGGTACCTACCCTTCACACCTTGGCTCAGAAGCCATTGGTATAGCGGTAGGACGGGCATTAAAAACCGATGACGTCTTCGTCCCTTATTATCGCGATATGCCTGCGATGTGGTGTCGTGGCATTGGTATGGAAAAAAATCTTCAATATTGGGGCGGCGATGAGCGCGGCAGTGACTTCGCGCCAGAAGGCAGCCCAATCCCAAGCCGAGACTTGCCATTTTGCGTTCCAATCGCAACACAATGCACACATGCGGTCGGCGTTGCTTCTGCGTTGAAAATTCAAGGCAATCACGAAGCGGCTCTGGTCATGTGTGGCGACGGTGGGACATCCAAAGGAGATTTTCTCGAATCCATCAACTGCGCAGGGACATGGAACATTCCGTTGGTTTTTGTGGTGAATAACAACCAGTGGGCGATTTCTGTACCACGCAGTTTGCAATGCGCGGCGGAGTTCCTTTCTGAAAAAGCAAAAGGTGCTGGCATTCCAGGGATTACCGTCGATGGCAACGATGTTGTTGCTATGTATGACGCCACCATGACCGCATTAGAGCGAGCACGAAAAGGCAAAGGGGCGACACTGATCGAAGCGGTAAGTTATCGCCTAAGTGACCACACCACCGCCGACGATGCGACGCGTTATCGTAATGCAGATGACGTGCAAACCGCATGGCAATTCGAGCCCGTGAGCCGACTAAAAACCTTTTTGATCAATCAAGGTGCTTGGAGCGATGAACAAGAGCAACAATGGCAAAGCGACTGCAAGGAACAAGTCGAACTCGCGGTTGAACGCTACCTAAACTTGCCTCAACAAGCGCCTGAAACTGGATTCGATTACCTCTACGAATCGCTTCCTCAAGAGCTTCACGCTCAACGCGATGAATTGATCAATAAAGCAATGCGAATGCAAGGAGGCAAACATGGCTGAACTTACGTTAGTTGAAGCAGTAAACCTCGCTCTGCATCATGAAATGGAACACGATCCAAACGTCGTCGTACTTGGCGAAGACGTGGGTGATAACGGCGGCGTATTCCGCGCAACCGTCGGGCTCAAACAAAAGTATGGACTAAAACGCGTCATCGATACTCCGCTTGCAGAGGCCTTAATCGGCGGCGTTGCAGTGGGCATGGCAACTCAAGGTTTACGCCCTGTTGCAGAATTTCAGTTCCAAGGTTTCGTCTTCCCGGCTATGGAGCACCTAATGTGTCACGCTGCCAGGATGCGTAACCGTACTCGCGGACGCCTCACTTGTCCGGCTGTATTCCGCGCGCCTTTTGGTGGCGGCATTCACGCGCCGGAACACCACTCAGAAAGCATTGAAGCACTGTTTGCACATACCGCAGGCTTTAAAGTGGTGATTCCATCTTCCCCTCAGCGTGCTTACGGTTTGCTGCTTGCTGCCATTCGCAGTAACGATCCAGTGATGTTCTTTGAACCCAAACGCATCTATCGCACCGTTAAATCCGAAGTGATTGATAGCGGGGAAGCATTGCCACTAGACACTTGTTTTACGCTGCGCAAAGGCCGAGATATTACGCTCGTGACATGGGGAGCATGTGTTGTTGAATCTCTCCAAGCTGCGCAAACCCTATCAAGCCAAGGGATCGAAGTCGAAGTTATTGATCTGGCAAGTATTAAGCCGATTGATACCGCGACGATTTTCCGTTCACTAGAGAAAACCGGACGCCTGCTGGTTGTACATGAAGCCAGTAAAACGTGTGGTGTGGGTTCTGAGCTGCTGGCTCGAACCGCCGAGCACGCGATGTGCTTGCTAAAAGCGCCACCTAAACGAGTCACAGGTATGGATACCATTATGCCTTATTACCGTAACGAAGATTATTTCATGGTTCAGGAAGAAGACATTGTGATCGCAGCGCGCGAGCTCGTGGAGGATTGGAAATGAAGACGTTTAACTTACCCGATCTCGGCGAAGGTCTCGCTGAGTCAGAAATTGTAAAATGGCATGTCAATGTGGGCGACATGGTCAAACTCGACCAAGTGATCCTCACTGTTGAGACGGCGAAAGCAACCGTAGACGTTCCTGCTCCGTACGCAGGCAGAATTGTCAGCCGCCATGGTGAAGAAGGCGACGTTATTAATATTGGCGCCCTACTTCTAGAAATCGACGAAAGTGGCGCAGAAAACACTGTCTCTGCGGAAAAACGACAAACCGCCGATGCCGCAACCGTTGTTGGCACCGTATCTCACCAATCTCACAACGTAAATGTTGATGATTTTTGGGTGGGCGGCAGCCACAACAAATCGGCAGACAAACTCATCACCGCTTTACCTTCCGCGCGTTTGCTAGCGAAAAAGCTAGGCGTAGATTTGAAAACGATGGTCGGTAGCGGACCAAGCGGTTTGATCGTCGATGCCGATGTTTACGAAGAAGCAGGCAAACAAGTTCCTGGCACTGAAGTGCTCAAAGGAGCGCGCCGTACGATGGTCTCGACCATGGCAGAATCCCATCAAAATGTCGCAGCGGTGACCATTACCGAAGAAGCGTTATTGGAAGATTGGTTGCCAAACGAGGACATCAGCATTCGTCTGGTACAAGCTATCGTTTATGCTTGCCAGCAAGAGCCAGCTCTCAACGCTTGGTTCGATGCCGAAACCATGACGCGCTGTGTTCATCCTACCGTCAATCTTGGTGTAGCGGTGGATAGCCGTCACGGACTGTATGTCCCCGTGCTTCGCCACGCGGATGAGTATGAACCGCAAGACGTTCGTCGCTGGCTCGATCAAACCGTCAAAGGCATCCGAGACAGAAAGATCAGCCGAGAAGACTTACAACACGCAACCATTACTTTGTCCAACTTTGGGGCCATTGGCGGCATTTTCGCAACACCAGTGGTTTCGCCACCGCAAGTCGCGATTGTCGGTGCAGGACGAATTGTGGACCGAGTCGTGATCCGTAACGGTCAAGCCGTGGCCGTAAAAGCAATGCCGCTGTCCATTACCTTTGACCACAGAGCTTGTACCGGCGGTGAAGCCGCGCGCTTTACCAAGGTGCTTGCAGAACATCTGCAAAGGCCAAGTGTAACTAAGTCATAACGACATAAGGCTTCCTAAATGGAAGCCTTTTTTGCGTTACGCACTAATTCAAACCCACCAACCGAACAGATACAATCATCACTAACGGTTTGATTTTCATACTCATGTCACTCTTTCATATTTCAAAACCCTGACCACCTCTCATCGAATTCACGTTTACGTTAACTGAGCTATAGTTTTCTATATAAACGAAAAATGTCACCCAGATGACGAAAATAAAAAGGAAGCACAAAAATGGAACGTGAATGCATGGAGTTTGATGTGGTGATCGTCGGAGCTGGCCCTGCGGGGTTAAGTGCGGCATGTCGATTAGCACAGTTGAACCAAGATCGTGAAGGCGAAGCGCTGTCAATTTGTGTGGTAGAAAAAGGCTCTGAGGTCGGCGCACATATATTATCTGGCGCGGTATTTGAAACTCGCGCCTTAGAAGAGCTTTTCCCAGATTGGAAGGAAATGGGAGCGCCCGTTTCAGCCCCCGTTCAACATGATGATGTTCTCTATCTAACGACGGAGCTTAATCATATACGTGTGCCCCACTTCCTCACGCCTAAACCCATGCATAATGACGAAAGCAATCACGTTATTAGCCTTGCTAATCTTTGTCGCTGGATTTCTACTCAAGCTGAGCAACTTGGCGTTGAAGTTTTTCCTGGTTTTGCCGCTGCGAGCATTAACTACGATGAATCAGGTGCCGTTACTGGTATCACCACCAGCGATATGGGGCTGGATAAAAACGGACAAGAGAAAGCCAATTTCGAACCGGGCATTGAACTTAAAGCCAAATACACGCTGTTTGCTGAAGGGTGCCGTGGGCATTTAGGAAAAGAGCTCATTCGTCATTTCGATTTGGATGCAGGCAAACAACCTCAGCATTACGCATTAGGCTTGAAAGAGATTTGGGAGCTGCCAGCTGATGCGAAAGATTTTACTGGCAACGTCATCCACTCCGCCGGTTGGCCATTGAGCGAAACCAACACAACTGGTGGTGGATTCCTCTATCACATGGAAAACCGCCAAATTGCAATCGGGTTGATTGTCGATCTTAACTATCGCAATCCCCACTTGAGCCCATTCGATGAGTTTCAGCGCTTTAAACACCACCCTGCAATCAAACAATACCTAAAAGGGGCGCAGCGTATCGCTTATGGCGCAAGAGCCATCGCAAAAGGTGGGTTATCTTCTTTACCGAAACAACAATTCCCCGGCGGTTTATTAATTGGCTGTGATGCAGGAACACTTAACGTTGCGAAGATAAAAGGCAGCCACACCGCGGTGAAATCAGGCTTACTAGCAGCAGAAGCCATTCATCAAGCATTACAAGACTCAAGGTGTGAACCTGATTATCGAACGCGATTTGAAGCCTCTTGGCTGTACGATGAACTCGCCGAAACGCGTAACTTTGGAGCAAACCTGCATAAATTCGGTAGCCTGTTTGGCGGAGCTCTTTCTACCTTCGAGCACAACTTGTGGCTTCCTTTGATTAAAAAGCCAATACCGTGGACAGTGAAAGACCATTCCCACGATCACGAACAGTTAAAACCCCAAAATGAATGCCCGCCGATTGAGTATCCAAAACCGGATGGAGAAATCAGCTTTGATAAACCATCGTCGGTGTTTTTATCTAGCACACAACATGAAGAAAACCAACCGTGCCATCTTGTTTTGACTTATCCTCACATCCCCATCGATGTGCACCTCGGGTTGTTTGATGAGCCAAGCCAGCGTTACTGCCCTGCCGGGGTTTACGAAGTTGTCGAAATTGATGGGAAAGTGAAGTTTCAAATCAACGCTGCGAACTGCGTACATTGTAAAACGTGCGATATAAAAGATCCGTCACAAAACATTACGTGGAAGACGCCTGAAGGCGGTGGCGGGCCTAATTATCAGAATATGTAGTCAATAGAGCATGATAGCACCGTGTCTATCATGCTCTGTCTTTCAAGGATGAAACAAAATCGAGGACTTAAACCTCTACTCCTGCTTCATCTTCTTGCACAATATCTGTTTCTTGACTTGCTTCCGCTAGCCACTTTTGTACCGCTTGGCTTGCTAGCACTTTTTGCTGGTAAGCTTTAGCGTCTTGGGACAATTCAATGCCATAAGTTTCAAAGCGCAACGCAACCGGTGCATACATAGCATCGGCAATCGACCACTCTCCAAACAAAAAAGCGTCTGGGAACTTTGCCATTTGCTCAGACCAAATTGCGTCTATGCGTGCAATATCCTTTAGTGCTCCATCGCTCAGTTCTACTTTTCGACATGCGCGACAGTTCATCGGTAACTCGTTTCTCAAATCAAAAAAGCCCGAATGCATTTCAGCCGAAATCGCACGCGCTTTCGCTTTGTCCGCTACATGGCTTGGCCACGCCTTTCCTTGTAGGTACTGCTCGTTTACATATTCCAAAATCGCTAAGGAATCCCAAACCGTGACTTCGCCATCAACCAATGTTGGCACTTTGGCCGTTGGTGTTACGCTCGCCAGCTTGTCGTAGAAGTCTTCAGTAAACAGCGTTAGCTTAATCACATCCACTTTTACATCGTATTGAGAAAAAATGAGCCACGCTCGCAATGACCAACTTGAGTAGTTTTGATTCCCGATAAAGAGTTGCATTATTGCCTCCATGCCAAATGGTGTTGTTATTAATTAAAGCGTGAAATCACAATATCTGATTGTTTTATTTCAAACTAACGGATAGTTTTGATGGGACACTTCAACAAAAACGATGGATAGAAAAGAATATGGATATTGACGCACTGCGCAGCTTTCTTGCGTTTGTTGAAACAGGCAGCTTCACTCGTGCTGCAAAACAAATTAATCGCACCCAATCCGCGTTTAGTGCTCAAATGCGAAAGCTTGAAGATGAACTCCATGTCAGCTTATTCGAAAAGGAAGGTCGCAACCTTGTACTGAGCGAAGCGGGTATGTCACTTCGTGCGCATGCAGAGCAACTCGTAAGTTTGCACAATCAAGCCGTCAAGCAAGTAAAACGCTACGAAAACAAACGCCCACTGCGTTTAGGATGTCCAGAAGACTATAACGATAGTCTGCTGCCTAAAGTCATCCGCGTATTGCAGCAAACCGAACCGACCTGCTCTATCCAGGTGTACAGTGAGCCAAGCGTGACGCTCCGTGAATGGCTAGATGAAGGCAAATTAGACGCCGCCATCGTGACTCGTGCACCCGATAGCGAAGAAGGATACTGGCTCGCAAGTGATAGAGGCGTGTGGATCAGTCACCCCGATTTCGCTATCGACGAATCACAGCCAGTCCCTCTCGCGCTATTTCAAACCGATTGTAAATACCACGCCGCCGCTATTAATGCGCTGACCAAAAGAGGAACGCCATATCAACTCTTAGCTTGCTGTAACACCTCTTCTGCGCAGCGAGCCATTGTTCGCTCTGGCATGGCGATTGGCGCGATGGGAAGAATCAGTGTCACAGATGATCTGAAGATCTTAGAAGATCTGCCTCCACTACCGTCGGTGGATATTGTTTTGGTAACTGGTGTCGAACCGCATCCTATACTAGACAAAGAATGCTTGTCGCAGCTGGCTGAGTTGATGCCTTACTAGCGAACATCAAACAGATTAAGCAATCACGAAATCGAACGTTCCGACTATTCGCCCATCAATTTTTACCGGCTCAAACTGTAAATGGTCACGAGCTTTACCACCCCACCATTCGTTGCCCGTCTGTCCTTTCAAATAGAGTTGGGTGGTCAACAATTCGTGGTCGCCACGCCACAGTTTGACGTGAATGTGAGGAGGTCTTGAGCTGTATGGGACAGGAAACAGCGTTTGGAAAAGATAGCGTCCATCTTCTTCAGTTACTGTCGCGCCAAAACCTGAAAAACTTGGGTCAAACTTGTTTTGGCTGGGTTGATTCGGATGGTCATAAATCCCTTGGCCATCACACTGCCAAATTTCTATTTTTACGCCAGAGATAGGACGACCAAACACATCCAACACTTTACCTTGCAATGTTATCGCCTCTCCGATCAAAGTATCCGGTTTCAATACTAAATTTTGGCGAAGTGGAATCTTCACCACGGGATAAAATGGCCCTTCGGTCTGAGAGGGCGTCGACGCATCGAGCTTTCCGCTTTAAGAAATGGCGCAAACATCAATGTCCATAGCGCAAGAAAATGTCGTCGTTCCATGTTACAACCCAGAAAAATCTACTCACTTAAGTTTGGTGAAAGATGCGCAGTTTTCCACTTCCGGGTAAAACAAGAGAAGAGAAATAAAAAATGCCCCTACCAGAGAGTCAGTCGCAGAGGCATGGTGAAATTGAAGATGTGATGAACTTAAATCAACAATGGTTTCGTATTTATACGGCTTCAAAAGCCAGAGCTTTCTTCTCAACTTGGCGGAAGATAAGCGTCAGAATCCCGTTCACGCTCAGATAAAACGCGCCTGCTACACCGAAGACCATTAATGTATCGTAGGTTTGAGCATTAATGCGCTGAGCATAGCCCATCAAGTCCATGATGGTGATAGTGCTTGCCAAAGACGTGCCTTTGAACACCAAAATCACTTCATTTGAGTAAGCAGGCACCGCGCGGCGAATCGCATAAGGAAGTAACACACGTAACGTGGCACTTTTGTTCATACCCAGCGCACGACACGCTTGCCATTGACCTGAAGGAATCGCATTAAACGCACCTTTGAAAAGCTGAGTACTGTACGCGGCAGTATTTAATGCCAACGCTAACATGGCACAGAACCAAGGTTGGCTCAGCCAAGTCCACAGCACACTCTCTCTAACTGCATCAAATTGACCCGGGCCGTAGTAGACCAAGAAAATCTGAACCAGCAACGGTGTCCCAGTAAACAGCGTGATGATGCCACGGCTTACCCAGTGCAAACCCGGAGTACGTAGAATCAACGTCAAGGTCATCAATAGTGCAAGAATACAGCCGACAGCCAAAGACGCAGCCGTTAATTGAAGGCTAGTGCCTAAACCATCCAGCATTTGCCATACATGTTGTTCGTTCATGCGCTCGCCTCCTGCCCCATACTCATGCCTTGGATTGAGAATTTCTTATCAATCACTTTGACCGCGCGCTGCGTGATAAGCGTGATCACTAAGTAAATCGCCGCTGCCGTCGCATACCAAGTAAACGCTTCGTGCGTTGCTGCCGACGTAAGCTGAGCTTGTTTCAGCAGATCCGTCACGCCAATCAAAGAAACCAGCGCCGTGTCTTTTAGCAAAACCAGCCATTGGTTGGTTAAACCAGGAAGCGCATGTCGCACGGCTTGTGGCAACACAATGCGCACAAACGCGTGAAACTGACTGATACCGAGTGCGCTTGCAGCTTCTCTCTGTCCTCTGCCTACGGCTTTTAATGCGCCGCGCAGAGTTTGAGAAGCATAGGAAGCGAAGATCAACGATAACGCCACCACACCAGACAAGAACGGGCTAACCTCAATAAAGTCTCCGGTGATTAAAAACAGAACCTGAGTCGAACCAAAATAGATGAACAACACGACAAGGATTTCTGGCAAGCCACGCACCACTGTAACAAACGCCGTTGTAGGCCATTTCACGAATACGCGACGAGACATTTCACCACTGGCGAATACCACTGCCAGAATTAAACCGACTAAAAGGCTTGTGAAGGCTAGCTGAACCGTCATCCAGCTAGCTTGTACAAGCGATAAAGAGTAACCCGTTAACGCCATATTACTTACCGAAGTACTTGTTGTAGATTGCGTCGTATTCGCCGTTCGCTTTCACGGCTTCTAGCGCTGTGTTTAGCTTGTTCACAAGTTCATCGTTGCCTTTGTTTACTGCGATACCAAAACCATTACCGAAGTATTTAGGATTCGTAACGCGCTCACCAACGTACGCAAGGTTGTCTTCCTTCTTGAACCACTCCGCCACTACCGCTGTGTCACCAAATACAGAATCAATACGGCCATTCTTCATGTCGATGAAAGCATCTTGGTAGCTTGAGTAAGGAACCGACGTTACACCCGGCATTTGCTCGATAAGGTAGCTTTGGTGAGTTGAACCGTTTTGAACGCCTACACGCTTACCTTCTAACGCGTTTTGGTCAGCGACTTTGTCTTTGATAGAAACAAACGCTGCTGAGTTGTCGTAGTAAGCATTCGAGAAATTGACTTGCTCAAGACGCGCTTCAGTAATGTCCATTGCAGAAATAGCCGCATCATAACGTTTGAATTTTAATGCAGGGATCAGGCTATCGAAAGATTGGTTGTGGAAGCTACATTTTGCGTCCATTTCTTTACATAGAGCATTCGCCAGATCCACATCGAAACCTTGGATTTGATTGTTTTCATCCATGTATTCGAATGGTGCGTACGTCGCCTCCATCGCGAATTTGATTTCATCTTGTGCCACTGCGTTTGCTGCCACGTTTGCAGAAATAAGGCCGATTAGTGAAGTTAGTAGAATCTTTTTCATTGCAATACTCCGTGTGTACGTCTTGGGCTGACACTCGCAATGACAGCCGAGCTTATCTGTTAGTTGACTGAATTTATTGGTGTTGTTTTTAGTGCTTTAGATAATCAGCAAACTGTGTGGTTTGCGGGTTAGCAAAAGCGTCGTGCGTACCATGCTCTACGATGTGTCCTTTCTCGAGGTACAGAACGTGGCTAGCAATCTTCTTAGCAAAATCGACCTCATGCGTCACTACGACTTGGGTGATGCCAGTTTCGCTTAAATCTTTAATAATCTTAACGACTTGGTTCGTAATTTCCGGATCAAGAGCTGCGGTCGGTTCATCAAAAAGCAAGACTTCCGGTTTCATCATCAATGCACGAGCAATCGCCACACGTTGTTGCTGCCCACCAGAAAGCTGCATCGGCCATGCGTCAGCCTTATCAGCCAAATGCAACGTAGACAAAATTTGCATCGCTTGGGTTTTAGCTTCTTCTTTATCCATTCCAGACACTTTAATAGGCGCTTCAATCAAGTTCTCCATGACCGTCATGTGAGGCCACAAGTTGTATTGCTGAAATACCATGCCCACTTTACGGCGAAGCGCTAAACCTTGCTTTTCTTTGATTTCAGCCGAGAAATCGAAGACGTCATTAGCGATGTTTAGTTTGCCGTTATCCGCCCCTTCTAAAAGGTTTAGAACACGTAATAAAGAACTCTTCCCCGCGCCGCTTGGGCCCAGTAACACTAGCGTTTCACCGTTTTCACAATTGAAACTCACATCGTGAAGAACTTGTGTATCACCGTAGGATTTATTGATTCCGCTTACCTGAATACTCATGCTGCAATACCGCATTAATTGTCACTTGGCATTCATATTACCAACAAGGAATTTTTATGCAATAAAAATGTATAAAAATTTAATTTGTTAACTTTTTGTATAAGAAACGAACAGCGAGATAGAGAATATGACTGGTTTGATGAGTGTGGTTTTTACAGAATTTGTTGATCAAAAAAGCCAGCTTACTTGCTGGCACTTATCTAACCTTGCATATATCGATAACCCCCAGAAAATTATGAAATAGTTCAGGATTGAATACCGGACAAGAATACGTAGCTTTGACCGTGGCTACGTATTCTTGAGTTACCAAACAGATACAACATAACGAAGAACAGAATATCGAGTCACTCACTCTGGCTTGATATTTTGATTCATTCTGAACAAGTTATTTGGATCAAACTTCTTCTTCACTTCTTGTAAGCGCGCAAAGGTTGGACCATAGGCAGACTCTGTACGTTCGGCTTCATCTTGTGTAAGGAAGTTGATATACGCACCGCCACTGGCATACGGTTTGGTTTTGGCAAAAAAGTCTCTCGCCCACGCGATACAAGCTTGGTCATCTTCTGCGGAGTCCCATCTTCCGTGCACATTTAATACGTAATTAGCGTCACGGCTAGAATAAGCCATAGATTCAGGTTCTGGTCTAGATGCCGCGCAGCCAAGAGAGGCGATAAAAATCTCGCATTGAGGCGATGGTAACTTCTCTGCGTATTCTATCGCCGCATCAATGACACCTTCGCTTAGCGAGTTAAAGTTATGCGATTTCCAATAGTTACGTGCGCCCGGAGTAAGCAAGGGATCAAACGCTTGTTGCCATGCAGCAAATGGTTGTACGCCAACATGCTCACCATGTGCGTCACCAAAATCTCTGAGTGGTGCAATTAGCTTTTCACCCTCGGATGGGTCGCCTGCATAACATATCGCCAGTACGACTACTTCTTTACCGTGAACGCTTTCAGGTAAGAATGGGAGTGGCGGAGCTTTACGACTCACCATCCAGACACTTAACTCTTCTGGCGCAGATTCGGTGAATTTTGCAAACTGCGTGATGACCGATTTGGCTTGTTCAAACGGGAAGACAATCAAACCACTCAGTACTTCAGGGCCAACGGGATGCAATTGGAATTCAAACTGCGTAACGATTCCAAAATTACCGCCGCCTCCGCGCAGCGCCCAGAAAAGATCCTCGTTTTCTGTTTCACTGGCAAGCAATTGGCGTCCGTCGGCAGTAACGACGTTTGCAGAGACTAAGTTATCTATCGTCATACCGTATTTACGGCTCAACCAACCAAAACCACCACCTAAAGTAAGACCAGCAATACCAGTGGTAGAGTTAATTCCTACCGGGGTCGCTAACCCGTGTTTTTGAGTGGCTTCGTCTAAGTCGCCCAAGGTACAGCCCGGCTCAACAAACGCTCTTTTTGCATTTTCATCGACTCGGACTTGGGTAAGGAGCGACAGGTCGATCATGACCCCATTATCACAGACAGCGTTGCCCGCAATATTGTGTCCCCCACCTCGAACAGAAAGTAGCTGACCATTGTCTCGCGCAAAGTTAACCGCCATCACAACGTCATCTGTCGACTTACAGCGAGCAATCAAACTTGGCTTGCGATCAATCATGCCATTCCAGATTTGGCGCACTTCATCGTAATTAGAATCGGTAGGTAAAACGACGTCACCTTGAAAGTGACTTTTGAAATGTTCAATGGTTGTGTTTTCTAAACTCTTCATATTAGTTGCCTCTCACGTTTTACATGAGCGCTTGTAAAAAGTGATGCAACTACGAGCTTGTACAAGCTTCCTCACTGTTAAACGTGGCGTTTTAGTAGTCATTTTCTAGTAAACAACACACGCATCACCACAAACCGCATTCGAGCGTCATCATTCACTTCCGGCACAAGCTTGGAAACCTAAAGTGCAGAATCGGCAATCCATTGAGCGTTCAATATTGCAGATCCTTTACCTTACCCTCGTGCCTAGTTTGAAATAAAAACGCTTAAAGTTTAGAACGCCATTGAGTTTCATCTATGAAACACTGTCTTATTATTGATATTTTTGACGATTAATATTATTCCCATTTTTTATCAATGAGATGGAATTAAAAAATCGATAGGACTTAGTTGATGAGAAAAGCCAAACCAAACTCAGCTGTCGAGTGTTTACGGTAAGACGGCCATAAAACAAAGCCTCCTTAGATATGAGGAGGCTTCTTCATTGGTTATGTAAACTCACTAACTGCGGCGGTTTCGGTTCTTATAAACCACACAGAAGTTACCGCGCTTAGTTCGGCATTTAGAGCAACGTTCACAGTCTACTGGTGCGCGATTGCCTTCTTTCCAACGTTTAATCAACTGTGGCTCAGCGAGTAGAGGACGTGAAACAGCAAAAAACTGGATGTTGGTATTGTCAGCAATGTTCTCGATCGCATCAATATCGCGTAACCCGCCAACCGTAATCACGGGGATATGAATATCTTGACTGATCACTTGCCCGTATTCGTGAAAATAGCCTTCTTCTTGCAGTGTGTAACCATCGAATCTTTCACCAACAAGTTCGTTTGCTTTGCCGTGAATGTTGCCGGAGACGATGATCGCATCAACGCCCACTTCTTCGAGTTTCTTACACACGATGCGTGTTTCATCGAATGTTAAACCGCCGTCAAAGAATTCAGTCGCGGTTAGCTTCACAAGAATTGGAAACGCATCCCCCACCAACGTTCTGGTCTCAGAATAAATTTCCAAAAGCAAACGCATACGATTTTCTAAGCTGCCTCCGTATTCGTCTTCGCGTCGGTTGTAGTACGGGCTTAAAAACTGGTTGATTAAGTAAGTGTGCGCGGCATGAATCTCGACACCGTCAAAACCGGCTTCTTGAGCTCGTTTACTCGCTAATGCAAATGCTTTTACGATGTAGTCGATTTCATCCTTCGTCATCGCTTTGCCTTGAGTATTCGTGCCGCGCTCAGGCACATCACTCGGTGCAAAAATCACGCGCTCACCGACGTTGTAGGTGGTTTTAGTACCGCCATAAGCAATTTGCATCACAATTTTAGAATCGTACTGATGAACCAGTTCTGTGAGCTTTTTGTATTCTTCGATGAAAGAGTCGTTGTAAATACCCATCATCCCTGCGTTGGGCTTTTCTTCTTCAACGATATTGGCGTAACCTGTGACGATTAGCCCGACTTCACCTTTAGCAAGCTCTTCGTAAATATCGTAAAGCTTTGCCGTCATGTGGCCATCTTCAGTCGCCATATTTTCCCACGTTGCGCTACGCACAAAGCGGTTCTTTAGGGTCATGCTGCCAATGCGGGCTTCGGAAAACAAAATACTCAAAACCAGTCCTCTTAATTCGTTTTTATTGTTTGACGCGTTTGTAAATCAACAAGAACGAAAAAGGAACAGCGATACATAATGCATGGCTGTTCCTTCTCTGAATCCTTGAGACTTAACATCAACAAGGCGCACCTTACTGTTTTGAGCAGGACAAAACTTTAATCTGGGTTAAGGTTTAGTGGGATTACTGCTTCTAAAGTGGGTGACGTTCAAGGAACTCATCCCAATGAAATTAAACATCTGTCTGACTCTTATTAGTACCCCCAACTTTAAAGTTTCACTGACCTGTAATTCATATAAAACCTTCTCGTCGCAAAGTTGAATGTTGCTATGTGCTGGCATTATCACACGTCTGATGAAGTCGTTCGTTCCACTATGTTTTACACACTGGCCGTTTGTACTTTTTCTACCATGGCTAGATATGAATACGTGATGGCAAAACTGGAGGGGGTTCCAAAAGGCCTGTAACGCGAAAAACTCATAAAAGTAAAATGGCCTTACTCTCAAGTAAGACCATTCTTGTATTTGCAGGGAGGTAAGCTTTGATTTTATCTAAAGAGATTAACCTGAAGCTAAAGAGCAAGAGGTATCAACTCGACGCCAAGCACACCACTTATCCCCATCACCACCAGCAGCGAGACTTTAAATACTGATTTTGACCACGCGACGTAATTACTGTCGTCAATACTGCGAAAGGTCACTTTCGTCCACATAAAGCAAACCACAGCCGCAACCGCTAAGTATTCATACCCAGCTTCACCAAGTAAAAATAATCCCAACGATACTGCGCCAAAGGCCACCACATATGCTTTCATGTGTCGGTGCGCTTTATGAATACCCTCTTTAACGGGTAAAACCGGAATCCCCGCTTCTCGGTAGTCTTGCATACGGAACATCGCAATCGCGTAGGAGTGTGGCATTTGCCATAAGCAGAACATGATAAACAGCAGAATTGCTTCTAGGCTGATGAAGTTGGTCACCGCCAAGTAGCCCACTAATGGTGGCACGGCGCCAGAAATACTGCCAACAAGAGTGCCGTATACTGAGTTACGCTTGTACCACATGGTGTAGAAGAACACGTAGTAGACGTAGCCGAGCAGCACCACGACCGCCGAAAGCGGATTGACTAATTGGAACAGCAGTGCCGTCCCCAGCAGCAACATCGCCAAGGCATAGACAAAGGCGACATCAATATTGATGTTCCCTTTTACGGTCTCACGATTTTGTGTCCGCGCCATCTTTTGGTCGATATCGCGGTCAAAAATATTGTTCACCACACAACCTGAAGCAATCACCAGTCCCACGCCAGCCAAGGTTGTCAGAAACAACATCAGGCTCGCCGGTTCTGATTTTGCGGCGAGGAAGAACCCCGCCGCAACTGAGATCAGGTTGCCGAAAATAATGCCCGGTTTGGTGATAGACAAATAACTTTTCAGCATACCCGTGCCTACAACTTCATGTTGACGTTCATGTTGTAGATAATCCAGATCGAACCAGCGATCAGGATCAGCACAACAATGGCGGTAAACATCAACGACACCAAGTTCCAACGCCCATCTGACGTTTTCGCTTCCATGTGTAGGAAGTACTTGAAGTGCACAAAAATCTGCACCAAAGCACAAGTAAACATCACAACGTAGGTGGTGCTCGCTGGCAAGGTTTGCGCCCAGACGAAGTAGAACGGAATCACCGTTAAGATCAGCGACGCAACGAAGCCTTTTACGTAATCCGACGAGCTGGTTTCAACATATTGACCCATTACATCACCCCCATTAAGTAAACGATGGTAAAGACACAAATCCAAACGATATCTAGGAAGTGCCAGAACAGGCTCAAGCAGTTAAAACGCATTGCCATGTTGTCGTTCAGTCCTTTGGTTGAAAGCTGGTGATAAGCCACCACTAACCAAATCAGACCGAATGTCACGTGCAGGCCGTGCGTACCAACCAGCGTAAAGAATGCCGATAGGAACGCACTGGTCTGCGGGCCATAGCCTTCTTTAATCAGGTGATGGAACTCGTAGACTTCCATGCAGATAAAGCCAAGACCTAGCGCAAAGGTCACTAACATCCAACGCTTGAGACCCGCCACGTCGTTGCGTTTCATCGCGATAATGCCAAAACCGAAAGTGATACTACTAAATAGCAACAGCATGGTTTCGACAAACACGAACGGCAGTTCGAAAATCTCTTTACCTGTAGGACCGGCAATCGAGTTGCTAGACAGCACGGCGTATGTCGCGAACAAAGTCGCAAACAATACGCAGTCACTCATCAGGTAAACCCAGAAACCAAACAGCTTGTTGCCATTCGTGTCATGGTGGTGATCGTGGTCATGATGAACTGCGACATTAGTTTGCATAAGTCACCTCCAGATCATCGCTGTTTTCGTTGTCTTTCACGGTTCCTTTCTTCGCTTCTTCTAGCTGAGCTCGGCGAGCGGCCTCGATCGCCTTGATCTCTTCCACTTCAACGTAGTAATCCACGTCATCGTTGTAGCTGTGTTGAATACACGTCACAACGATACCCACCAAACTTGCTGCCGCTAACCACCAGATGTACCAGATCATCGCAAAGCCAAAGACCAGCGCCCAAGCCGACACATAAATGCCCGTTGCCGTGTTCTTCGGCATATGGATGCGTTCGTACTCCACTTCTTTCATTGGGTCGAATTCGCCACTTTGTTTCTGGTACCAGAACGCGTCCAGTACATCGCCTTTTGGCAGATGAGCAAAGTTGTAGAACGGCGGAGGTGAAGACGTTGCCCATTCCAATGTACGGCCGCCCCACGGGTCACCCGTTAGGTCACGGTTTTGCTCGCGGTCACGAATACTCACGTAGATTTGGATGAACTGAGACAATACGCCCAGAGCGATCACAACCGTGCCCGCCGCCGCAACAGCCAATAGCGGGAAGTATTCTGGGTTGATGTCTTGGCTCAGACGACGGGTCATACCCATAAAGCCCAACGCGTAAAGCGGCAGGAACGCCATCAAGAAACCGACAATCCACAGATAGAATGCGCGTTTGCCCCAAGTTTCATTCATGGTGAAACCGGTCGCTTTCGGGAACCAGTAAGTGATCGCCGCAAAACAGCCGAACACCACACCACCGATAATCACGTTATGGAAGTGTGCGATTAGGAATACAGAATTATGCAGAACGAAATCCGCACCCGGTACCGCCATCAGTACGCCCGTCATACCACCAACGGTGAAGGTAATTAGGAAACCAACCGTCCACATCATCGGTGTGGTAAAGCGAATGCGGCCTTTGTACATGGTGAACAGCCAGTTGAAGATCTTCACCCCAGTTGGGATGGAAATGATCATCGTCGCGATGCCGAAGAAGGCATTCACGTTCGCGCCAGAACCCATGGTAAAGAAGTGATGCAGCCAAACCACGAACGCCAGAATGGTGATGACGATCGTCGCCCACACCAATGAGGTGTAACCGAATAGCTTTTTACGCGAGAAGGTTGCCGTCACTTCTGAGAACACACCAAAGATTGGCAGCACCAAGATATACACTTCTGGGTGGCCCCATGCCCAAATCAAGTTGACGTACATCATCACGTTGCCGCCAAGATCATTGGTAAAGAAGTGCATCCCCAAGTAACGGTCGAGCGTCAGCAGTGCGATGGTGACGGTCAGAATTGGGAACGAAATGATGATCAGAATGTTGGCACATAGCGACGCCCACGTGAATACTGGCATCTTCATCATAGGCATTGACGGTGTGCGCATACGCAAAATGGTGGCGAAGAAGTTCACACCCGTTAGCGTGGTACCGACACCAGATATCTGCAGCGCCCAAATCCAATAGTCGACCCCGACGCCCGGACTCGCTTCAATGCCAGATAGCGGTGGATACGCCAACCAACCGGTGCGGCCAAATTCACCTAAACCTAGCGACATGTTCGTCAGGATCACACCAACCACAAACAGCCAGAAGCTTAAGTTATTCAGGTACGGGAACGCCACGTCACGCGCGCCGATTTGCAGCGGTACGATAATATTCATCAGACCAATCACGAGCGGCATCGCAACGAAGAAAATCATGATTACGCCGTGTGCGGTAAAGATTTGGTCGTAGTGATGCGGCGGCAAATAGCCTGCTTCACCCGCAGAGGAAAGTAGCTGCTGGCTACGCATCATCACCGCGTCCGCAAAGCCACGTACAAGCATCAGCATCGCCACTGCGATGTACATGAAGCCAAGTTTTTTGTGGTCTACCGAAGTAAACCATTCATTCCATAGGTATTGCCATTTTCCAGCTTTGGTCACGGCAACCACCACGGCTAATCCCACCAACGCGACGATAGCCAGCGTGATGATGATGATCGGCTCGTGATATGGAATTGAATCCAGAGTTAATCTTCCAAACATGTGATTATCCTTGGTTTTCAGGCAAACAGTTCATGGAACCCGGATGTTGGGTCACGACGTTGCTGAACAGAAACGGAGGAATACTTGAGAACAGAGTGACAGGCGCAGCAACGCTTGGCTCAGCCAGCGAGCTGTATTGCTCCCAATCTTCGATTCGATCAGGGCTCGCTTTCACTTTTTGCACCCAGTTGAGGAACGCAGCGCGGTCCGGCATTGCGGATGCGGTGAACTTCATCTGCGAGAAACCTTCGCCGCTGTAGTTCGACGCAAAGCCCTTGTAGTCCCCTTCGTGGTTAGCGATCAGATTCAACTTAGTCACCATGCCTGGCATCGCGTAAATCTGAGTACCCAAACGCGGGATAAAGAACGCATTCATGATGTTGTCTGACGTCAGCTTAAAGGTCACAGGCACATCTTTCGGAAACGCCACATAGTTTACGGTCGCGATGTTTTCTTCCGGATAGATAAACAGCCATTTCCAATCAAGCGAAACCACTTCAATCGTCATCGGTTTGACATCACTCACCAGAGGTTTGGATGGCTCTAGTTCGTGGGTAGAACGCCAAGTGATGGTGGCAAGAATGGCGATAATGATGATGGGAATTGTCCATACCACCACTTCGATTTTGGTCGAGTGCGACCATTCTGGTGCGTACTCTTCGTCGGTGTTACTTGCTCGGTATCGATAAGCGAAGTAAATCGTCATCAGAATCACAGGGATCACGACAATTAACATCAGCAAAAGAGCGGTGATGATCAGCTCTTTTTCTTGGACACCAATGGCACCTTTCGGGTCAAGCAAAGCAGAATTACATCCTGAGAGCAAAAGTATGACGCACGCCAAACTCCCCCTCGACAAGATGCGTTTATATCTTGAGGCTTCCATTAACTTTCTCGATGGTTGTCTGGTTTCAAAGCAAATGCCATTACGCTTGGTATCAAGCTAAGAACCAGTTGTTATAGTCATTAGAATGTTTATGTGTTGAGCATGTGCAACATTGGAATCATCGAGTATCAAACGGGATTGCAGCATGGTTAAAACCACACTTACAGTGTGAGTTTAATGTTACACTTTGAAACACAATGTTACATTTGGCGCATTATGAGGAGTAAAAAGTTAAAGCTCATTAGTCACAACTGGAAACTAACCTTCCAATAATGAAATTTAGGTATGTAAACCACCAGCTAAAACTCTCGCGTAAAATTGACGTGCCACAGAGTAAAAGCCATATTTAATAAGGTGTTAGATAGACAGGAAAGAACGGACTGATGAATTGATCATAAATCCGGTGATAGTTATAAGATGATTAAAAATCAAACCAAAGAATTGTGACCAACATCAAATTAATGATTTCACGTAATATTTGAATGGTATTTATTCTTAATTAAATATGTCACGAATATTATTTACTATATGAATGTGTGTGTCGGTATTAAAAAAGAAAGCAGATCCTGCCCTCAATGTAACTCGTCACTAAGCCGACAAATATGCCTCCCTGAGGCAATCATTCTCTGACAAAAAGCATTTACATTCGGATTCCGCCATCCACCTCAAGCACGCGGCCAGTGAAGTAATCACTCTCAAGAATGTATTTGACGGCATGAGCGATTTCACTCGCTTCCCCCATTCTCCCTACCGGAATCATCTTTTCTAGACGTTCGATCGCCTCTGGTTTCATTTGATCAGCCATCGCCGTATGTACAACCCCTGGCGCAATCGCAGCGGCTCGAATGCCATACCTAGCAAGCTCGCGTGCCCACGTTGTTGCCATGGTAGCGACCGCCGCTTTGGAGGCGGAATAGTTGGTTTGACCAATATTCCCAGCTCTCGCAACGCTGGAGATATTGATGATGACCCCTTGAGAGCCACTTTCAATCATTTTTACAGCAGCCTCACGCCCACACAGAAATGTTCCCGTGACATTGACATTCATGACGAGATTAAACTGCTCCAACGACATTTTGTTGATAACGCCATCTTTGGCTTTTACAAGCAAACCATCTCGCAGCACTCCCGCATTGTTGATGAGTCCATTAAGCTGCCCGAAATCTTGAAGAATGGCGTCAAATGTCGCTTCCACATCCGATTCATTTGTCACATCAACCGGATAAGTGAACACTTTCGCACTTAACATCTGACATTGTGATTGTGTCTCTCGTAAACCGGTTTCATTCACATCGAGCAAAGCCAAATCAGCTCCGGATTGAGCGAGGGTAATCGCCATCATTTGGCCCAGCCCCTGCCCTGCACCTGTAATCGCAATAACGCTATTTTTTATGTCCATATTTGCTCTCCCAAACTTGTCGATGCTCAGACACGAAATATCGAAACTGGGAGCTTATTGCTCCCAGCACAATGGTCATTTGTTGTTCTTATAGAATTCAAACAGACTTGAGAAATCGAGTTCGCCATGACCGCTCGAGTTATGGAATGCATAGAGGTTACGCGCCAACGCTCCCATAGGCACCGAGGAGTGGGTTTGCAATGCGGCATCTAATCCCAAACCTAAATCCTTTAGCATCAGCTTGCTCATAAAGCCCGGCTGATAATCATGGCTGGCTGGCGCGCTATCCATCACGCCCGGGCATGGATTATAAAGCTCTAAGGCCCAGTTTCGTCCTGAGCTTTGCAGCATGATGTTGGACAAGACTTTTGGATCGAGCCCATGATCAATGCCTAAGTTCAGCGCCTCACACGTGCCTGACATCAAAATACCCAGCATCAGGTTATTACAGATTTTAGCCATCTGCCCATCGCCAGCTTTGCCCGCATGAAAAACGTTTTTCCCCATGTACTGCAAAATGGCGTTCGCTTTTGAGAATGCCTCATCCGAGCCACCGACAATGAACGTCAACATTGCCGCTTTAGCTCCCGCGACGCCACCCGAAACCGGTGCGTCGACAAATAACAAACGCTTGTTTGCCGCTTCATTGGCAACCAATCTTGCTGAATCGGGATCGATCGTCGAACAGTCAATCAATAGCGTATTCGGTGCGACAAGGTTCATCACGCCAACGCCCCCGTGTAAGTCCCCCAAATACACCGACCGAACGTGAGACCCCGCAGGAAGCATGGTGATCACAGTGCTTGCACCATCCACCACTTCTTCGAGCGAGCTCGCAACCACGGCCCCAAATGGCATCAGTTGTTTTGCGGCTTCCACATCCACGTCAAATATTTGCACGTTAAACCCTGACGCTAACAAGTTCTGCGCCATTGGATTTCCCATTCGACCCAACCCAATAAATGCGATGGTACTCATGATTATTCTCCTTATTGACCTAACGGCTAACCTAGCGGCTGTTCACCGAGCTTGGCGAGCGGGTGTTCATCGTCAGCCCAAAGCGAGGTAAACAATAAGTCGATGACATCTTCATCGACTTCACTGACCGTTTTAAACATCCAGTTTGGCTCACCATCTCGGTCGATAAGGCGAGCGCGAACGCCCTCTTCAAATTCCCCTAAGAGCGCACAACGAACCGACAGGCTCAGCTCCAATCGGAAGCAGTCTGCAAGCGGTAAGCGGTGATATTCTTTGACTTGTCGAAAGCAGATATGAGCAGTAATCGGGCTGCCTGACGAAAATGTTTCTTTCGCACCTGCAATCCACGGGCTGCTGTCTTCCATCGCCATAATGCGTTGAGCAATGAGGTTTAGGTCTACGCCTTTGCAAGCTTCTTTGATTTGCTCGAGATGAGGGCAGATTTGCGTGGTTGGTTTGCTGTCGATGATTTGTTCTTCCAACAACGCCAACAGCGCACTAACCAGTTCCTTCGCACCAGAAGTCCCCCATGGCACTTTTTGTAGCTCTTTTAACAAAGTGGGATGTTGCTCTTCCAGCAACAGCCAATCCGCCAGACCAGTAGTGACAGCGTCACTCGAATTAACGAGCGCACCGGTCAAGCCAAGAAATAAACCCACTTCGGGATCGATTTGACTAAGGAACCAAGTACCACCTACGTCTGGATATAGACCGATGTTGATTTCTGGCATGGCTAAACGCGATATTGGCGTAACAACCTTGTGGCTTGTGCCCATAAACAGCCCCATGCCACCACCCATCACGATGCCTTCACCCCATCCAATGATGGGTTTATTGTAGGTATGGATTAAGTAGTCACACTCGTATTCCAACGCAAAGTATTTTGTGCAAAATTCTACGGTCGCTTCTTTGCTCTCATTGTGCATGACGTGATACATCGCCCGCACATCCCCGCCAGCACAGAATGCTTTTTCTCCCGCACCACTTAACACCACACAAACCACGTGCGGATCGTGTTGCCATTTGATCAATTGATCGTGAAGTTGAAGCAACATATCGAACGTCAATGCGTTCAGTGATGGCGTGTTATCCAACGTCGCGACGCCGATGCGATGTACGCCATCGACACAATCCATTTCTGTAATGGTGACCGTTCCTACCATGAAGCCTCCTATTGGTTCTTCCAGTTAGGTCGACGCTTTTCAAGAAAGGCGCGTACGCCTTCTGTTTGATCTTCGGTATCAAATAAATCGAGGAATAATTCACGCTCTTTCATTAAGCCGTGTTTGAGTGGCGCAGAGCGCATGTTTTGAATCAGAATTTTGCACGCGGCGACCGAAGAAGGCGATTGATTTGCAACCGAATCAGCCATCGCAATCGCTTTACTTAAGGCTTCCCCTTTTGGCACTAGCTCCTCCGCTAAGCCTAGTTCTTTTGCCAGAGAGGCGCTGATTTGTTCGCCGCAAAGAATCATGCGTTTGGCCCATCCTTCGCCAACAAGCGCGGTGAGGTTTTGTGTGCCACCAGCGCAAGGAAGTAGCCCAACTTTCGCTTCTGGCAGCGCGAGTATGGCTTGCTCTTCGACCACTCGAATATCACACGCCAACGCCACTTCTAGCCCACCACCCATGGCATAACCATTAATGGCAGCAATAGATACACCTCGAAACTCGGAGAGAGTTTCAAATGCTTCACCAAAGCAGCGCGCCATCTCTAACGCGCGTGTTTTGTCACCATCAGCAAACAACTTGAGATCCGCACCTGCCGAGAAAAACTTGTCACCACTGCCAGTAATGACCAAGGCATATACGTCTTTATTTTGGTTAAGCGTACACACCAACGCTTTTAAAGCGTGAAGGCTATCTGCTGTCCACGTGTTCGCGGGGGGATTATTCATCGTAATCACTGCGACGTGATTTTGAATGGTGTGCTCAATGGCTTGTGGCGTTGATGGCATAATGTGACTTCCCCTTTTGATGGCGCAGACCCGATAACTTGTTAGAGCAACGCTGACGTTTCTGAGAGCAGACGACGCGCGATGATCAGACGCATAATTTCGTTAGTGCCCTCAAGAATTTGATGTACGCGAACGTCACGGAAATAACGCTCCAAGGGGTACTCTTTTATGTACCCGTAACCGCCGTAGATCTGCAACGCTTGGTCGCAAATTTGAAAACCGACATCGGTTGCAAAGCGTTTCGCCATCGCGCAGTACGTCGTCGCATCGGAATCGCCTAGATCGAGTTTGCTGGCGGCATAACGCACCAATTGCCGTGCTGCGACAAGCTCTGTCGCCATGTCCGCTAACTTGAATTGCAGCGCCTGAAATTGCGCTAACGATTTTCCGAACTGCTTTCGCTCCTGCATATATTGCGTAGCTTGATTCAGAGCTTGTTGCGCCGTACCAACGGAACAGGTCGCGATATTAATGCGCCCACCGTCCAATCCTTTCATGGCAAATATGAAGCCTTGCCCTTCTTCGCCCAGTAAATGACTTGCTGGAATAACGACATTTTCAAACGTAACCGCGCGTGTTGGTTGGCTGTTCCAGCCCATTTTGGGTTCTTTTCGCCCATAACTGATGCCGTCAGCTTGAGCAGGAACAACAAATGCAGACACACCTTTGGCACCCGCTTCGCCCGTTCGCGCCATCACGACCAAAACATCCGTCTCTCCTGCACCGGAGATAAATGCTTTGCCGCCATTCAACACATATGTATCACCTTTTTTGCTCGCGGTTGTGGTCAACGAGGCGGCATCCGACCCCGCATTGGGTTCCGTCAAGCAATACGACCCCAACCATTCGCCAGTGACGAGCTTAGGACAATATTTGGCTCTCACGTCTTCGGTGGCGAAACTCGCCACCATCCAACTCACCATATTGTGGATGGTCATGAAAGCAGTCGTCGACGTGCACCCCATGGAGAGCTGCTCAAAAACAATCGACGCATCCAAACGGCTTAACCCCAAACCACCATGTGCTTCTGGCGTGTAGAGGCTGAGAAAACCCAGTTCTCCCGCCTCTCTCAATACGTCTTTAGGAAAGTTCTGTTTTTCATCCCACTCTGCGGCCATTGGTGCTAAACGCTCTAACGAAAACTGCTGAGCCGTATCGGCAAATGCACGTTGATCTTCATTAAGTTCAAAGTCCATAAAAGCTCCTTGCTGTTCACTTAGCGCAGTTGAATGGTCAAATTCGGCCCTGTTGGGATGTCATCATCAAACCATCTTGCCGTTACCGTTTTGGTCTCGGTGTAAAAACGCACAGCTTGCTTGCCATAAGCATGCAAATCGCCATAGAAACTGCCCCTCCAACCCGTGAAGGAGAAGAATGGCAAAGGCACCGGAATCGGAACATTGATACCGACCTGACCAACTTGAATCTCGTGCTGATATTTCCGTGCTGCCGCGCCATTAGCGGTAAATATCGACGTGCCATTACCGTAAGGATTGCGATTGACGAGCTCGATCGCCTCTTGCAACGTCTCTACTTCAATGCAGACCAAAACTGGGCCAAAAATCTCTTGGGTGTAAATCGACATATTCGGCGTTACGCCGCTAAACAGCGTTGGCCCGACCCAATTACCATCGGGAAACCCTTCAACTTCACATTGGCTGCCATCAAGTTCACACACCGCGCCTTGTTGTTTGCCTAGCTCAATCAAACCCAAAACTCGCTGCTTGGCTTGCTCACTGATCAACGGACCATACGCTGCATCCTCATCATCCCAAGCGCCGGGATGGATTTTCGCCATTTCTTGTTTGAGATCCGCAATCCAGGCTTTTGACTCGCCAACAAACACCGCGACTGAAATCGCCATGCAACGTTGCCCTGCAGCACCAACCGATGATCCCACCAAGTTGTTGATGACGTGATCTTTGTTAGCATCAGGCATGACAACCATGTGATTTTTAGCGCCAGCAAAGGCTTGTACGCGTTTAAAGTATTGAGTTCCCGTGGTGTAAATGTACTGCGCGACAGGCACTGAGCCGACGAAAGACACCGCGCGAATATGGGGATGAGCAAGCAAGAAATCGACTTGCTCTTTGCGGCCATGAAGAATCTGCAACACACCTTTTGGCGCTCCCGCCTCTTCAAAAAGCTCAGCTAAGCGAATCGAGGTCAAAGGCACTTGCTCGGAAGGCTTAAGAACGAAAGTGTTACCGCTCGCGATTGCGATGGGAAACATCCACAACGGGATCATGGCAGGAAAGTTGAACGGAGTAATACCGCAGCACACACCCAAAGGCTGGATTATCGAGTAGCTGTCGATGTCAGTCGCGACATTTTCGACCGTTTCTCCCATCAGGTTGCTGGCAATGTTGGCCGCTTGCTCAACCACTTCTATGCCGCGCCAAACATCGCCTTTGGCATCGGCAAAAATTTTGCCCGTTTCGTGCGAAAGCAAGGTTGCGATTTCATCATGATGTTCTTTCAAAAGATGCTGATAGCGAAGCATCAAACGCGCTCGCTCTGATACCGCCACCTCTTTCCAAGATTGAAAAGCCGTTTGCGCACTTTCGATGGCCGCTTTCATCTCACCATTTGTCGAACATGGCACATACGCGATTACGTCATTGGTGGCGGGATTGGTGACCTCAACCCAATCTGAGGTTTGAGACTCACGAAACTCACCATCAATAAATAAGGGAACCAAACGAGTCATCATTTACTCCTTTGTTAACTGTGCAGAAATTACAGCGGGATCTCGATACCTATCGCTGTCGCCTCGCCACCGCCAATACACAGTGACGCAACGCCTCGCATCACTTTCTTGTTGCTTGTATCACCATCAATCCCCAGTGCTTGTAGCTGTCGTAAACTGTGGATCAATGTGACCAAAATGCGAGCCCCACTGGCACCAATTGGATGCCCGAGCGCACAAGCTCCGCCTTTAATATTGACCTTGCTTGAATCAAGCCCTAATTCCGCAACCGCAATTTGTGTCACTACCGCAAAGGCTTCGTTGATTTCCCAGAGATCAATTTCGTCAATCGACCAATCCATTTGCGACAACAATTGTTCAATGGTGTAGACCGGAGCCAACGTAAACTCATCCGGTTTTCTCGCATGAGTCGCGTGCGATTTGATGATGGCAAGCGGGGTAAGATTTTGGTGGCGCGCCGTCTCTTCATCCATCAAAATCAACGCGGCTGCACCATCGGAAATGGCACTGGAGTTCGCCGCAGTCACTGAGCCTTTTTTATCGAAAGCGGGTTTGAGCTGAGGAATTTTTTCTAGATCGATGGAGCGAGGATGCTCATCATAATCGAGATGGGTTGTGGCAGTTTTTGTCCGGATGTCAATGGGTGCAATTTCATCATCAAACAAACCACGCTCTTGCGCTTCTAACGCTCGTTTTGCAGACATGGTTGCCCACTCATCCATTTTCTCACGGCTGAATTTGAGCTTGTCTGCAATTTTCTGAGCATAGACGCCCATCAAGTGCCCTTCGTAGGCATCCTGCAATCCATCGAGAAACATGTGATCGTAAGTGGAGTGATGCCCTAATCGCATGCCATTGCGCGCCTCTTTCAACAAATAGGGCGCATTCGTCATACTTTCCATACCTCCAGCAACAGCCGTTCGAATGGTGCCAGCTTTGATCAAGTCATGAGCAAGCATGATGCTTTTCATTCCCGAACCGCAAACTTTATTGATGGTTGTGCACCCTGTACTGGGTGGAAAACCCGCACCGAGCGCTGCCTGTCTAGCCGGCGCTTGTCCGCATCCGGCTGGTAGTACGCAGCCCATCAACACTTCATCAATTACAGTCTCAGAAAGTACGTTTTCACCCAGCGATTTCATCGCGGCTTTTATGGCAAAGGCGCCTAACTGCGGTGCGGAGTACGGTTGCAACAGCCCTTGAAAGCGCCCAATTGGCGTTCTTTTCGCACTGACAATCCAAATGTCGTTTCCCATGATTCGCGTTCCCTAACGGTGTATCACAGCGTACGAACTTACCCACCACAATTGCCTATTCAGGTTTTCTCACCTCAAACGATGAAGCTCTATCCCTTATCCGGCAACGAAATTATCGCACTGTGATTTCTTGACGTTTACGTAAGCATAGCACTAGCCTTTACAGTGAGGTAAAGAAACACATTGATAACAACCTAATTTTTATTCAGTCATGGTCAGATTTCGAGAAGCTGGATTTTTATTCGAGGTAAGTGTGTTATGGAAAAATACAAAATCAGTGATCTCGCCAAAGAGTTCGACATCACGACGCGCAGCATTCGATTTTATGAAGACGTCGGCCTGATTGAGCCAGAGCGAAAAGGCAATATGCGCGTTTATCAGCGTAGGGACAAAATCCGACTTAAACTGATTCTTAGAGGGAAACGGCTCGGCTTCTCGCTGGCAGAAATACGTGAACTGTTCGAACTTTACGACATGCAACAAACGGATGAACAGCTGCTCAAAATGCTCAATATCATTGAAGAAAAGCAAGCCGTGTTGCAACAGCAGTTAAATGACATTGGTGTCGTCATGGGCGAGCTCAATGCAGCAAAAGAACGCTGCCTTCAAACACTAAAAAACAACGAAAAGTAACAACGCCACTAACTCAAATTTCCCTCACTCAAGCAGTGCACGATTTTCACAGTCACACACCTGCAACAGGGAGACGTTATGAAAACGAGCTACATCCCGCTGAATTTCGGGCTCGGTGAAACCATTGATATGCTCCGAGATCACGTCAATGCGTTCGCGAGTGAGCATATAGCTCCTATTGCCGCCGATATTGACCATTACAATCAGTTTCCTAGCCATTTATGGCCACTTCTTGGCGAAATGGGCTTGCTTGGCGTGACCGTCAGCGAAGAATATGGTGGTGCTGAAATGGGCTATCTCGCCCACGTTGTAGCAATGGAAGAGATAAGCCGAGCATCAGCCTCCGTCGCGCTCAGCTACGGCGCACATTCCAATCTTTGCGTAAACCAAATCTTTCGAAACGGCACCCCAACGCAACGAGAAAAGTATCTGCCTAAATTAGTTGATGGTTCGCACATAGGCGCTCTGGCGATGAGCGAAGTCAATTCGGGTTCGGATGTCGTCAGCATGCAACTAAAAGCCGAAGACAAAGGCGACCACTTCTTACTCAATGGCACAAAAATGTGGATCACGAACGGCCCCGATGCGGACGTGGTCGTGGTGTACGCCAAAACAGATGCTGATGCGGGATCGCGCGGGATCACAGCGTTTATCGTGGAGCGCAGTTTTACCGGATTCAGTGACGCGCAAAAGCTCGATAAGTTGGGAATGCGAGGCTCAAACACATCTGAGCTCGTCTTCAACAATTGCAAAGTACCTAGAGAAAACATTCTCGGAGCACTCAATTTTGGCGTCGAAGTATTGATGAGTGGGCTTGATTACGAGCGCGTTGTTTTAGCTGCTGGCCCACTCGGCATTATGCAAGCGTGTATGGATATCGTCGTCCCCTACGTGCATGAGCGCAAACAGTTCGGCAAATCCATCGGCGAGTTTCAGCTTGTGCAGGGCAAATTGGCCGATATGTACTCACGTATGAATGCTGCCAAAGCGTACGTCTACACCGTCGCGGCGGCTTGTGATCGTGGTGAATGCACGCGCAAAGATGCCGCTGGGGTGATTTTGTACAGCGCAGAATTGGCAACACAAATGGCGCTCGACGCCATTCAGCTACTCGGCGGTAATGGCTACATCAATGAATACGCAACCGGACGCCTTCTGCGTGACGCAAAACTGTATGAAATTGGCGCAGGAACCTCCGAAATTCGCCGAATGCTCATCGGGCGCGAATTGTTTGAGGAATCACGCTAGCTCCTGATTTACTCGCTAGGAAAAGGAAGTCATCATGGCCATCATAAAAAGCAAAACCAAGCCAACTGACGAGCTGTTTCTTTCTAACCAAGCCGCGATGGAAATGCTGGTTGAAAAGCTGCAAAAAGACATCGCCACCATCAAACTCGGTGGCGGTGAACGTGCCATTGCTCATCAGCGACAAAAAGGAAAACTCCCGGTTCGAGAACGAATTTCACATTTGCTCGATGATGGCAGCAACTTCCTTGAAATCGGTCAGTTTGCCGCTTGGCAAGTGTACGATGAATCCATCCCATGCGCGGGTGTCGTGGCTGGCATCGGCATGATCGAAGGAGTTCAATGCATGGTGATTGCCAACGATCCTTCGGTCAAAGGCGGCACCTATTATCCTCTCACCGTGAAAAAGCACCTTCGAGCACAAGAGATAGCTCAGCGTTGCCAACTACCGTGTGTCTACCTTGTCGACTCTGGCGGCGCAAATCTCCCCCATCAATCTGAAGTCTTTCCCGATAAAGATCACTTCGGCCGTATCTTCTTCAACCAAGCCAGAATGTCGGCCAAAGGCATTCCTCAAATCGCCGTTGTTATGGGGCTGTGCACCGCAGGCGGCGCTTATGTCCCAGCAATGGCAGACGTGTCGATAATGGTGAAAGAACAAGGCACCATCTTTTTAGCGGGACCACCATTGGTAAAAGCCGCAACGGGCGAAATCGTGACTGGTGAAGAACTCGGCGGCGCAGATGTGCATTGTCGAAAATCGGGGGTGGCGGATTATTACGCCGAAAACGATGAGCACGCCTTAGACTTAGCGCGCGAGGCGATTGCCAACGCAAACCGTCCAAAGCCGCCGAAATCAGACAGTGCCATCTTACCACCACGTTACGATGCGGAAGAAATGTACGGTATCGTCAACGCCAATTTGCGTTTGTCGTTTGATGTACGTGAAATCATTGCGCGTATCGTCGATGATTCGGATTTCGATGAGTTTAAAGCCCTCTACGGACGCACGCTGGTGTGCGGCTTTGCGCGCATTCATGGTCAGTTGCTTGGTATTGTCGCGAACAATGGCATTTTGTTTTCTGACTCCTCACAAAAAGGGGCGCACTTTATCGAACTGTGCGCCAAACGCAAAACGCCCCTACTCTTTTTGCAAAACATCACCGGATTCATGGTCGGCAAAAAGGTCGAGGAAGAAGGCATCGCCAAACACGGTGCAAAACTGGTGATGGCGGTGGCGTGTGCTGATGTGCCTAAATTCACGGTGATCATTGGCGGATCTTACGGCGCAGGAAACTACGGCATGTGCGGGCGAGCGTATGACCCAACCATGATGTGGATGTGGCCAAACGCACGCATCTCCGTAATGGGCGGAGAGCAAGCCGCTGGCGTGTTGACTCAGGTGCGCAAAGAGATAAACCAACGTCGCGGCGAAGAATGGTCCGAGCAAGAAGAACACACTTTCAAAGAATCGATCATAGACTTGTATGAGACCCAAGGGCATCCGTACTTTGCCAGTGCAAGATTATGGGACGACGGCATCATTGACCCCAAAGAGACGCGAAACGTGCTTGCACAAGCGTTAATGGCCGCGCTCAACGCGCCAATACCTGATAGCGAATTTGGCATCTTTAGAATGTAACCGCGCAATTGAAATAAACGTTCACAAGGAAATCATTATGCAGGAAAGACAACCAAGCATTGTTCCAAACGCTCAACGACACAATGATATGCTTTGGCAGGTTGACGAATTTGGTGTTGCAACGCTGACGCTGAATCGGACAAAGAAACACAATGCCTTTGATGCCTGCATGATTGATTTGATCATCCATCGCTTAGATTATCTTGCACTAAGAACCGATGTGCGTTGCTTAGTGCTGCGCAGTAATGGCAAACACTTTTCCTCTGGTGCGGACTTAGCTTGGATGCAATCGATGGCAAATAGTACCCGAAAAGAAAACCTAGTCGATGCACAAAGCCTCGCTCGCTTAATGGAAACGTTGGATGCCTTCCCTCAACCCACCATCGCTGTCGTACAAGGCTCAGCCTTTGGTGGCGCATTGGGGCTAATTTGCTGCAGCGATATCGCTATCGCCAGCCACTCCGCTCAGTTTTGCTTGAGTGAAGTCAAACTGGGATTGGTGCCCGCCACCATTGCCCCATACGTGATGCGTGCGATGGGCAATCGACAAGCACGTCGTTACATCCTCAGTGGTGAAGTCATCCCTGCGGTTAAAGCGCAACAATTTGGCATCGTGCATGAAGTGAAAAAAGATGACGAGCTTGAATCATGCGTAAGCGAAGTCGTCGCTTCTTTGCTACTCAATAGCCCAGATGCGATGAGAAAAGCGAAAGCACTGTGCGAACAATGCCACCAAAATCCCATTGATTCTCAGCTTATCCGCTACACCAGCCAATTGATCGCCGATATCCGTGTATCGCCTCAAGGGCAAGACGGTTTACAAGCTTTCTTAGAAAAACGGCCTCCGAGCTGGGTCCATCAACCTGATGCGGAGGAAGAATGACACTGCCTACTAACGTAAACATTGTTGAAGTTGGACCTAGAGATGGACTTCAAAATGAATCTCCAGTTTCGACTCGCACTAAAATCCGGCTGATTGATTTGCTTTCTGACACGGGTTTGAGTCACATCGAAGCAGGCTCATTTGTCTCCCCCAAATGGGTTCCGCAAATGGCAGATTCCAAAGAAGTCATGCAAAATATCACGCGAAGAGCCTTGGTGACTTACTCGGCACTCACCCCCAACCTCCAAGGGTTAGAGCAAGCCTTAGATGCTGGCGCCAATCAGGTCGCCATTTTCACTTCGGCTTCTGAAGGTTTTTGCCAGCATAATATAAACTGTTCAATTGCAGAGAGCTTGAAACGCTTCGAGCCATTAATGGTTCAGGCCGATAAGTACCATGTTCCAGTTCGTGGATATCTATCGTGCGTCGTCGATTGCCCTTACGATGGGGCGACATCTCCAACACAAGTAGCCAACATATCGCAAGCGTTGATCGAGTTGGGATGCTATGAGGTGTCCTTGGGCGACACGATCGGGACCGGTACGCCTAATCGTGTAAAAGAAATGCTGGAATCGGTGCTAGCACGCATTCCAAGCCAACGTTTAGCCGTACACTTTCATGATACGTGGGGACAAGCGCTGGCAAATATCTACCAGGCCTTAAGCATGGGCATCAACACGGTAGACAGCAGTGTCGCAGGATTGGGAGGGTGTCCTTACGCACATGGTGCATCTGGCAATGTTGCTACAGAAGACGTGTTGTATTTATGCCAAGGCTTGGGCATTGAAACTGGCGTGGATTTGGAGCTGTTAGCCAAAGCAGGATGGATGATAAGCGATGAACTGCAACGCCAACCAACATCGAAAGTTTCACAGACATTACGTCATAGAATGGAATAACGCACTTTGCATGACGGGCTCAACTAACCCGCCCGTTAGACTTCATAATTCGCTTTGATGCCGATATCAAAGTGCAGTGGCATGCGCCATTTTGCTATAGATAAGTAGGTCATGATCAAACCCGCAAGAAGCGCAGAGATTGCAACAATGGTTGACTGTTCAAACCACAACGCAAATGTCGTCACAACCAACAGCATAGGTACCAATTTCAAGCCAAGGACTTTGAAACAGAACGACTCTTTCAACGCAATCCCAGAAAAGGTGACAAAGATAAAGCCTAATGCGAGCCACACTCGATTTAACTCCGGGTCGCAGACCATCAAGATCACCCCTATCCAACCAGACCAACTGATGATGGTGCGAACTGACTTACTGTAAACGTGAATATTACTCGCAGACATTGCACCAGCAATGGCGAATACCGCAAAGACTGCTCTATATCTGCCATCCACCCCGTCGAGCCATTGACTTTCCAACGCAGCCAACCCCAAAAGAGCGATGGCAAACACACTGATGCCAGCGCGATACAAGCAAACGCTCAGCTTATCTAAAAAATCTAATGTTTCTTGATGTTCAGTATTTGCCATCGTCGTTCATCTTTAGAGCGTGTATTTACGCTCGCTTGGGGAAGCGGAATCTGCCGCCAGTGCGGTAAATCACCAAAGAAAAGAGAATCAGCAGACAACCAACAAGTTTATTGGCCGTCAGAACTTCACCATACCAAAGAATGCTGAGAACAACCGTCCAAACCGGCTCTAAGATCATAATCAGTGCCGCATTCCCTGCTTGGACAAACTTTTGCCCCATCGTCTGCATAACGTAACGCAAACTCGTCGCGAGCAACGTACTGAGCGCAAACCACCACCAAATGGATGAATCCACCTGCTCTGGTCGTGATTCCATCAAGAACGACACCAACAGACCTAGACAGCCTGCCGAAAACAGCTGTACACAAGTCAGTAGTAAAACGGGCAACTTCTGCGAATATTTGCTGTTTACATTAAAGTGTAGCGCCAAGATAAGCGCCGCTCCAAGAAACCAGAGTTGACTCGCAGATTGCTTCCAACCTCCAGCCAATGAAAGGCACGCTAAACCAATCACCGCAATAGGTAACGAGATCCAAAAGATGCGCTGAGGGCGTTGTTGAAACATTACCCAAGCCACGATTGGCACGAACAGCATCGAGAGGCTCATAATAAATGCGCCCTCGCCTAGCGTATCGCTGATTGAAATGGCGTAAATCCACGTCATCACAGCGCCGCCAAGCAGCAAACCTACGCCACTGGCTGCCAACACGTCTTTTAACCGTGCCGCTTTTAGTGGTCGGTAACACAATGGCAGTAAACAGAGAGAGGCGATGGTAAATCGCAAGCCAATAAAACCAAAGGGAGGCAGCCCTTGTATGGTTTCTTTGGAAAAAATCCAGCCCAGTGCCGCTATCATCGTAGTGGCCACCAGAATAACGGTCGCTTTGCGTTCTGAGTTAAACATAATTACTCACAAAAAGGCCTGATGAATCGTCATCAGTGGGGATATTTATATCGATTTTAATCTACGAAAGTTATTTATATTCGTATCGCAAATGCTGACGAGGTGTGTAATAAGAATGGAAGATGTTAACGTTTGCGAAACGTCGGCATTATACATTGCAGGTGAGATTTCATCGAGAAATAACAGCGTGTTACCTTCCTCGCTATAAACGGCTTTCGCGAAGCGAGGAAGGAAAACTAGAACCGAGAATGGGCTCTTTGAAGCAGAAGTTTTTGAAGCGATTAATTACAAGGTGCGGTTGAACTGTGCGACAGCTTCAACCACTCGGCTTGCTCCGTCTTGGATATCGTTCATAACATTGCCCGCCTTTTCAGACAGCTCTAGCGTATCAAGCGCCTCTTTTTGACACTGAGAAATCAGTGCAACAGCATTATTGGTGCGCTCTAGATTTTCCGTCACCATCGAGACAATCTCATCTGTCGTGGTATTAGTGCGCATGGCAAGCTGGCGTACTTCATCGGCAACCACCGCGAAACCGCGTCCATGATCACCGGCGCGAGCTGCTTCTATTGCCGCGTTGAGCGCCAACAAGTTCGTTTGGTCAGCAATTCCGCTAATGCTATTCACCAGTTCACTGATTTTCGATGAGTGTGCTTTCAAATCTTCAATGGCGGCGTTGGCTTGCTGCATTTGCTCTGAAAGGGTCTGCATTTTCTCAAGGGTAGAACCGATTACTTGACGGCCTTGGACGGTTTGAGTGCCCGTTTCCTGAGATACTTCATTCGCCAACTGCGCCGCTTGCGCCATGGATTGCTCTTGAAGCACTTGCTGAGTAATGTTGGTCGCAAATTTGACCACTTTGTACAGCTCGCCTCTGTCGTTATGGATCGGGTTGTAAGAAGCTTCCAGCCACACGACTGAGCCATATTGGTCTACGCGTTTGAATCGGTCGGTAACAAACTGCCCACTTGCCAGCCTTTTCCAAAAATCGTGATACGCCGAAGAGTTTGCCTCTTCTGGCAAACAAAAAATTCGGTGATGCTTACCCACGATTTGTTCATGCTTGTAACCCATCGTGCTGAGGAAGTTATCATTTGCTTTAAGCACTGTACCGTCTAACGTAAATTCAATGACTGCCATCGAGCGGCTCAGCGCATTCAGCATGTCTTCGTACTCGCGCGATGTCGTGATCGTTCGAGTCAGTTCAGAGGCAAACACAAAAAAGCTCTCAACCTGGTCACTTGTGTTTCGCACAGGCTGAATAACCACTCTTAACCATGCTTCTTCACCATCCCCCTTGGTGATTTGAAACGCGCCATTCCAGAATGCTTTTGCTTGAACCGACTGTTTCATGCGGTAAAAGTGGTCAGTATTTCTAACGTTTGATGGTACAAGGTCAGAAATATGCTTCGCCAAGATGTCCTTATCTGACAGTGAAAGTTGCTGCAAAAACTTTTGGTTTGCCGATGTGACGTTGCCTTTCGCATCCAACGTCAGCCTTAACATTTCTTCGTCTAGGCTTTGCTGGATCTGTTGTAGGCTGTAAAGCTCTTGTTTTAATCGTTGGTTTTCTTGTTGAAGCGACTTATTAAAAAACATTACTTTCCCTTACTCGACCAATCTATTGATTAATCAAAGGTTTATTATTTATATCTATACAGCTCGATATTACTCAGGTAGCAGTATACTGGAATTTAGACTTGGCTCACAATTAATTACATTAATATCACTAGAGGGCATTTGTTAATCAATGTGAACGACAAAATCACAATTAGATTCGGGCAAGACGCTTATATGAGGAAAGTGAAGTGATAGATCAAAAAAAGCTCTTTCCTTACGGAAAGAGCTTTGACTTAGTTCCCAAAATTTTTGCCGTTTTACAGCAGTTCCACCGACTGTTGAGCGATTACCCACTCTTCGTTGGTAGGAATAACCAGTGCTTTCGCACCTAGCAACTCAGATGTAGCAATCACACCTGCGTTACCAAATCGAGCGTCTTCGTTTCCTTTCGCATCTTCAACAAAACCTAGCAGTTTTAGGTTTTTCAGAATTTCACGACGAATTGGCATAGAGTTCTCGCCAATACCGCCAGTGAAGATGATGCCGTCGAATGAATCAAGCGCAGCAAGATAAGAAGCGATGTATTTAGACACACGGTATGTGAACACTTGGAATGCAAGGGCAGCGCCTTCGTGGCCTTCTTCCATTGCTTCCAAAATACCGCGTGCGTCGCTTGTTAGGCCAGAAACACCTAAGAAGCCAGAAGCTTTGTTCAGTGAGTTGAACACTTTCTCTTGAGACCAACCTTTCTTCAGAAGGTACTCAATGATGCCTGGGTCAAGGTCACCACAACGTGTACCCATCATTAGACCAGACAGCGGAGTGAAGCCCATAGACGTATCTACAGATTCACCATTGTTGATTGCACAAACAGAAGCACCGTTACCTAAGTGAACAGAGATGAAGCTCGATTCTTCAATCGGCTTGTTGATCATCTTCGCAGCTTCGCGACTTACAAAGTAATGACTTGTGCCGTGGAACCCGTAACGACGAATGCCGAAATCTGTGTAAAGTTCTTTAGCGATTGCACCAGTGAACGCACGTTGAGGCATTGTTTGGTGGAACGCTGTATCGAATACTGCAAATTGTGGAAGGCTTGGAAACGCTTCAACAGCAGCACGGATGCCGATAGCACCAGCTGGGTTGTGAAGTGGAGCAAGGTCTGCAAGCTTCTCAATTTCTTGTGTAACTTCTTCAGTAATACGAACGGTTTTAGTGAATTTCTCACCGCCATGAACAATACGATGGCCCACAGCAACGATGTCTTGAGCTAGACCTAACTCTTCGGTTAAACCTACTAGTTTGCCGATAGCGATTTTGTGATGGCTATCGTCACCTTCGATGGAGATTTCCTTTTTTTCACCGTTGAATTTCCAGCTCATACGAGCGTCTGATAGACCAAAGCATTCGCCCAGACCACTTAGCACCGCGTCACCCGATACGGAATCGATGACTGCAAATTTTAGTGAAGAGCTACCAGAGTTGATCACCAGTACAAACGAATTAGACATGTAGTTATCCTGTTGTGGAGCAGAGGTTGTAATTGCGCTTCCGCGCTGCGTACTTCTTGTTTGCTCCCCTATTATTCAATAATTTTTTAATCTTTCAACAATCTTTTAGTGAAAGCGATTTGATTGAACAAATTTTGTTGATCTATAGCAAGTTTTGATTTTATTTGAAGTCTAAAAAATATGATTTGTTAAAGCTAATTTATGAATTGGTCAATTTGTACAAATTCAAACCTATGAGCTACGTTGTTTATTGGATGTATAAAAATAACAATCTCATCAATAATTCGGGGTAATAGCGTGCCCACAATAGCCTTTTTATTAGTGATCTTAGGTTTGATTTTGCTCTGCTGGGGATGGCAGATGACAAAAAATATTTGCTCGAAAACAGAGGTACCCGGGTGGACATGGCTGTTGATGTTAATAAGTTGCTTCATTTTTGCGTATGCTGCTTTCTTGCACGCAATAATGAAAAAACCAGTGGCATCACTGCTTGAAACTGGTGTTTCTTTGCTCTTATTCGGTGGCAGTATTTTTGTCGTTTTAGTCATCAAGTGGAGCAACGATTCCATCTTAGAGCTACACAGCGTCGCGGAGCGAGAAAAACGAAATGCGGTTCATGACTCCCTGACAGGGCTTCCCAATCGCAAGTATTGCTTCGAACTGATTGATGACAGAATACAATCTGGCGACCCTTTCTCTGTCATTCTGTTTGACGTAGTGAACTTTAAACAAGTGAACGATGCGATGGGACACTTCTGCGGAGACCAGTTACTGATTCAGATTGGTCAACGATTGCAAGACAAGCTCAAAGGGAGCGACAAGATCTTCCGTGTGGGGGGCGATGAGTTTGTCATTCTCACCTCTTCCGCCTGTGAGAAAACGGGCACAGAACTTATCGAAAGCCTAGATTGCGCCCTCTCTGCACGCTTTCACCTAGAAGAGTTCCAAGTATCTTCACGTGTCGTATTTGGGATAAGCACCTATCCTTACGACGCGATCTCAAATGATCTTTTGATTAAACATGCCGACATTGCCATGTATCACGCCAAACGTAACGGCAATTTATTCGCTTTTTATCATGATGATATGAACGTGGGAGCTAAGTACCAGCTTGAAATTTCCTCTCGCATTCAATGCGCGTTGGAGAAAGAAGAGTTTCAGTTGTACTACCAACCCTTGATTGATGCGAACACCAGTTTAGCTGTCGGATTCGAGGCAGTGATCCGTTGGCACGATGAAAACGGGAAAACTATCTCACCCAACGACTTCATCCCTATCGCGGAGCGCAGCAACCAAGTCCACAACATCACCATGTGGGTATTGGGCCAGGTAGAAAAAGATCTCAAAACCTTTATCGAAAAAGGCATTAAGTTGCCTGTACACGTGAACCTTTCAGCCAAAGACCTCTCTTCGAACCTTCTTTTCCATCGTCTTGAGAAACTGCTTGAAAACAATCCGCAATTTGCTGATCTGATCAGTTTAGAAATCACGGAAACCATGGCAATAGATAGAGTTGTGGAACTCAACCCACTCATTCACCAAATTAAAGGATTGGGTATTAAAATCAGTTTGGATGACTTCGGTACGGGGTACTCGTCGCTTTCTTTATTGCGGGATCTACCTGTGGATCAAATTAAAATCGACCGTTCGTTTTTGTGCACAGCAAACCGCACAGAAGGCTCTCGTTCCATCGTAGAGAACACGATAGCTCTAGCACATGGTTTAGGGTACTCAGTGGTGGCGGAAGGCGTTCAGGACATGGACACGCTGTATTTTTTAAGAAGCAGAGGCTGCGACATCATTCAAGGCTACCTATTTTGCCCTGCGCTGCCGCTGAATGAAGTGATTAATTGGGTTAACGAGCACGACGACAAACAAAGTCATACCCGACGCGCATAAAAAAGCCGAGCTTAATGCTCGGCTTTCAAATCAATCTCTACAACAATTTATGTAACTGTGTAGTACTGCGCTGATTATGCGTCTTGAGTGCGACGGCCACGGCCGTGACCACGTTCGCCACGGTAGTTACCACGGTGATCACCACCACGGTTACGATCGAAACGACGTTCGCCACCTTCACGGTTACCTTCGCGGTTGCCGTCACGGTTACCACGGAAACCACCTTCACGACGACCGCCTTCACGACGCTCACCACCACGGTTACCACCTTCGCGGTTACCACGGAAACCACCTTCACGACGACCGCCATCGCGACGACCACCACGAGACTCACGGAAATCGTCGAAGTCACATACTACAGCACCAACATCTTGTTGACGGATACGCAGTTTGCTTAGCTTGTTCGCCGCTTCAGAAGTCATTGCTTTTGGTAGCTGAACGAATGTGTGACCTTGCGCTAGCTTGATCGCACCGATAGAACCTTTACCTAGGCCTAGTTCGTTTGCTAGAGCACCAACGATATCTTTAACTTGAACGCCTTGCTCGCGACCAACTTGAAGCTGGTAAGTATCCCAGTCTTGGTTGTTGAAGCTGCGACCGCCTTCACGACCACCTTCACGGCGCTCTTTACGACGTTGCTTGTCACGTTCAATCGCTTCAACCATTGGGTCTTCGCCAATGTAGAACAGAGGACGCTTACCTTGTTGACGCTTAAGAAGCATTGCAGCAAGCATCGCAGGGTCGATTTCTAGAGAAGTTTGTAGTTTCTCTACTAGCTCTGCGAACTTGTCTAGTGCTTTGTGCTCTTTCTCTGCTTCCAGTTCAGCCGCTAGCTTGTTTAGACGAGCTTCTGCTACTTGGTCACGTAGAGGAAGTTGGATTTCTTCCATAGATGACTTAGTTACGCGCTCGATAGTGCGAAGCATACGGATTTGGTTAGTGCGAACTAGAAGGATCGCTTTACCTTTACGTCCAGCACGGCCAGTACGACCGATACGGTGGATGTAAGACTCAACATCGAATGGGATGTCGTAGTTAAATACGTGAGTGATACGTGGAACGTCAAGACCACGAGCTACGACGTCAGTTGCAACTAGGATGTCGATAACACCTTGTTTGATGTGATCAACAGTACGCTCACGTAGAGACTGAGGAATGTCACCGTGCAGTGCAGCGGCTTTAAAGCCACGTGCAGATAGCCAATCAGCTAGACGCTCAGTGTCTTGACGAGTACGTACGAATACGATTGACGCGTCAGTTTCTTCAGTTTCAAGAAGACGAGACATAGCTTCATCTTTCTCTACACCCTTCACTACCCAGAACTGTTGTTGAACTTTGTCTACAGTGTGGTTTTTACCAGCAACGTCAACCATTACAGGATCACGTAGGAAACGCTCAACAATGTTTTTCAGCATTGGAGGCATAGTTGCAGAGAATAGAACGCGTTGAGCTGATTCAGGAGCGTGCTCCATGATTGCAGTTACGTCGTCCACGAAACCCATGTTTAGCATTTCGTCCGCTTCATCAAGAACGAAAGTATTTACTTCGTCTAAATGTAGACGTTCACGGTTGATAAGGTCTTGAACACGGCCAGGAGTACCAACAATAACGTGTGCACCATTTTTAAGAGCACGCATTTGATCTACGATAGATGCACCACCGTAAATTTCTAGAACTTTAAGACCCTTGATGTTTTTACCAAGGTTTTTCATTTCAGCCGCAACCTGAATCGCTAGCTCACGAGTTGGAGCAAGAACGATTGCTTGTGGTTTACGTTGATCAAGATCTAGCTTGTTTAGAAGAGGCAGAGAGAATGCTGCCGTTTTACCTGTACCCGTCTGTGCTTTACCCAGCGCGTCAGCACCTTCCAATAGGTGTGGGATTGCCGCAGCCTGAATTGGAGTTGGTGACACGAAACCCATTCCGTCTAGAGCAGAAAGGATAGAATCATTCAGAGATAAATCGCTGAATTGAATAACAGAATCTTGCATTGGGATCCTACTTAATTAAACAAAAAAACAGTCCCATATGCTCTTCCAATTCGATACTGATTCATCCAGTTACTAAATCCATTCAGACAGGAGTTAGCACAGTACACAACCGCGATAAGCCATTAGGGACGACTAAGGGAGGCGGATTATTCCTTAAATGCATAAAAAAAGCTAGAAAAAATTGAATTACATCACAATTTATTCTCACTAATGGTAATATCCGCATAAAAATCCACCTACCGCCCGTTTCTCCGAAGAGAAAAGCACCGTTGAGCTGTTTAATTCCTCAATAATTCACAGCGAATTTGTGTGCTTTAGGTAGTAATAATAGCCCGCAATGATTATAGTGTGGCCAACTCCATTGGTAAGTTAAGAAAAGATGTTTCAAGATAACCCGCTATTAGCCCAGCTTAAGCAGCAAATCCAAGAAAACCTGCCTAAAAAAGAAGGTTCAATCAAAGCAACAGATAAAGGCTTTGGTTTCCTGGAAGTGGACAGCAAGACCAGCTTCTTCATCCCACCAGCGTACATGAAAAAGTGCATTCACGGCGACAAAGTCGTGGCCATCATCCGTACTGAAAATGAACGTGAAGTCGCAGAACCACAAGAGCTGATCGAACAATCTCTTACTCGCTTTATCGGTCGAGTAAAAATGTTCAAAGGCAAGCTAAATGTCGTTCCTGACCATCCTCAACTAAAAAAATTGTCTCTAAAAGCGAAACTGAAGAAAGGTTTAAAGCCTGACAACTTCGCGGAAGGTGATTGGGTTGTAGCACATCTTGTTCGTCACCCGCTAAAAGGCGACAACACGTTCTTCGTTGAAATTTCAGAGAAAATCACTGACGCTGACGACAAAATCGCACCTTGGTGGGTAACGCTAGCGCAAAACGATCTACCAAACTCAGAACCTGCTGGCATTGAGAACTGGGAATTAAAAGATGACGCCGATCTAGAGCGCATCGACATGACTCATGTTCCTTTCGTCACAATCGATGGTGAATCAACCAAAGATATGGATGACGCGTTGTACGCGAAGAAAACTGAATCTGGTGATTTTGAGTTAACTATCGCGATTGCTGACCCAACAGCGTACATCACACCTGAAGACGAAATGGATAAAGTCGCGCGTGAACGTGGTTACACCATTTATCTACCAGGCCGTAACATCCCGATGTTACCTCGCGACCTAGCGGACAACCTATGTTCTCTAATTGAAGGCGAAATCCGCCCAGCAATCTGCTGCACCGTAACAGTGAGCAAAGGCGGTGTGATTGGTGACGATATTAAGTTCTTCGCTGCAAACATCAAATCACATGCGCGCCTAGCATACGATCACGTTTCTGATTGGCTAGAAAACGGCAATTCTGATGCATGGCAACCTTCAGAAGAAATCGCAACTATCGTACGCGATCTATACGAGTTTTCTCTAGCTCGCGCAGAATGGCGTGAGAAAAACGCAGTTGTATTCCCTGACCGCCCTGACTACCGTTTTGAGCTAAGTGAAGACAATGACGTTATCGCAATTCACGCTGATATGCGCCGCAGTGCAAACCGTCTTGTTGAAGAATCGATGATCACAGCGAACATCTGTGCAGGCCGTACACTGCGTGAAAAATTCGAAACTGGCGTATTCAACACTCACGCAGGTTTGAAACCAGAGAAAATCGAAGAAGTTGTGCAACTCGTTAACCCTGAGGGTACGCTAGAATTCACAGCAGAATCGATTGCAACGCTTGAAGGCTTTGCGGCTCTACGTCGTTGGTTAGCGGTTCAAGAGACATCTTACCTAGACAACCGCATTCGTAAGTTCCAAGCATACAGTGAAGTGGGTAACCAACCTCTTCCTCATTACGCGATGGGTCTAGACATTTATGCGACTTGGACATCCCCAATTCGCAAATACGGCGATATGATCAACCACCGTATGCTAAAAGCGGTGATTCTAGATAAAGAACCAGTACAAAAACCTGACGATCAAGTGGGTGAAGAACTGGCACTGCACCGTAAGCATCACAAAATTGCAGAGCGTAACGTGTCTGATTGGCTATACGCACGTACTCTTGCGGATGAACCAAGCAAGCAAACTTGTTTCACAGGTGAGATTTTCGATATTAATCGTGCTGGTGCACGTGTTCGACTTCTCGAAAATGGTGCAGCAGCCTTTATTCCTGGTGCCCTGATTCTTGATAATAAAGAACGAATTGAGTGCAATGGCGACAACGGCACAATCTCTATCGATAAAGAGGTGGTGTACAAACTGGGTGACACATTGGAAATCGTTCTTGCGGACGTTAACCAAGAAAACCGCAGTTTAGTTGCAAAGCCAACACAGGTATTTGCTGATCAACCAGCAGCACAAACAGAACAAACTGTAAGTGAAGAATAATACCGAATGAAGTTTAAAGGCGCTCGAATGAGCGCCTTTTTTATTTGTCATGGAAAACGATAAGAACGAATATGCCGAACATTGAGATCATTCGCTTTAACCACTTCACTGCTCGCAAAAGTGAACGTTACACCGCCACCCATAACGGCTTATATGTCGTAGAAGAAGGCGCATTAGTCATCCACCAGCCAAATGGCGAACAGTTTGAACTACAAGCTGGCGACTTTACCCTATACAACTCTTCTGACTTAAGAAGTGCAGAAGCCATACCAGGCGAGAATGGCTTTAAAGCTGTAGCGCTAGTCTTTGACATCAGCCTATTTTGCGAGTTTAAGAAAGCATACCCTGGATTGCATTCAGAAGCAGAACACCGACGCTTCTACCCTTTCTCACCAGAATCCAATTTAGAAGTCACACAGCTTAAGAATACGTTATTGGCTTTAGCCAGTCGTAATGCACCTGATTACACTCAGAGCCACATCGCAATGGCGCTACTTTCTCTTATGGTGGAAGTTCAGCCAGACATTCTTTCGATCATTGACGATGCAAGCAGCCTAACAGCCTCTCAAAAGGCCATTAAGTACATCGAAAAGAACATTGAGAAGGATATAACGTTAGAAGGCCTAGCGGCGCACATGAGCATGTCTATTGCGACGTTAAAACGCCGCCTTGCTGCCGAAAACCTTTCTTTTTCTCAGATATTAAAAGTGAAACGTATTAACTACGCGGCAACACAACTGCGCGTTTCACAAAAATCGATAACAGAAATCGCATTTGAATCTGGATTTAAGAGCGCTGCTCACTTTAGTACCGCGTTTAAATCCATTTACAACATCACCCCTAAAGACTTTCGTAATCAGGTAGTAAGAGGTTAATCCCCTACTCCCAAAAACACGCTTGAGGATCGCTTTCAAGTTCGGCAAGGAGATCTTCAAGCGTGTGACTATCCGGCAACTTTTTGTAAGGAATCCATCGAATTTCTTCTGAGCGAGAGGCGGGAACATAAAAGCGCCAAAGCTGAGTCTGAGAATCAAATAGAATTTTTGCAATTGGCGAGGTGTATTCGCTGTGTTGTGAATCTAGCAAGAAATGCGCATGGTGAAGTTCAACGCCATTTTCAATTGGCTCATAAAGGCATTTTCCTTGCTCTACCGGCAAATTCGCATTGCGCGCCGAACAAAGAATCTGAACCAGTTTATATAAGCGGCTGGTTGCCATTTGAGAAACAGACATGACGTTCTCCTGATAGGTAGTTTTTAGTATACACCCAAGCGCCATTTAAGGCTGACTTCACCAACGTTCCGTTTACAGACTTCTCAGAGATTACCATCTCACCCTCCAAGGAAACACTACGTACATCACCACTTTGCTCAAATAACGCGATAAACACGCTGCTGTTTCACATTCGAACAATCTTTTCTGATTCACAAAAGTGTAACCTGAACGCAATATCATAAGCGCTGCTTTATACCGTATATGGAGTTTAAATATGTTACGTTTTACTGTGGCAACTTTACTAGCCATGGCTGTCTCCCTTCCTTCTGCTATGGCGAAAGAAGTCAACATTTCAGGTTCAACTTCCGTTGCTCGCGTGATGGACGTACTCGCCGAAGAATACAATAAGACACACCCAGATAATTACATCGCTGTACAGGGCATTGGTTCTAGTGCGGGGATCACCATGGTGAACAAAGGTGTCGTGAAACTTGGTATGAGCTCTCGCTATCTGACAGAAAGCGAAAAAGGCGAAGACTTGAATGTGTTTCCAATTGCTTACGATGGCCTTGCCGTTGTTGTGAACCGTACAAACTCTGTGACTAACCTTTCAGCACAACAACTGTTTGACATCTACAAAGGCGAAATCAAAAACTGGAAAGAAGTCGGCGGCGCGGATCAACCGATAGCAGTTGTCACACGAGAAGCATCTTCTGGCTCGCGCTACAGCTTTGAAAGTTTGTTGGGTCTAACCAAAATCATTAACGACCGTCTGGTTTCTGATATCAGCCCAAACAACTTAGTTGTAAACAGCAACAGCATGGTTAAAACCATTGTGAACCATAACACACGTGCGATTGGTTTTATTTCGGTGGGGTCTGTAGACCTTTCTGTGAAGGCGATTCAGTTTAACGGGATTGAACCAACAGCAGCGAACATCGCAAATCACAAATACAAACTGGCTCGACCATTCTTGGTGCTTTACAAAGTCGACTCGCTAGATCAAGCAGGCAAAGACTTTGTCGCGTTCCTAAAATCGGAAGCGGGACAAAAAACCATTGCTGACTACGGGTACATACCGGTTAAAAACTTTAACCAGTAAAAACAAAAAAGAGAGCATTGAAATGCTCTCTTTTTTATTGATTCGAATATGTTTTAGAAGTGCAATTGAATCACAGATACCACTACCGCACCTGGGCGTCTTACGCCTTCAATTTCCACTTTGATTTCACGCTCGATCTCTAAACCTTTCTTGATAGGCGTTACTTTAGTCAGTGTACTTACTGCACGCACGTTGTTACCAGCTTTAACTGGGTAAGGAAAACGTACTTGGTTCAAGCCTAGATTCACAACCAATTTCGCTGTCGGAAATAATGGTTTATCCGCATCAACTGAGTCCGTCAGTTTAGGCAGTAGAGCCAACGTCAGGAAACCATGCGCAATGGTTGTTTTAAAAGGTGATTCAACAGATGCACGCTCTGGATCAGTATGAATCCATTGCATATCTTCTGTTACCGCACCAAATTGATTGATACGCTCTTGAGATACATGAACCCAGTCACCCGTATGGATCACTTCACCGATCTTACCGATTAGCTCGTCATACAGTTTTTGAGCTTCTGGCTGAAGAACAATCGGCGCAGGTTGAGGAGCCACTTCTTCATTCACTGCAGGCTGATTATGGTCGCGCACATTAGAAAACAAAAAGCTGTTTTGTGCCTTGCCCAAAAAGTCACTCCAGTAATCGCGTAGCGTTGGAGACATCCAATTCATAAACTCGGATTGATGAGCAGAAATCGCATCAACTTTGTCTTTAAACAGATTTGTGACCTTCATAAACACCCTTAGAAAAATTAAGCACAACTGGCTATACCAGTTAATTTTGAATTAGTTCACAAACTGTTGCAAACACTTTCGGGCGAACACATGTATCCTCAAAGCCTATAATTTGTTATTTTTCATAAAGATAACAATAAAACACCATTTTATTGATTAGCACTAGGATAAAGTAAAAACTCTACATTTAGGTGCGTTTCGCGTTGTTTTCGCTCACTATTGCATCGGAGTCTAGAAAATCATCAAACGGCACTTCAATTGTAATTCAGTGCTTTACAACGACTACTCCACTCCCTATTATACGTCCCGCAACGGAGAGATGGCTGAGTGGTTGAAAGCACCGGTCTTGAAAACCGGCATACGTTAATAGCGTATCTAGGGTTCAAATCCCTATCTCTCCGCCACATTTAGAAAAAAGCCGTTGATAATCAACGGCTTTTTTCGTATCTATTGTCAAACTTCTTGTTATACACATCTAGAAAGTCATTCATCAGCTTAGAAATGGTACTGTGTAACCACACAATCATAGGATCATTTTTGTAGGCCTTGTCGTATATAAAGCCAAACTCTTTCTCTAGCACCGGCAGAAACACCTCATCGCTTGAAGTAACGTAGCTAAATTTTTCATCCAACTGTTCTGCTATATATATTGAACAAGGAAACAATAAGTCTGTCGTCTCAACGGCATTAATAATGACACTGATATGCGTCGTTTTAAGTTTTACTTTGAAGTCAATACCGTGACTTAACAGCAATCTTGAGAGTTTATCTTGTCGCTCATTCCAATGCTTTTGCAAGTGGATAGCCAGAGGATAAGACGCGATTGTCTCCAAGGATATTGACTCGTTATTAATTGGATGATCTTTTCTACAGACCATAACCGACATATCTTTTCCGACTTTTCTTTGGACCAAGTTTTTGTTTAAATTTAACGGAAAATAATGAATTCCAAAATGAACGAGCTGATTATTAATTCGATCTGGCGTTAACTCATTCCAATCTTCAATGGTTAATTCTATATTCGGTGCGTTCTCTGAAAAGTATTGAATTATTTCTGGGGCTAGCCAATATGCGATGTAACTATTCATCGCTATATTGATTTTTATATCTGAGGTCGATGGATCAAAAGACATACCCTCAGTTAATTCATCAATATCATGAATAATATTATTGAGTTTGGCACGTATGGAGATTGCTTTTGGTGTTAGCTCCATCCTGCCGTTTTTTCTGGTAAGTAATTCATCCTGAAATATTTCCCTTAAGCTTCTTAGAGTTCGGCTCACCGCAGAAGCACTTGTCGACATTTGGTTTGCTGTTGCTGTGATACTTTTTGTTTCCAAAAGTAACGCCAACGGTTTCAGTAAGTTATAGTTAAATATCATGTCTAAACTCTCTCACAACGCTCCCTAAAAACATAATATCAATTTTGATAAGTATCAAGTATCACTATTATCAATTGTGGACAAGAACATATTAATTAAACTAGTTCCATCTTGGTTGGAGTAGAAGAATCCCTTATGGCTGGTTTACATACTACAGTGAAAGTTGTTGGCTCAAAATGCAACTATGATTGTCAATATTGTTTTTATTTAGAGAAGGACCTGCTCTTAAAATCTAAAAAATCAATGAATATAGAAACGCTAGAGACTTATATTAAAAATTATATTTCTAGCCAAGATACGCCTATTGTCGAGTTCGCATGGCACGGTGGAGAACCTACATTGATAGGCATTGATTTTTTTGAAAAGGCTGTTGAGTTTCAAAAGCAATACGCTAACGGCAAATTAATAAAGAACACAATTCAAACCAATGGTTCTAAATTAAACAGTGATTGGTGCCGATTCTTTCGAGAAAATAACTTCTTGGTTGGATTAAGTTTAGATGGACCTGAGTGGCTTCAAGAAAAATACCGAACCAAACAAGGAAAAAGTGCTTTTAAAGAAAGCTTTTCTGCATTAAAGCTTCTACAAAAAATGAACGTTGAATACAACGTTTTGGCATGTGTGACCAAAGAGTATTGCAAACATGCTGAGGCTATCTATTCATTTTTCCGAAAGAATAAGGTGAAACATATTCAGTTCTCACCTCTTGTCGAATCTTCTCCGTTAGAAACAGAGCAAGCTCGTGGCCAGCACTTTGGTAGCAATCTGATTTTCTCGACAGACAAACACCATACAGATCCTCAGAAATACGAACCTATCGCTTGGTCTGTTGATGCCAAAGAATACGGACGTTTTCTCACCGACGTATTTCATCTTTGGGTTTCTCAAGATGTGGGAAAAGTCTTCATTTCGAACTTTGAACAAGCATTAACACAATACCTTGGCAACCCCTCGCCAAACTGTATTCATGCAAAAAAATGCGGCTCGTCTTATGCCGTTGAAGCAAATGGCGACGTTTATTTCTGTGACCATGTCGCCTACCCGGAGTCGAAACTCGGCAATGTATTCGAAACATCGTTACACGAGATGTCGTTGAATCACGAACTTCAGTTCAATAAAGAATCCCGCTTATCTATGCGATGTAAACAATGCCAGTTCTTGTCTCTCTGCAACGGCGGCTGCCCAAAACATCGCTATCTCTCCGACACTGGTGAGCATGAAAACGTCCTTTGTGATGGTTATTTCTATTTTTTCAGCTCAGTACAAAAGTATTTGCAAGCAATGACGACGCTCTTAGCTCATGGCTATCCAGCAAGCTATGTCATGCAAGCATTAGACGGCCCTTTAATCCTAACACCCTCTAATAAAAGGTAATCAATAAATGGATATTTTGAAAACAACGGTGACCATCACCGGAGCGCTCGCTCCGTGTTTGGTTGCGGCAGGAACGGTAGATAGAACAAAGCTCCCAGTTCCTGACATTGAGCCCCAAACTTATACTCAACTCGACGTGCGAGATGTTCAGCGCCCCGAGCCAACTCGCCGAATCGCAGCACCAAAAGATGCACCTAACGTGCTTGTTATCTTGTTAGATGACGTCGGTTTTAGTCAGTCATCCCTTTTTGGTGGCGCAGTTGATATGCCAACACTTGATGCGTTGGCTAAACAAGGTCTTATCTATAACCAATTCCATACAACCGGCGTAAGCTCTGCAACTCGAACTGCCTTGCTTACTGGCCGCAATCATCACCAAAATAATATGGGTTCAATTGCGGAAACATCGACGGCCTTCCCTGGTAATACAAGCGTTCGACCAAACTACATCGCTGCCCTACCAAAAATTTTGAAATATAACGGTTACAGCACGGCAATGTTTGGTAAAAACCACGAAATTCCGGCTTGGGAGACAGGGCCCGCAGGTAACCAAACGCTTTGGCCTTCTGAAGTGGGTTTCGACAAATTCTACGGCTTCTTCGGTGGTGAAACCGACCAGTTCCAACCCGTGTTGATTGACGGTAATACGCGCATTAAAACGCCACGTAAAAAGAACTATCACTTCACAGCAGATATGACCGACCAAACTATTGAATGGTTGAACCTGCAGCACAGCTATAATGCTGACCAACCGTTCTTCGCTTACTACGCTCCGGGTGCCGCACACGCCCCTCATCAGGCCCCAAGAGAATGGATTGATAAGTTCAAAGGCAAGTTCTCAATGGGCTGGGACAAACTAAGACAAGAGTCGTTTGAACGTCAGAAGAAGTTAGGCATTATTCCACAAGATACGGTTTTGCCTCCAATGCCAGACTTTGTGCCTCGTTGGGATTCTCTCTCATCTGATGAAAAACGTGTCTTCGAACGCCAAATGGAAGTTTATGCAGGCTTCTTAGCACACACTGACCATGAGATCGGTCGAGTCATCGACACACTCAAGAAAAATGGTGAATTCGATAATACCTTAATCTTCTACATTGTCGGCGATAACGGTGCGAGCGCAGAAGGCAACCGTAACGGTAGCTTCAACTCACTGGCGTTCTATAACCTCATCACGGAAGATCCTAACCGCGTGCTAGAAAACATCGATAAGCTAGGCGGACCAGATAGCTTCCCACACTACGCTTCAGGCTGGGCCGTAGCGGGTGACTCTCCATTTACTTGGACGAAGGGAATGTCTTCAGACTTTGGTGGCACTCGAAATGGTATGGTCGTGAGTTGGCCTGCGGGAATCGATAACAAAGGCCAGCCTTTGCGCGATCAATGGTCTCATGTTGTAGATATTGCTCCGACAGTACTAGAAGCCGCTAATTTACCAGTTCCAAAAGAAGTCGATGGTGTTGAGCAAATCCCGATGGCAGGCGTGAGCTTCACTAATACATTTAAGGAAACAAAAGCACAAACACGACACAAACCTCAATATTTCGAACTGGGAGGTAACCGTGCCATCTATCACGAAGGGTGGCTAGCGCGTGTTACTCACTGGGCTTTAACTGAGGGGTCAACCAAGTTTAGAGACCTACAAGATGATAAATGGGAATTGTACGACACAACGAAAGATTTCTCTTTAGCCAACGACTTAGCAAAATCTAACCCTCAAAAGCTTGATGAGCTGAAGAAGCTATTCGATAAAGAAGCAGAGAAAAACCATGTCTACCCTATCGATGATCGCACAATTGAACGTATGAACGCAGAAATTGCGGGTCGACCTGATGCTCTGTTTGGTAAGAAGAGCCTCACGCTTTATGAAGGTGCAAGAGGCATCCCTGAAAACTCTTTCTTAAATATCAAAAATAAATCGTTTGATATTGTTGCGGACATTTCAACAGACAATGCGTCAAAGACTAACGGTGTGATTATCGCGCAAGGCGGTAACTTCGGTGGTTGGACGCTATATGTGAAAAATGGCGTCCCAACCTTCGAATATAACTGGTTAACCTACGAGTACACTAAAGTCTCTGGTTCTAAACTAAAAGAAGGCAAGAACGAGATTAAAGTGGCATTCCGTTACGACGAGAACGGCCAAGGTGGTAAAGGTAACGCAGCTGGCAGAGGTAAAGGCGGTAACGTTTATCTCTACGTGAACGATAAGCTTGTTGAGAAGAAACTTATCCCTAACACAAACAGCCGCTTGTTCTCGCTCGACGATGGCGTGGGTATTGGTGAAGATGAAGGTGGCGCGGTGAGTAAAAACTACCAAGCACCATTCGAGTTCAATCAAAAAATTGAACAAGTCACAACCGCTATCGTTCAATAGCGATAAATCTCCTGAGTCATCATGTTAATAGTGGCTCAGGAGTCACTTCTCACTCCCGTTGATTTCCCCAACAATTCATTACTCGAGTTCAAGATGTCCAAAGCCATTGACCTAAACTTAATCAATACATTTATTGTGGTGGCCGAGTGCTTTTCTTATACGAAAGCGGCGGATAAATTAGGTGTAACTCAGCCAGCGATAAGTGCTTCCATTAAACGACTAGAGCGCACAACAAACACAAAGTTATTTACGAAACGAGGGCGAAATATTGAGCTAACCAGCACGGCCCAGAAATGGCTGCCTCAACTACAACAAGCGCTGAGTGTAATCGATAGCGTGATCACCCAACCTGCTCCCTACAATGTTTACTGTTCAAATATCTATCCGGCTCAGCTATCCAAGCTTGAAAATGTCTTTTTTCATGAGTCAACATTAAGCGAAAACCATTTATTCTCTCTGCTTTACAGCAATGAAGCGGATTTACTACTGGGGGATATTGAAAGCAGAGAAGCGTCAATTATAGTGGAAGACGTTTGTCGAGAGCCTTGTGTTGTTATATGTCGAAACGGTCACCCAAGGATTAACGAGCACATCTCCACCGAGATGTTAAGCGACGAAAAACATTGCGTACTTGCCAGTAAATGGAGTTTTGATACTGAGTTTGAAAAACATTTGGGCTTGATCGTCAAATCAAACAATATCGATTCTATCGCATCTAACTATTTGGGCATTCTCACCCACGTAGCTCAAAGCGACTGCATCGGAGTCATTCCACTATCTTTGGCAAAGAAATGGGGAAAAACCTTTAATATTAAGCATTTTACTTCCCCTTTTAGCGCTTGCTTTATTCAATATCAAATCGCATATCACCAACGAAAAGTGAACTGTAAAAGGCATGGAGCGATGCGAGCATTGATAAAATCTAGAGTATTAGAAGGTCAACAACGTATCATTTAATCAGTTGATTCCCCACTACTTTTCAACAGATTTTATTGACAAAAAAGCCGTTGTTCATCAACGGCTTTCTTTTCACTTTCATTGCTTTAATACAACTGATGAATGAGAAAAGCTAAAAAGCGATACCTATCACGGCTTCCAACATTTTTAACTCTTCATGAGTCAAAAAATCCGTCGATTGCCTACTGAGCACACTGCTATTGAATTCAACTATTGCTACATTCTGTTGCTCGTCTTTTTCATGTTTTGGTTGCTCCGGGGAAAAGTTGGTATTTTGCGTAACCATATTTGCTCCTACCCTATGCTTTATTTAGAGAAGCACTAAGCCATTTACTTCCGCTGCTTATGCGAATTTTTTTATCATGTCAGAGAGTTCATTCGTACAGTTTTGCACTCTGCTGTTCATCTGGTTGGTTTCTGTCATCAGATCATACGACTCGCTGTATTTCAAATTGAGCGATTGGATGTTCTCATTGATTTCATCCGTGACGTAGACCTGCTCTTCGATGGCGACAGCTATCTGTTGATTTCTTTCTACAACATCTTGGATCAACGACTCTAGTTGCTGAATGCTCTCAAGCGCCGTTCCAAGCAAAGTGACCGTCCCTGTAGACATCTCGTTGCCTTTCTCCAACGCAGAAACCGCAGACTTACTGCCATGTTGAATGCTCTCAATCGCAGATTTGATCTCTGTTGTGGACTCTTGAGTTCGTTTGGCAAGCGTTCTCACTTCATCCGCGACTACCGCAAAACCACGACCTTGCTCGCCTGCCCTTGCCGCTTCTATCGCAGCATTCAATGCCAGAAGATTGGTTTGTTCGGCAATGCCATTAATCACCTCAATAACCGTCCCAATTTGATCCGTTTGTTGATTCAAACGCATCACTACTTTCGAAATCTCACCCAACTCGCCAACAAGATCGAGAACGGAATGGTTAACGTTATCGATAACATTGCGACTATCGGTCATGGTATTTTGCGCTTTCAGCGTCGCATCTGCGGTTGCTTGAGCATTATGAGATATCTCGGAAGACGAGGCTTGCATCTCATTCACTGCGGTTGCAACAGAATCAATTTCGATTTTTTGCGCGCTTAGGTTCTCAGTAACGCGCTCACTGTTATCCGCCGCGCTATCGGCATTCGTTTTTGTCTCTTCACAGGAATCTTTTACCGAAACTCCTACTCTACCTAACAATGCGTTCGCGAACTGCTTCCTCATTTTCATAGCCAGTTCGATTTCTGCAAGATCATTCACTTTCCCGCAGTATATGTATTCCATCAACGGGTTATTGAAATCCTGTCTTGCTTGTTTAGCCAGCTTCTCAATTGGTCTGGTCAACATGTAGATGGATAATGCCGAAAGTAACGCTGCAGCGCTGAAAGCCACCATTGGTGATTGATTCATCTCTAGAAGTAACAAGCCCAAAAAGTTCGAAATAAAAAGGAAAAAGGCAGCTCTCATCCAAAGACGTGTTCGAGGTAGGTAAAGTTGAAGCGGTTTTTTATCATTTCGCAGTTTCGCGTAAGCTTTCTCTGCGCGTTTGACATAAATACGTTCTGGTTTAAAACGGACAGATTGGTATTCAACAATTTCACCGTTGTATTTGATTGGCGATGCAAACGCATCCACCCAGTAATATCCTCCATTTTTTCGTCTGTTTTTCACCATTCCCATCCAATGTTTCCCAGCTTTGAGATGAGACCAGAGGTCTTTAAATGCCTGTTTAGGCATATCTGGATGGCGAACAACGTTATGTGGTTTTCCTATCAACTCTCCTTCTTCAAAGCCAGCAACTTCATTAAAATGCGCACTGGCATATTTGATGTAACTTGATGGGTCGGTTATGGAAACGAGACTGTAGCTCGCAGGATAATCGTATTCCTTTTCACTCATATACATGCATCCTTACATTTAATAAATAAGTGCCACATATGAGTGTAGCAGCATAATATCCATACGCATAATGATGACTATATAGAAATATTCCCGCGACTTATTGAACAGCAGATTCGTTACATAAGTCTTTCATTTCTGGTCGTAACAATCTTTGCTTTGGTTAAAATTAATACTGACATCCCCTTCCTTAGGCCCTTGGTTAGTTGTTATAACTAGTCCAATACAACAATAACAAGGAAGACAAACACAATGGCTATTCGCTTTAGTCAGCTTGCTGTACAAGGACATACCACCACACTTTCCATTGATGAATGGACAATCGATAACAATGACTCTTGGGGCATCTTCAGTGCAGAAGGAGACATCGGCTCCCTGCTAGGCGATCTGCTTTGTGGCGAACTGAAACCCACACAAGGGACTTTGGAGCTTGGTGAATTGAAAGTCGCGCAAGTATCGCTTTCAGAGCAACAACGACTACTTGAACGTGAGCTAGAAAAGGACGACACCGATTTTCTCGATCGTATCGACCAAGGCAGTACCGTTTATGCTTTGATTTTTGAGTGCTGCCAAGATGCAGCAACAACGGAAAGACTGCTTGAGGAGCTCGACCTTCACCATTTAAAACAGAGCGGTTTTCGTGTTTTATCGACTGGCGAGACCAGACGAGTCATGCTCGCTAGAGCGTTGGCAACCCAACCTGACCTTGTGCTTCTGGATAATCCTTTTGTCGGTCTAGATGTTGCCCACCGCGCTTCACTCGCAACCTATTTGTACTCGCTTTCGCAATCCGTCCAGATGTTGATTACGTTTTCTCGCGAGTCCGACATGCCAGAATGGATAGATCATGTGGCGCTATTTAATGCCGGCAGTCTTGACAGCACAATGAATAAAGAGAGTTGGGACAACCACCCGATAATCGAACAAATTAAGTCACAATCCCAAAAACAAAGCGAAGAGATGATGGGGTTGATACGACGTCACCAACACTCTACACACTTCGATGATCCTATTTTCGAACTAAAAAATGGCCAAGTTGAATACACTGAAAAACGTATTTTCACTGACCTGAATTGGCGCATAGTTCAAGGGCAACACTGGCAAGTTAAAGGGCCAAACGGCTGTGGTAAAAGTACGTTATTGGGGCTGATATTTGGCGATCATCCACAATGCTACAGTAACGACATCCACATCTTCGGCAAGAAGCGAGGCTCTGGCGAAAGCATCTGGGAGATAAAGCAGCATATTGGCATGGTCTCCTCTGCGCTGCATCTTCAATATCGAGTGAATTGCAGCGCGTTAGAGGTCATTCTGTCTGGGTTCTACGACTCGATTGGCTTGTATAATCAGCCTTCGCGTAAAGAGATTGACGTAGCTAAAGAGTGGCTTGATATCTTACACATGCGTCACTACGAAAAGACGTCTTTCAAACAGTTGGAATACGGTCAGCAACGCTTGCTGTTGATCGCGCGTGCTATAGTGAAGCAGCCAACACTACTCATTTTGGATGAGCCTTATCAAGGTCTCGACTTTTTAGGACGACGCTTGGTAAAAAACACGTTGGAACTGATTGCACGTGAAAATCTCAGCCAATTGCTTTACGTCTCCCATTACCAAGAAGACAGCCTTGAGAGCATCAAAAACGATCTTGAGTTTGTCTTCGATGACGAAGCGCAGTGTTATCGCGCTCAAATTCATCACTGGTAATGTGTAACAAGAGCTAGGAAATTGGCTGCTGCGCAAGCAGGGAATATGGTAAAGGCTTGGAATACAGGTAGCCTTGATGGTATTGCACTCCCATATTTTTCAAATGCTCTGCTTGCGCCGGCGTTTCGACGCCTTCCGCAATCAACTTCACTTGCAGCTCGTCTGCAAAATGAACGATGGCATTCAATACGGATGCACTCACACTTTGAATGCCTATGGTTTCAACAAAACACTTGTCGATCTTCAAATAATCAATTTTCATGTGCTGCAAAAATGCTAACGACGTTTGCCCAGTTCCAAAGTCGTCGATCAGTACATCAATTCCGTGCACGCGCAACGCTGCAATATGCTTCCTTGCTTCCCCATTGATCAACTGACGCTCCGTAATTTCGATGCCGAGCGACACATTGTTCTCACTTAGCTTCCTGTGGATGAGTTGCAGTTTTCTTATTACATGAGAACCGACAAGGTAACCAGGGGGCACATTGACACCAAGATGCACCGGATGAGTAAACGTCAGTTTGGAGAAATCGTCCGCAGCTTTTTCTAAAACGTAGTCGGTCAGCAACGATACTAACCCGTTCTGTTCTGCCGCAGGAACAAATTCATCTGGAGCAATAAAACCTTTTTGTTGATGCTCCCATCGTATCAGCGCTTCGTAACCAAACACGCGTCCGCTTTCAACATCAATTTGAGGCTGGTAATACAAGGTTAATTCGTTTTTTTTCAGGGCTTTTTTTAGTTCTGCAAGAAGGTTTCTTTGCGGATCGACAAACTTGTTTAACGCGTATAGGCAAAGATAAATCATCGCGATAATAGGCACAGAATAGATGATATAAGAAATCAACTTTTGCTCGACAAATAAATCGCTAGCTTCAGCGAGCGCTTGGTATTCAAACACCTTAGATTCATTAAAAGCAATCGGGTTTGTACCTTTTCTGGATGCGCCAGCGGGCACCACGTCGTCATGAATAAACAAAGCTGACCGCTTGAGGCGTAAATCGTTGTTAAATCCAATTGTCGCGCCAAAATAGTCTCTATCAATGATGGTGATGGCTTTATATGCCTGCTGCCCTTGTGTCACCACTAGCAGTAATGGCTCATCTAGGCCGTTTATCTGGCCGAAGGTTAAGGCATGATTGGGCGTGAAGGTTAAGTATTCAGAAAGCGGTTTGGATAAGTGTCCAAGCTTCGATGAGCAAATGATCTCATCGCCTTTGACAATGAGCATTTCATCGATGTCTCGCTCAAACATCAGGTTTTGCTGCAACTGCTCACACCGTTCTGGATGAATAAGCGCAGTTCGGTTTTCAGTCTCAATTTGAAAGAGAATTTCATCCGCGATTTGTATGTTCTTTTCGAGCAAGTGATCGAGGTTACTTTGCACACTCTCGTGTGCCAAATACAAAACCTCCGCAAATACCAAAGGAAGTGGCAGAAAAAAGATAGCAGCTTTCTTAAGAAGCATTTTATTCAGCATATAAAAGCGACCTTTTATAAACCGATTGACTCAGATGGTATCGAGAAAACGATACCCACCAGCAACTCACGTTTACAATATTATTCATTAGATTTATTGAGTATGCGAGACACCTCCTACTCTCGCAAATAAAACAAAACCTTAATTGTTTAAGTTCCAGTTTAGTGGCACGAGACTCAAAGGTGAGACATCCACTTTCCAAGTTTTCTTCAATATTTAACCGCTCACTGCCATTTTCTCATTAAGTGAGAATTACTCATAAAAATTATTTTTCTTTTCTCAGTGATTAAGAATTATATTTGTCCTATATCTTTTAACACGTTACAACTCTCTCATGACATTAAACAAAGCCAACGCTAATCAGGTAAACGAAAAGGCACTGCAATTATTAATGCAAGTTGCGGTAAGCCAATTCCCAGTCTCTGCGAAAACACTCAGCGAACAATTGAACGTTCCATTAAGCAGTTTGTATCGACATCTAAAACTGCTGAAAGAATGGAACTTGATTGAAGAAAGTGTGCATGACAAGACATTTGTTGTTGGGCCAGCAGCCTTACTGTTGATGCACAGCTATGAAACCGCTCAGCACGGCCTTGATATGGTTGAAACCATCTTGGCGCGCTTGGTGCAGCAAACGGGGGAAATGGCGGCGTACATGGTGCCATCGGGTTATCGAGCGCTTTGTGTCAGACAAAAAGAAAGTATGCAGGCGCTACGATGCAGCTTCGTCCAGGGTCAAAGTCAACCCCTGCTTCGTGGCGCCTCATCTAAAGTGATGCTGGCTTTTATGCCTCAAAGTCGTTGCGAAAAGATCTTACGTTACTTTAGCCAAGATCATCGCTTAGACGAATGGGAAGAGGAGCTCGCCACAATCCGAAAGAACGGCTATGCCGTAAGTACCTCCGAGATTGACCCTGGTGTTTCTGGTATCAGTGCGCCAGTCATGAAAGGAAGTAAGCTGGTTGGCGCAGTTTCGGTTATGGCTCCGGCACACCGAGTAGAAAAGGATAAGCAGCGCATTATTTTGCATGTGTTGCAGGCGGCAAGGGCACTACCACCAGAAAGGTAATTCAACATGTTAAGCTTTTTCAAACGCTATAAGTTTCATCACACACCAAAGCAGCCGCATCATTATCCTTTTTCTTTTATGACGGTTTGCGAACACTTAGCCCCTATGTCTAAAGGTGCGTTTGAATTAGCAGACCAAAGTTTGGAAAACGCGAGCGAATGGTTGTATCAACAACATGATCACGCGACAGCAGCGAATTTCGGTCATTTTTCTCACTCAAAATTAGAGAGTGGTGAATTTCAGGAAGCATTGAGCCTATCGCTTTCTCGCCACTCTATCCCTGTGTTGGTTTCTAACTGCACGGAAGCCATTTTATCGATGCTTCCTGTCGTTGTGTCGTACCGCGATGAAGTGGGCATTGTGAATATCGGCCATAAGATGAGCCTAAAGCCGACGCTTGAACCTCGCATGGGTTCAGCGTTTCACTTTGCCCTTTCTCGCTATCAAAATGTGCGACTATTTTTTGCTGGCGTAAGCGAGCAAGACACGAAACAAGAAACCTTGGAATACGCCGAAGATCAAGGCTGTGATTGGGTAACGGATCGTGAGTTTACGTTCAGACATCGCAACCACGTAAAGCAGCAAATCAGCAATTATTTGGATCACTGTGACCAAATCATTGTGACGATAGATTTAGGTTCACTATCAACGAAAAACAATCTTGAAGGTACGCCATCGCTGGATATTCAAATGGTACTGAGAACACTAAGGCTTTGTTTGGTATCTGGTAAGGTAAAAGCGATTCAACTTGTAGGCGACCGTGACCGATTGGTGTATTCACGACAAACCAAAGCCATTCTTGAGGAGTTGTATCAGATGGCTCCCCTGCTCGACCACGCGGCGTAACGAATAATTGTACAGAATAAGGCCATCAATTAGCCTTATTCTGGCAGAGTCTCACCTTTTATTATCATTTGCTAACAAATACTTACACCATCAATGCGACTTATGTCACATTTATCTATTGAACAAACAATCCATCTAAGTTCTAATATCCTTACATCACTATGGTATGACATACGAAATAAAAATCCCCATAGTTCAATAACTAAGCGGTTCTTCTAATAATATTTAGCCGCTATTTTTCTGAGACACTTATTTTCTCTCGCTTGATGTCATTCAGTTCCACGAGATTTAGGATACTTAATGATGCGTCTTTACTGCGTTATTGCTACGGCCATGTTGATGCCGTTAACAGCACAAGCAACGGTTTATGACGTTGCGAAACCATCTGAGCTAAACCAAATATGCTCAACTCATAGTTCTTTTGATATTCAAAGAACAGACACTACCTTTTTTTGCCATGGCAAGATCGTATTACCCGCTGGTGATTCCATCATCTCCTCTTCACCTGAAGACGAAGTCATACTAGAAGCTCATCAAGGCATTGTTTTAGAGGGCAATAACCGAATTGGTGAGCCTAATAAACGCATCTCACTTCGCTCGCTTTCAGTCGAGTTGAAGGTTAACAATGAGCAAGCTTCTAGCATTGAAGATTACCAAAACAAACACACTGTTATTTATGGTGACCTTCTGTCGGCCTACCCAACAAAACTGCATAATGTTCTCATCGATGGGAATATAGAGCTAACGGGGTCGACGCTTCATATTGACGGTAAGTACAACACCATTATTGGTAAAATTTTGACTCACAGTACGACCGATATATTCAATACTAACGTTTGTGGCACCATTGAATCAAAAGGCCATCAATTGCATCTCAAGACGAATAACCCTTTCCAACAACATTTCGTCGTCGGTGATATTGTGGCGCACAGTTCTCTGCTTATTGATGATATGGCGGTTTACGGCACGACGGAGTCCAAAGGGGCATCTGCCGCACTTAATGGTTCGTTCTACGCGGAAGATACTGCGATTAAGTACTTCCAGACATTAAACTTTAATCAAGGTGTTGGAAGTAAGGTTTGCGGCGAAATCCAACAAACGCCGGGAAGTTTGCACCCTCATAGTGTAACTGGCAAGTATTCTCAGTTCTGCGGTGTTGGCCAATCACGTTGCGATTACTCGAGCTCCATTTGTCCGAGCACCACAACTCCGCCGCCAAAGTGTAGCATGCTGCCTCCAAGTAACGATGACTTGGGCCTGACGGTGACACCATCTGATGACATGGCGTTGATGTGCGGTGACGATCTCCCGCAATTCACAGCGATCACAACCAACAACGATGAAGTAGTCAGCGCACCAGTGATGGCAATATTGTCTGATCCCGACTTGTTCACGCTAGAGGTAGTGAAAGGGAAACCGACATCAACTGAAAACCAGTTTCAATCTAACGATAATGGTGAGCTCGTTGTTCGTGTGGTTCCAAACGATATCGATAAGATCGCATTAGACGCCAATTACTCTTTGACTTTCACGATGGTCGGAGACTCCGCGAAGGAGCAAACAGTCAACTTCATGTTTACGCCGTTTATGTTCGAAGCGTATTCAAATGAAAGACGGACACTGAATGAAATTCGCGTCATCGCTGGTAAACCAGAAAATGTTCATACACGTCTGCTCGCTTGTGCCTCCACAGGAGAACCCGTCGTTGCCAGCAATTACAATGGTAAACCCAAAGTAGTCCACCCTTTGATTAAACCTCTCGGTGGAAGCGAAGGTGATTTTAGTTATTCTGCTGAGTTCAAAGACGGATTATCGGAACATGGCTTAATTACTAACGAATCCGGACTGTTCGAGGTGACGTTATCCGACCAATTCGAATGTAAAGGATTTTCAGAGTGTCCAGACGACGGCACAGTTGAAGTAACAGGCAAGTTTAATGTGTACTCGCGACCATGGACCTTGGCAATCTGTGAGAACCAAAACACCTTGCCTTCAGGCACATCCGAACAAGGTGATAAGTTCATTGCCGCTGGCGAACATTTCTCGTTAACGGTGAAACCCGTCATCTGGCAAAAAGGGGGGTCTATCAGTGATCCTATCGACTCATCAGCTTATTGTGATGCTTTGGTCACGACCAACTTTATGCATGATGGCGCACCAGCAGCATCGGTTGTTTTGTCGAGCGAGCAACACTCGCCTTTAGACACGGCAAACCAAACCTCGACGCTGTTGAAAAGTAATTATGCGTTAACTCAAGGACACCAATCAGCCAAGAACCATCGCTTCGTTTTTAACGGATTGTATTGGGAAGAAGTCGGCAGCTTGAAAGTGAAAGCAAACCTCGGCAGTACGTATTTTGGCATGAAGGTTAACGAAGGTTATCGCCATATCGGACGTTTCTATCCGAAGTACTTCAAAGTGCAAAGTCAAGATTGGACTTACCCTAAAAACCAAGGCTTTGTATACATGAATCAACCGTTTGAGAAAGTTACCTACGATGTGGTTGCGCTAAACGCAAACAAAGAGGACGTAAAAAACTACGCCCATTTTGCGCCAAGTTTACAACAGCATTTTTACTTAGGAGAGCTTGGCGGATACCAAGATCGTTTTGTGCCACCAGCACCACAAAAGGCAGAATGGAAACGCATCGGCGATGCCAGTATCGGTCAGTTTGTGATTGAAAAAGCATCTACAAATGCAACGTGTCACAACAGCCCGTGTTGGGAGAAAGATAAAACTAAAGGCCATTACCCTGATGGCCCGTTCAACCGCGGTGCAAACAGCAAGAGCAGTAAAATTGGCTTAGTGACTACTCACGTGGTTGATGAGGTGAACTTCTTCGATGGCGGTGAAATTCTGACGAAACAGCCAGACATTCGTTTTGGTCGTTTGAACTTTAAGGATGTTGGCGGAAATCAAGGCATGAAGATCAAAGTGCCATTGGACGTAGAGGTGTGGCAAAACGGTAGGTTTGTTACAAACTTCGATGACAACTCGACAACCGCAAATGGTGCGTACTACACCAGCACGCCTATTTGGTCGAACGCACCGGTAAATAACGCCCAGTTATCTGGTGTTGCTAAGATGAGTGTTGGCAGAACCAACGACATCATTGCAAGCCAAATTGACGCGGCAAGAGAACAAATTCAGTTCAGCCTAAATCTAGATCACTCAGGCAACCAACTTCCTTGGCTCAAATATGACTGGGAAACTTCGACTCCCGAAGAAGAAAACCCGCCAACAATAGTCACGTTTGGTATTCACCGTGGAAACGATCGCATTATCTATCGTGGTGAGCCGAATATGCTTGGCTTAAATTAGCGTCTTAAACCAACACTAGACAGCAAATAAAAAGAGCCCCTCATTGAGGGGCTCTTTCATTACAAACGAATGTAATTATCTAACCGTGTTTAGTTCGTGCCACGACGCGCTTTCAAACGCTTCACCATTGCAAGACGACGCTCTGCTGAGCCTTGGTCTGTCGCAGACTGGTTAGGGTTATTACGACGACCTTGACGGTTCTTAAACGCCGGTTTCGAGTTCAATTTCTCGATGTAAGATTCACGCTGCTTTGGCTCATAACCCGCAAGTTCGATACGACGAATGCGTTGCTGAATGAGGTTTTCTACTTGAACAACCGTTAGCTCTTCATCTCGGTTTACGAACGAAACCGCATGACCTTGCTTACCCGCGCGACCAGTACGGCCGATTCGGTGAACGTAATCTTCAGCAAGGAAAGGCATGTCGTAGTTCACTACGTGAGGTAGATCTTCAATATCCAAACCACGCGACGCAACGTCCGTTGCTACCATGACGCGAACTTTGCCCGTTTTGAACTCTTCTAGCGCACGACGACGAGCACTCTGAGCACGGTCACCGTGACAAACTACTGCTTTGATGCCGTCAAGTTTCAGCTCTTTCACCACATCATTTGCGGTTTCTTTGTAGTTTACAAACACCAAAACTTGTTGCCAGTTTTTGCGACCGATCAGTTCAGAAAGCAGTTCTGTTTTACGTTCTTGATCGACTGGGTAAAGTACGTGAGCAACAGTGTGCGCGGTAGTGTTTGCACGCTCTACTTCGATGCGTTTTGGTTTACGCAAAATGTCTTTCGCTAACAGATTTAGCTGGCTTGAAGTCGTTGCAGAGAACATCATGATTTGCGGATCAGTATCAACGTCCAACATGATCTTACGAACAGCATGAATAAAGCCCATATCCAGAATACGGTCAGCTTCATCAAAAACAAGGAACTCAAGGTTCGCAACAGAAACGTTGCCTTGTTCGATGTGCTCTTCCAAGCGGCCTGGCGTTGCAACCAGAATATCGACGCCGTTTTCTAAAGCAGAAACTTGTGAAGACATTTTACGACCACCAAATACAGCCACAACCGATAGGTCTGTGTACTTAGTGTACGCTTTAATGTTGTCAGCAATCTGTTCTGCCAGTTCACGCGTTGGTGCCAGGATAAGTGCACGAGCGGTTTTACGAGAAGCAGTACGACCGCTGTCTAGCAGCTGTTGAATCATAGGCAATGAAAACGCTGCAGTTTTACCAGTACCTGTTTGTGCTGTAGCGAAAATATCATGGCCTTTACGAGCCATTGGAATCGCCTTCTGTTGAATTGGCGTTAACTTTTCATAACCGCATTCTGCCAGTGCTTTAACCACTTCTGGCGCAAAACCTTGAGATGAAAATGACATTGAGCGTATTCCTTAAACAAACCACTTAAAATAGCTTTAAAAATTTAGCCGTGCACTATACCCGAATTTGAGTGATTTATCTCACTTTTCTCACTGAAACTCGATAAAAGAAAAAACGGTGAACCCTGCCATGCAGTCGATTCACCGTTTCATTCCAATATTTGCGCGAAGAATGCCGAATGCCCTATCCTTCAATACCCGCAAGTTGCAGTAATATTTGCTCTAGTTCATCCCAAGGAAGAAGCTGAGAATCAATCACTTCAAGTCGTGATTCAAACCCTTCTAAGCTGATTTCGTTGACCGATACCACGCGATTTGCCACGTTAAATGCATAACACCCTTGATTGGTGTTGACTACTGCTTTCACACGTTCGGCGGTTAGGTCAGACAACATCGAGAACAGCTTATCAAAATCGAATTTGTATTCAGCACCAAACAACCAGCCACAACTGAAATAGCCCTGCCCTTTGTTCTCTTTACGGATGAATGCTTCACCCGGTGGTAACTGAAACTGAGGCTCTTGGTGTGCATGCTCATGGTGATGCATTTCGATATGAGAAGAAGCACTGCCGTGTACGCGTTCAATATCCAGAACTTCAATCGGCAGCTCGCCGTTGTGAATCAACTTACTGAACACTTTAGCTGGCGTTTGATCGGTAACCCAATCGTTGAACACATCAATATCATGGCTTGAACAGAGATCGACTTTGCTGCCAATCACCACATCGGCACTGTCTAGCTGATCAACAAAGTTTTGATTAGACGTGTATTTTTCATCGCTCAAGTTACGAGGGTCGACCAACGCGATGGTCGCCTTTAAATCAACGTATGGCAGATATTGCTCTGATGTCAGCGTCGCAATCACTTGTTTTGGATGACCAAGGCCTGTTGGTTCAATCAACAAACGATCTGGCTTTTGGCGCAATAATGCCGTAATACCAACAGACATAGGAACGCCTGCGGTACAACACATGCAACCGCCCGGCACTTCTTTAATCAACGCACCTTGGTCGGTCATTAATGCACCATCGATGCCAATCTCACCAAACTCATTGACCAACACCGCCCAATTTTCATTTTCAGGTTTGTTCTTTAAAAGATTTAAAATCGTGGTCGTTTTACCGACACCCAAAAATCCGGTCAGTATGTTGGTAGGTACTCGATTTGACATGTTTTTCTCCGACACAGTCGTGCATTAGTGCTGGGGCAAAGTATACGGAGAATGTGACTTGCTTCAACGCTTTTTATCACGCTCGCTTATGTCTTGATTTAATGTTTGACGGTTTGAGTTTTGAGAATAGTCAGAATGACTTACCGCCTCTGCACGTTTCACATTCGACAGGTACATACTGGTGTGAATGACACAGGTAAAGAATGCGATAATCGCGACTAAGATTGGAAGGATTCCGAGCGTGTTTTCGAATTTAAGCGCAGCGATAGCCAAAGCGAAAACAACGACAGAGATAAGTGCAATAGCCTTACTTTTGTTGCTTTTCATGATAACTCGCCTTTTTGAGAGTAAGCCCCTGACACCTCCTGTGACAAGGGCACCGAACGAAAGTCATACACCTTCAATCCGACACTCTAATGCTACTCCTTTCGAAGCAAGCAAATTTTGAGCAAGTTAACATTTGGCAGAACATACGCTTAGTAACTTATTAGTTATTTCAGTAGCTTACTAACAAATTTGTCCACCACTCACCACAACATCGCTTTCGTGTTCAATGACAACTTGTGCCACCAACTTTAGGCCAGCCACGATCATATCGAGGCTCATTGACGGGTAATTGCCATCCGTCGCTTGTTCTGGCAACAACGGAATATGCACAAATCCAAGCCGAATCAATTTGTCCCTCAGATAATGCTGCACTCCATAAAACAGATGGTTGCACACAAACGTCCCCGCGCTATTAGAAACCTGACAAGGAATACCGCTCTCTTGCAACGTTTGAGCAATACGCTTGATTGGCAAAGATGAAAAATACGCATCCGGGCCATGTTCGATGATGGGTTCATCGATTGGCTGATTGCCACCGTTGTCTGGAATTCGGAAGTCATCCACATTAATTGCAACACGTTCGGGCGTTATTGCCGCTCTACCCGCGGCCTGACCAACGGTAATAACACAATCTGGTTGATGCGCTTCAATCGCATCAATCACAGCACTGATGGACTCAAAACGCGTTACAGGCACCTGACAAGTAACAATGATGCCACCGTCAAGACTTGTTTCTTCTAGCCTTTTCACAGCCTCCAACGCCGGATTTATTGCATCACCACCAAACGGTTCAAAACCAGTAATCAAAACCTTTTTCATCGCAACCTTCAAAGAGAAATTGTTTCGCCGATTATTGCATCGCCTCTTTCACTCTCCAACCATAAAGTCAGCTTGCAACCAAGCCACATTGTTTTGTGTGAATCCACTCTAACCAGCGCTCCCCAACAATAAGTGAATCAGCTCAGAACCGACCATAACTCAGCGGGAACTTGGTTTCTGTGCCTAACTTATGTAGAGTACGCGACCACAAAATATCGGCAGTTCAAAGAGATCGAATACCATGAACATTGATAACCACGTTATTGAAAGTCTTGAAGAGTTAGAAGCTTTTCTGCATTTAGTCGAGAGCGGTGCATTAGGTTTGGAAGGGGTAACTGGCGTTGCACTAGCGACAACAAACACTGACGGCCGTCCTTTTGTTGCAGTTTTAGGCGACAAACACCAACTTTTGTTGGGCCGTTGGGTTTCACAACATGTTTACGACAACGGTAAAGACATCGTTAGAAACGGCTCAGCACGTAAACACTGATTTCTGCGCATCCACGTGTGCTAAAAAGAGATAAGCTTGCTGTTATTTAGCAAGCTTTTTTTATAACTAAAACCCTCTAAATAACTTTAATCCCAAAAACAAGAAAGCTCCGTAACCCATTGTTCAAAAATAAAAAATAAGCTTTTGAGTTAATTCAAGAGTTGTGACATTTCGCTGACATAACATGGTTTGAAATCCCTAACATCTGCCAACGGAAGCGAATCTAACTTTCGTTTTCAGACACCATCGCAGAGTACACTTCCTTGTACTCTGTTTGTCCCGAAAGACCCTTGTGACAGCCTAGAGTCTTTCGGGACCTTTTTTGTTCCTCTTACTCACATTTTCCTCCAGACAAGATCAATCTCGTACTATTTAACTAGTTCATGATAGCAGCATCACGATTTAAGCAACTGATCACACAACCTATTTGAGAATTTGGGTATAAAAGTATCAATACTCTCATTTACTAGGACGTAACTAATGAAAAATTCTTTCGACCACAACATGCCCAACAATGAAGGATATTTTGGCGAATATGGTGGCAGCTTTGTCCCGCCAGAGCTTGAGCAAATCATGCGAGATATTAACGCCGCTTATGAAGAATGTTGCCAAGATCCAGAGTTCAAAGACGAGTTAGCTCGCCTTTATAAACACTTTGTCGGTCGACCTAGCCCTATTTTTCATGCAGCGAATCTATCTAAGAAATACGGTGCCGACATTTATCTAAAGCGAGAAGACTTGAACCATACTGGCGCTCACAAAATTAACCATTGTTTAGGTGAAGCCATCCTTGCGAAGAAAATGGGCAAAAAGAAACTGATTGCGGAAACTGGTGCAGGCCAGCATGGCGTGGCATTGGCGACTGCTGCCGCTTTGGTTGGCTTAGAATGTGACATTTACATGGGCGAAGTCGATATCGCCAAAGAGCATCCGAACGTTGTCCGTATGAGGATCCTTGGTGCTAACGTGATTCCTGCCACGCACGGACGTAAAACGCTGAAAGAAGCCGTTGATGCTGCCTTTGAAGCGTACCTAAAAGATCCAGAAACTCAGCTTTATGCCATTGGTTCCGTGGTTGGCCCTCACCCATTCCCTAAAATGGTTCGCGATTTCCAATCCATCATCGGGAACGAAGCGCGAGTTCAGTTCAAAGAGATGACGGGCAAATTGCCGAACAATCTTGTCGCGTGTGTGGGTGGCGGCTCAAATGCCATGGGGTTGTTTAGCGCATTTTTAGAAGATGAAAACGTCGCGATCCACGGCGTCGAGCCTGCTGGACGATCTTTGGACAAAGTGGGTGAACATGCAGCCACCCTAACGCTTGGCGAGCCAGGCATCATGCACGGGTTTAAGTCTTACATGCTTAAAGATGAACAAGGCGAACCACAAGAGGTACACTCCGTCGCCAGTGGCTTGGATTACCCATCGGTAGGCCCACAGCACAGTTATTTAAAAGACATCGGACGCGTGAACTATGGTTCAATCAACGATGACGAAGCGATAGACGCCTTCTTTGAGTTGTCTCGTGAAGAAGGGATTATTCCGGCTATCGAATCTTCCCACGCAGTCGCATACGCAATCAAACTGGCACAACAAGGTGAAACAGGTTCGATTCTTGTCAACCTTTCAGGTCGAGGCGACAAAGACATCGATTTCGTGGTTGAAAACTACGGAGCAAAATACGGCATTGAGTCGCTTATCTAACTGGCAGCCACTGAGCTGAGTTACATTTAATCGCAACGCGCAGACAAAAGCAAAGCCACCTAAAACAAGGTGGCTTTGTAGTTTTCTCTCAATTTACCTTTGCTTTAGTGGTTTAAATACGTTGCCTAGGCCTTCTGGCGTTTCTATTGAAACCATCGCCGCCTAACTATAGATATCTCTGTAATGTATACTTTGCTAAACTCCGCCCTTTGATGAGTAAGGCCCCTAAAATGATGACTGACGAAGAAAGAATCGAACTGCAACAAAACAACCCACTGCATGGGTTAAAGCTAGAGACTATGTTGCAAGAGTTGGTAGATTTTTATGGCTGGGACATTCTAGATACAGCCATGCGTTTTAATTGCTTTAATACCAAGCCTTCGATTGCAAGTAGCGTGAAGTATTTAAAGAAAACTGAATGGGCGAGAGAAAAATTAGAAAACTTTTACCTTTATCGCTTTAAGCGCATGCCACGCGCGAGTGAAGAAGAATACAATTTGCCACCAAGAGCCCGTACTTTCCCTCACGGTCTTGAGCCTAAAGAGCCAATGCCGCTAACCGTTGATTCTATTCTCAATTCACAAGCGAAAGCAGCATCCTCATTTAAAAAACGCTCATCTCGTGGCCGTCCGACACGTCGCTAGTATACTTCCTTGGAAAACAATTAGAGCCCTACTGACAGATCCAGTAAGGCTCTACTATTGTTCCTTAAAAGGGTTAACGGCGGCGAGTGGCCAACTGGTTCATCTCCGCCCAAGAAACTCTCGTAATTCGACTAACTTGTAGATTACGTCTTCTACTGATTACGCTTTTTCTTCTTTTTACCCGTTCCTGCTGGCTTTGCACGCGGCTTCATCGGTAAAAAGTAGGCTTCACTTTGGTCATCTTCCACTTCAAAGCCTTCTACCTGCTCGCGTTCAAGCTGGAACTTATTTTTCTTTTCTATCACTTTAAAGTGGTGGTAGTCATCGTAATCGATAAGAGATAGACCTAGACCCACTTCCCCCGCACGGCCACTGCGTCCAATGCGATGCATATAATCGGCAGGACTACGCGGAAGATCGAAGTTAATCACCACTGGCAATTTTTCAATATCGAGACCGCGCGCTGCGATATCGGTAGCAATCAGTACTTGAATCTCACCAGACTTAAAGCCATCAAGAACGCGAGTACGAGCGCCTTGCCCTTTATCGCCATGAAAAACTTCGGCAGTGATGCCGCGTTTTGACAGTTTCTGAGCTAGGTGGTTACAGGCATTCTTAGCGTTCACAAAAATTAAAGTCTGGCGCCATTGATGCTGTTTGATTAGATGTGCGAGTACCGCCGTCTTTTCACCTTTATTGACACTAAACACGCGCTGCACCAAAGTGCTGGCTTCTGCACTCTGTAACTGAACTTCAACAGGATCGTTAAGTAAGTGCTGAGCCAACGTCGTGACTTTCTCAGGGAAAGTAGCAGAAAATAGCAGTGTCTGTTTCTTCTCTGGCAGTAAGGCAAGAATCTTATTGAGCTCTTCGGTAAATCCTAAACTCAACATACGGTCGGCTTCATCGAGCACGAGCGTTTTTACTTGGTCTAACTTAATCGCATTACTCGATACCAGATCAAGTAGTCGTCCCGGCGTTGCAACGATGATGTCACAGCCACCACGCAGCGCTAGCATTTGCGGGTTCACGGATACGCCACCAAATACGGCAACCGTTTTGATCTTATCTCTAAGATGGTATGAGTAAGATTTAACGTTGTAAGCCGCCTGCGACGCCAGCTCACGAGTAGGAACCAAAATCAGATGAGAAACGAAGTTACCACGACGATCATTTGATTCACCTTGCTGAAGAATTTTCTGCAGAATTGGCAGCGAGAAAGCGGCGGTTTTACCTGAGCCCGTATTGGCTCCGCCTATCATATCCCTGCCATCAAGCACATGAGGGATAGCATGAGATTGAATAGGTGTTGGTTGGTTATATTCTAACGCTTCTAGTCGCTCGACTAAGGTTGGAATCAGGCCAAGATCGGCAAATGTCGCTTGCTGTGTTTTGTCTGTCATTACGATGAGAGGCTCAGTACTGGGTAAAGGCCGAGTATCTTATGCTATTTAGCGCTAGGATGTTAGCGATAATGCGCGAAACAGAGGTGGTTTGGAGCAGCGCTATAAAGGTCAGGAATGCTCTTTGCCTAATATTCGTGAATCCCCTCATGATAAACAATCATTTATGGGCTCATTGGCGATTCACTTTAAAGAAAAAAGAGTCAGGCAGTCTGACTCTTTAGAAGTAAAACACATTGTATCGTGGAAAAATAGGGGTACCGAGGCAGGTTACATCCTTTTCAAAGGTTTCACGACGCTGTCTAGCCCTTCAATTTTTAACGCTAAACACAGCTTTAATAGGTCACCTAACTCGCCGCTCGGCCAGCCTTTTTTATCAAACCACAGCAAATATTCCTCAGGTAAATCAATAAGTACTCTGCCTGCATATTTGCCAAATGGCATTTGCATTCTTGCCAGTTTAATCAGGTTTTCTTTTTCTAACATAAATGAAGCGCGGTTAAGACATCTCACGCAAGAGTATCACCAGCGGTGCTCCCTCACCAGTTACAGGACCAAATAAGGCAAGAAGCTCAACGATCGTTAGGGCGGTTTATTTTGACGGCTTTGAGTTGCTTTGTGCTAGAGTACGCGACATTAAAAATTAGAACGAGAATGCAATGAAGTCACCGTGTAGAGCAGCCTGTAAAAATAACGCTGGAATTTGTTCTGGCTGTCACCGAACGATGGATGAAATCATCCAGTGGAAAGACAAAACCGAACTCCAACGAGAAACCATTATCGAGCAAATCACCGGCGAAGATTCCACCCACAGCTGTCCTGAATGCGATTCGCAAGCTCACTGCGATATTGCAGCAGGAAAAGAAACGTGTTGGTGTTTTGGCATTGAGCCTCGTGACTTGCCTAAGCCGGAGCCCGATCAGCTTTGTTTATGCCGCAAGTGTTTAGAAAAAAAGCCAGTCGCATAATACGACTGGCTTCTTCATGTAACGCGATTCTAAAATGATAACTATTTCGCGGTAAGCGCAGAAGTCTCAAATTGAATGCCTTCCCACCCCGTCACCATGAAATTGCGGATATTTTGGTGATCGTTGTTTTCTGGGTGAAGCAGTACGTCCTCGCGGTAGAAACGACCAAAACACGCCAACGTCGCTTCTTTATCGAGAGTGTTCAATAAGCCGAATGCAAAAATTTTGCACGAACCATTGTTTTCATTCGCGCCATTTTGCGTGTTGCCATTCGTAAATGCAGCGGGCGTAAAATCGTAATTGTCTTCAATCACCGCCATCGTCGTTTCAAATTCAATCTTTTCAGGTGACGATGCAAGCACATCAAGAAATTGTTGTAGTTCCATTTTCATTCCAAATCCTAATGCCATCGCAATCTCGCCAATGACACATTTGTTTCATAAAAAGCCCATATAAGATTCATAAATCATAAATATATTCAGAGCCTTACCAAATCACACGTCAATCAATGTTCTATTATCGTCCACTGCAGTGAATGAATAGATATCTGAAAATCATGCATTGAGCGACAGTATATCGGATTGATAAGGAGATATCATGACCACCCCACTTAAGGCAATAGGTGCAATGGCGTTATCGACGCTCGCCATCGCATGTTCATCGCAACAGAACGATGTTATCGCATCTTTCAGTGCACAATGTAAGCCGATCAGTTCACCCGCTGTTGGGGAAACCTCAATCCAAGGTTTGACGTTTGTTGGGTCATCTATCGCCGATGCGCCGTTTGATACTTCTGCCGCAGAAATCGTGAACTATGAAGCGTGCACGGACAAACTTTACGTGGTCAATGCTCAAGCCAAACGTGTGGATGTGTTGTCGCTCAACGAAAGCAGTGCGCCTTCACAAACCGATTTTATTGACCTAACCGATGCGGGCACTTCCACAGGGATTGAAATCGGCGCGGCCAACAGTGTTGCTGTATTTAATGGCTTAGTCGCCGTCGCGATTGAAAACAATAATAAGCAGGAAGATGGCTTGATCGCGCTGTATCGCTCGGATGATCTTTCTCTAATCACCACTTTCAAAACCGGTGCGCTGCCAGATATGGTTGGTTTTTCTAAAGATGGTCGTTACATTGCCACCGCAAACGAAGGCGAACCGAACTCCGATTACAGTATCGATCCCGAAGGTAGCGTGACGTTGGTCGATTTGAGCAAAGGTATTAACAATGCTGACGTTACGCAAATTGGCTTTGGCGAATTTGATGGAGTGCGCTCAGATGAATTGCCAAAAGCTGTACGTATTTCCGGCCCTAATGCCTCAATTGCTCAAGACCTTGAACCGGAATACCTGACGTTTGCCGACAACGGTAAAATTTATGTCGCCTTGCAGGAAAATAACGCGATGGCGATTATTGATCCACAAAGCCAATCGGTAGAAAAAATCGTCGCTTTAGGGGAAAAGTCTTGGTCAAATTCAAAGCTGGACGCCTCAAATAAAGATAAGATCATCGGCAATTTGAAAAGCTATCCGCAATTAGTTGGCTTGTACATGCCCGACACGCTAGACAGTTACTCTGTCAATGGCAAAACCTACATTGTTACGGCCAATGAAGGGGATGGTCGCGAATATGGTTTTAAAACCACTCAAGCTGAATGTGATCAAGCAGGATTCAAGTGGGATGAGGATGACTATCAAGGTACGCCAGATTACACCAATGTCAAAGGCACCTGTTTGAGCCATATCGACGAAGTCCGTGGCAAAAAACTCAAAGTTACGACCGACCACCCTCTTGCTGAAGCTCTAAAAGATAACAAACAGCTAGCTAGACTAAAAGTTATCAAACCAAACCACACATTAAACGCAGAAGAAAACGTTCAAGCATTTGGCGCGCGTTCATTCTCAATTTGGAATGAAAATGGTGAGCTAGTTTTTGATAGTGGGGACGACTTTGCAACGGTTGCCCTCTTGAACGAAGGTAAACACTTCAACAGCACAAACGACAGCAACAGTAGCGGTGATGACCGAAGTGATGATAAAGGCATCGAGCCAGAAGCCATCGAAGTAGCGAAAATCAATGGGCGATACTACGCATTTATCGGTTTAGAGCGCCAAGGCGGTATTATGGTTTACGACATCACCGAACCAAAACAAGCGCAGTTCTTGCATTATGTAAACCACCGCGATTACACCCAACCAGTATGTACGTTGGTAGAAGACGGTGAGTGTGCAAATGACACTTACAATCCTAAAGCGGGCGATCTAGCGCCCGAGTCAATTAACTACTTTACTCGTAACGGACAACATTTTATTGCCGTCGGCAACGAGGTATCAGGCACAACCTCAGTTTTTCGTATCGAACTCTAAAAACAGTAGTATCTCAAAGTGTCTACAACTGTGGCGCTAAAACCGCGGCCATAAAACAGAAGTGCTAAAGCTAAATAGGAAACGCCCGAATATCAGTTCGGGCGTTTTTTATTCACGGTTAAGTGTGTTAATGCTTTTCAGAGCATGAATAGCAAACAACGGCTGCCCATTCGTGTTTATTCGCTCAACACCAACGCATCACACTTAGACGCACAGATGAAATCGTTCTTATGCAAACCTTTAATGGAATGGCTCCACCAAGTCACGGTGACTTTGCCCCACTCAAGCAAAATTGACGGGTGATGAAATTCTTCTTCTGCCAATTCCGCAATCTTATTGCTGAACGCCCACGCTTGTTTAAAGTTCTTAAACTTATAGACCTTCTCAAGTTGCGGAATGTCGTCCCTTTCAATGAGATGCCAATCGGACAGCTGCAGCAATAGAGATTGCTGTTCTTCTTTCGTCAGGGCAATGGCATCAAAGCTACAAGCTTCGCATTTTTGTTCATTCAGCATGAGCAGGTTCCTTAGGTTCAAAAAGTGGTGGAAGCAATCCAGCATCTATCGCTAGATCCGCTTGTTTCAATAAATTCAGTTGGCTAATTTGGAAAAGCTGGGAGAAATCATCAATCACATAATATTTAGGCTGCATGATATCGATGCGATATGGCGTTCTTAATACCGTTTGTAGGTCAAAGGACTCACGAATTGCACTTTCGCTTTCCAATGCGTAGATGGTTTCTCCTGGGGAAGAGAGTATGCCGCCGCCATAGATTTTGGTTTTCGTGCCTTCTTTCACTAAACCAAATTCAACGGTAAACCAGTAAAGACGAGCCAAGTAAGCTCTCTGTTTTGGTGTTGCCGCTTGTCCGAGCTGACCATAATGTTCCGTAAACGCAGCAAACTCTGGATGCGTGAGCATGGCACAATGGCCGAAAATTTCGTGGAAAAAATCCGGCTCTTGTAAATAATCGAACTCTTCTCGGGTTCTTAGGAAAGTCGCGACTGGAAAACGTTTGTTACCCAACAAATTAAAAAATCGGTCGAAATCGATCAGAGCAGGCACAGGCTCAACCTGCCATCCTGTTGTTTCCATTAAGACTCGATTGATTTCCGGCAACTGAGGCACGCGATCCTGAGGTAAGTTCAGCAGTTCCAAACCACGTAGATAAGCATCACACGCACGCTCTTTGATCACGCTCATTTGTCTCGTGACAAGGTCACTCCAAATGGCATCTTCTTCGCGGCTCCATTCTACCCTTCCATCCTGGCTAACGGGCTTTGAACGATATTGAGTCATGACTCATCTCCATTAACAAATCCTTTACATTAAGCCTATCTGGAGTCTTAAGAGCTTCCAATCCCTGATCGATTTTCTCAATCAAAGCTTGATGTAACATATTGTTTACATAAAACCGTAACATTATGATTTATAAAACAACAAGCTTTGAAGCGGGAGTTTGACTTTATTGGCATTCCCCCTCAGACTGAAACTGTTATCACTTTGTTATAGAGGGACCTATGCGCGAGAGCAACAAAGTATGGCAACCGAGCGAAAGTCGTATCGCAGAAGCCAATATTACTCAGTTTATCGAACACATTAATCGACAAGGGTTTGACCTAAAAAACTACGCAGACCTGCACCAATGGTCTTTGGCTCATAACGAGCAGTTTTGGCAAGAAGTCTGGCTTTTTTGCGATGTAATAGGTAATGCAGGTGAGACGGTAAAAAGCCAAGCCGAGAGCAAATGGCAACAACCAGTACTCAATCGCGATTTATGTTGGTTTCCTGACGCTCATATTAACTACGCAGAAAACTTATTGAGCTTTGCTTATCAAAAACCACATGAGCTCGCCATCTGGTTTGAAAATGAGCGTGACGAACGACAGACCTATACGTGGCAACAGCTGTGTGATGAAGTCTCGAGTGTTCAACAGTGGCTTAGGGATTGTGGCATCAAACAAGGCGATGTTGTTGCTGGTTACTTACCTCACCTTCCTCAAACCGTCATCGCGATGTTGGCAACCACCAGCTTAGGTGCGACATGGACGTCAACCTCGCCAGATTTTGGCGTAGAAAGTGTGCTGGAACGTTTTGGACAGGTAAAACCAAAAATTTTGTTCACTTGTGATGGCTACACATTCAATGGCAAAACTTTCGACATGGCGGAGAAAAACCAACATATATCCGATCATCTCGATGGCCTCAAACAAGTGTGCCAAATCAGCTATCTCAAGCCTCACATCTTTGAATGTGATGTTTGTACCCAAGATTGGCAAAATGTGCTCAATCAATACTCACCCGAGCCCCTCACCTACACTCGCGTTAACTTCAATGACCCACTTTTTGTGTTGTATTCGTCCGGTACGACAGGTAAACCCAAATGCATCGTGCACTCGGTCGGAGGCACCATTCTGAATCACGTCAAAGAGCATCAACTGCATTGCGATATTCAACCGAACGATCGAGTTTTTTACTACACGACCTGTGGTTGGATGATGTGGAATTGGCACGTTTCCGCCCTTGCAAGCGGAGCCTGCTTAGTCATTTTTGACGGTAGCCCTGTTTATCCTTCTCACAAGGTGCTGTGGAACCTTGCTCAAAATGCTGACGTGACCTTGTTTGGCACGTCGGCTAAATATCTAGAAGCGATTGAAAAAGCGCAATTCTCACCGAAAAGAGCCGATGCTTTCCCCGCACTCAAGACGATTTGCTCAACTGGCTCTGTACTTTATCCTGAGCAATTCGATTACGTTTACGAGCACTTAAAGGAAGACGTACATTTAGCGTCCATTGCTGGGGGCACAGATATTTGCGGATGCTTTGTATTAGGCAATCCGATATCACCAGTCTATCGAGGCGAGTGTCAATCCGCAGGCTTAGGCGTTGATGTGCAAGTGTTTAATCCACAAGGCCGCAGTGTCGTAGGTGAACGAGGTGAGCTGGTTTGCACCAATTCACTGCCTAATTTCCCTTCTGGGTTCTGGCGTGATTCAGGCGAGCGTTACCATCGCGCCTACTGGGATAAGTTCGATAATGTTTGGCATCATGGCGACGATGTAGAAAAAAGTGAGGTTGGCGGTTTTGTCTTTTATGGCCGTAGTGACACCACTCTTAATCCAGGTGGCGTCAGAATTGGTACCGCAGAAATTTACCAACAGGTGAATGCTATTGATGGCATTGTTGACTCCATAGCAGTTGGGAAAGAAGTGGATCGAAATGAACAGATCTGGCTTTTTGTTCAATTAGAAAGCCAAGATGAGTTGGATGATGAGTTAATCGGCAGCATTAAAGCGCAGCTGAAATCGGCCTGTTCACCACGCCATGTGCCGAGTGCCATTTTCGCCATCAGCGATATTCCGAAAACGCGATCAGGCAAGCTGGTAGAACTTGCCGTCAAGCAAGTAGTCAATGGTCGACAAGTTGAAAACTTAGGCGCAATTGCCAATCCAGAGATACTACAAGAGATTCAAGCCGCGATATCAGCTTAGATTCCACCCACAAAAAAGCGAGCACCTTGGCTCGCTTTTTTAATCTTTTTGGTAAGTTAACGGCGACCAACGCCCATTAATACCGACATGGTTTGTCCATCAGAGGTGATATCGAACACTTTTTTCGATTCAACATCGACAAAACCAGCGTTGCTCAATGCATTCTTGGAGCGGCTTAAGGTGAAACCGTCTTGCTCGGATTCTGCAACCCAATCAAAATGAACGAAGTAACCACCTTCATTTAGCAACGAATGAGCAATGTCTAACGATGATTCCACATCATCGACAAAAGCAAGGACAGAAGACGCAACCACAAGATCAAATTGTCCGCGGAAAGCAGGATGTTGCGCCACTAAACCTCGTGATAATGCATCTACGACTGGCTCAACGTTGAGTAACTCTTTCTTGTCGAGCTCTTCAATCATGGCTTCAGACGCATCTAACGCCACAATATCCTTAACAATGGGTGACAACAATTGGCTTAATTGTCCGGTGCCGCATCCAAAATCTAAAACTTTAATGCCATCAAGCTGAGTTAGCTGTTGTAACTGTGCAAACACCGACTGCGCAAATTGCTCTGTTGCTGGGTTCGATTCCCAGTTCTTTGCTAAGCCGTCCCAATCTTGTGCCATCGTGGCCTCCATGTTCACTTCTTATAGCCCACATATCACTATGTGACGTCAAAATGCAGTTGGTGCATTTTGAAATTAATAGGCTATAGGTTACCGCAAAACCGCTAAAAGACCATAGACTTATCTGGCGAATTACTATTTTTTTCGATAATCTTTCACAGCTTTGGGAGCACATCTCTATCGTGCCCTACTTTATTGCAAATTCTTAATTGGTTGTGTCAAATCATGAACTTAACTCAGGTAGAAGCTTTCTGCACTATCGCAGAGTGTGGCTCAGTCTCCGAAGCTGCCCGGCAGTTAGACTGTAACCGCACCAAACTCAGCATGTCGATCAAGGCATTAGAAAAAGAGCTCGATGTTGAGTTGTTCACAAGAACAGGAAACCAGCTGACGCTTTCGGAAGCGGGAAAAGCAATTTACAAAGATTGCGAGTATTTATTGGTCACAGCTCAACGAATCAGAAAAACATGCGCGCAAATCTCCGAAGGCTTCAACGCCGAAGTCTGGGTGGCACGTGATGACTCACTGCCAGACGATTTGTGGCAAGAACTGTCTCACCGACTCAACAATCGATTCCCTTCTACAACGTTTAACCTCATCTTGGCCTCTAGTGGTGACTTGGCTAACTTAGTCAGTACTCATCAAGTCGATTTTGCGTTCGGTGTCGACTATGAACGCATCGATGACCCGCACATTGTTTACAAACCGCTGGGTAAAATCCGAATGATGTCGGTGTGTAGCGTTGATCATCGCTTAAGTAAGATGCGTCGCGTATCCGATGAAGATCTACGCAGCCAAATGCAAGCTTTGATGGTTTACCTCAACGAGAAAGACAACCCAGGCTTACAGCCGTTCTCAACTCGATACATTGGCTTCTCAAGTTTCGATTACATGCTCAACACCATTTTGGAAGAAGACGCATGGGGTGTATTGCCAGAGCCGCTCATTCGCCACTACTTGCGCCAACAAAAACTTGCCGTCATCAAACACACTTACGGTTTGACTCAAGAAGACTACTGTATGTTTGCCCCAAACGGTCAGATTGAACACCCAGCAATGACTTGGTTAGCAGATAAGTTAAGCGAATATTTATTTGACTTCTAAATAAAAGGCAGTGACTGTCAATATATTTGACACCACAAAGTTGCATTAAGTCATTGTATTTAAAGAAAAATAATAAAACAGTCGCTTTCTCGTTTAATTTCCACTCAGTTTGTAGTTGCCTAAAATGCCTCAGAAGAGAAGAATAGTAAGGTATTAAAACCAAAAGGCATCTTTTATGTGTGACAGGACAAGCAAAAACGAAAACCGTATTCTAACCATTTCAGCCCTTTTAGCTTCTGGGTTTGCAGCTGGTGGTATGGTACTTGGCTTGCTTGTTGGGTCGATTGTCATCGTTTTTGACGGTGTTTACTCGCTAGTCAGTTTACTGTTAACTTTATTGTCACTGGCGGCATCTTCCTACATCAGCAAGCCATCAAAATCTGTATTTCCATTTGGTAAAGCGGTACTCGAACCTATCGTTATTGCGATTAAAGCGGCCGTGATTCTTGTTGTTGTGTGTTTTTCGCTTTACTCAGCGATCTCTGCATTGATGACTGGGGGTCGTGAGGTTGATACCTCAATCGCGACTATCTTTGGTCTCGTGAACGTTATCGGTTGTGGTTACGCTTGGTGGTTTATGGCGAAAAAAAGTCGTCGTTTCTCATCAGGTCTGATCGATGCGGAGAAAAAACAATGGCAAATGGATACGCTATTAAGCGTGGCAGTTACTGTTGGTTTTATCGCTGCATGGCTAGTATCTCTTACCCCATTCGCGCACTACGCAGTCTACGCGGACCCAATGATGATGCTACTTATGGGCTTCTACTTCCTAAAAGTACCATTTGATATGTTGTGTGGCGCATTACGTGAGTTACTAATGATGACACCAAGCAAAGAGCTTTGTCAGGTTGTTGGTAACGACGTTTTAGAAATTGAAAAAGTATCTGACCATCAGCTAAAACTGGCTGGTATAACGAAGGTTGGTCAAGAGCTTCGCGTGAACATTGATCTACACGTTGATGATGACATGATTGAACTCGACACTCTTGAACAAACTCGAAAACAGCTAACCACGCGTCTGTCGAAGCACAGATTCAAACTGCAACTGAACTTAAACGTAGCGAATTGTTAGAACACGAAACAAAAGTCAGGTATTTCTATCATAAAGCACCTAAATTGAGTGTTCAGTCTTTACGAAAATGAAAAAACCGCCAGTAACGGCGGTTTTTCTTTGTGGTTCAAGCTAGATCTTTGAAGTCTACTCGGCCAATTGAGCGGTTTACATAATCGGTAATAATACTTGGCGGAGAGGTGTCATCTAGATAAATTGGCACGTTCACCGCTCGGTAGCAAACGACATCAACAAGCTCATACTCCTCCACCAATCCTGTCGCTATAAGTCTATGAATCAGATTGAGGGTCGAGAATAGATTAAGCCCTGTTGTTTTGCATAAGTCTTCTGCATTTAGCCCGAAACGGTTGCCTTCATATAGCCTGCCAAATACCAGTTCTTTGTATAGATTAAAGGCTCTTTTTTTAAAGCTTTTCGTTTAAAGAAGCCAAACATATCTACTCCTTTTGTTGTTAAGTCAAAACTTTAAGGGATGGCGATTATTAATGCGATTTAATATACAAACTTTGACATATGTCACTTTTTTAATTTGCACATAATAGAAAAATTTGGTTGTGTGGAGAACGCGGTTTATTTGCATTTTTACTCGACATTAAAATTCTAAACTTCTGGAATAATCGCAATCAAAATGTGCAATAGATCACTGTTTTAGATAGGGAAAACGTGAAAAATCCTGCGCTGTCAGTTGGCCGTTGTCGGAATGCTCACCCATACGATTAACGCTAACCATAATAAGAAATTGACTCCCAATATCTGTAAGTAATACCGGCTCTGTAAAACATTTTTAAAAAAAAGTTTAAAAGGGGTGAGTATGAAGATTGCGGGAGTCAGCACTCCGCCAACACAGCCCGATGAATTAATTAAAGTATCTGAGGGAGGTCACTTTGGTACACCTCATCAAATTAAGTGTTCGCGTCACGTTTATTAAACGACGTTGTGCTACTAGCGAGTGAAAAGGAACAGAACAATGATCATAAACTACGCCCTGACAACTGCTCCTTATTCAAATGATATTGAATCATGTATCAACGTAATGACAGCGAGTATGTTTGCTCTTGTCGACCAAGGAGAAGAGACCGAAGTCGCTACCTGTGACTTTTACATCGTAGATTTATCCAGAGTCCCGAGTACTATCAGCTGTCATAAATTATTGAACGTAAACGCCAGCATTGCCCACTTTATCCAAATTCTTGATGATAATTACTTGCTAAAAGAAAGCATCGCAAAACGTAACGAAACAATGCGTTGGGGAATCTGCCCAAAACCAGATCGCCTCATAGTGATTCACGAACTAAAGGTAAAGAAAGAGCATCGAGGAAATAAGTATTCCAAAGCCTTAATTGAGGACTTTATTGAACGCTTTACATCGATTTACGACATCATCGGTCTAAAGGCGCTTCCTTTAGAAGATCGCTCAGAGGAAAGCGTAGAAGCACTTAAAAGCTATTACTCAAAGATAGGCTTTAAGGACGTTGGTATTGATGATTTGATGCTCTGGCCAGCGTTAGAAGAACCAAACTGGAACGAAGCCTAAGTTAGACATCGCATCTCATGATGCGACTTACCTTCCCACACCTATCTCAGCTTGGTGACTGATGCTTACCCTAAGAAAATGATTGGTGACCTGTCGATAACACGATGACGGCTCAAGCAGGCCTCATCAACACCGACAAGAACCGGAGAAGCCACAAACCAGTCATTAATCACTCAGATAATGAGGGTTTAACCAGCAGCTTCTCGTTTCTCTTTTGTTACCAACCAACACAAGAGTGACCCAACCGTCACCATAACAACGCCTTGCCAGAAACCGTTGCTCAACGTCACACCAAGGATAAGCGACGAAAACAGCGCAGAGAAAATTGGCGTGAAGTAAGACAAGGTAGCCAAAAAGACCATGTTCCCACCAACAATGGCGATGTTCCATAAGCCATAACCACCCGCCATCAACGCTGCCGATGCAAACAGATACCCAAGAGCTGACCATGAGAACGTCATTGTAGGCTCATCCGCAAATGCGTACTTCACCCAAAGCGAAACCGCAGTTGCGATAAAAAACAACGTGATCGCATTGTGCTTCGATTGTTGTCGCTGTGTGAGATTACAATAAACCGCCCAAATCACCGCGCCAGTGAACGCCATGAAGTACACCAGCGGATTGCTGCTTACGTTCGAGATGATTTGTGTCGGGGATAAACCGTTATCGCCGCTCACTGTCCAAGCCACACCAATAAACGCGAGGGTTACTGCTGGATACAACAGCCAACTTGGCTTTTTGTTGCTACCCAACACTGCAAACAACACCGTCAGTGCGGGCCATAAATAGTTGACGATAGATACCTCAATCGCTTGAGCTCGCGAATTCGAATACCCAAGAGCAAGCGCAAGAAAGATCTCATAGCAAACAAACATTGCGCCGCCAACTATCAGATACTTCGGAGAAAAGTAAGACAACTTTGGGATGCCCACCACAATCAATAAAAAGATTGAACTTAGCGAATACAACATCGCCGCCCCACCTACTGGCCCTAAACTTTCGGTTACGAGCCTTGCAATACCCAGTAAGCAACTCCAAAAGAGGATGGCAATGCAGCCATAAAGTGTGAAGCGAAATTGCACGGATTTCATGTGACCTACTACTCACGAATGCCAAAGGAAACTTCAGCTTAACTCAAAAATGATCCGCTTCAACGTACTGTTTTATAAATTTCAGTATAAAAATGATTCTGTTATGCGTTTGGAGTCGATATGAAACACTTTCTACCATCGAGCGTCATGCTGACACCTTTTGTGGTCCGCTACTATGATGAAGAAGACGACGATCAAGAAATCGTCGAAACTAAGGCAAATGCTCAATCTCAATCCCCAAATATAAAAGAGCAACAAACGGAAATATCAGACTAAAGGAATCTTAAAATGAAAAAAGTCGCAGTTATTTTGAGTGGCTCAGGAGTTTATGATGGATCAGAGTTACATGAAGCCGTGCTAGCCCTGCACGCCATCGAAAAAGCTGGTGCTTCTTGGCATTGCTTCGCTCCAAACATTGATCAATTACACGTCATCAATCATCTCACTGGCGAAGAAATGGATGAGCCACGCAACGTGCTCGTTGAAGCGGCACGCATAGCGCGTGGAAACATTGAGGATGTGGCTAGACTGAACGTTGAAGACTTTGATGCGCTATTGTTACCAGGTGGCTTTGGTGCAGCAAAAAATCTGACTGACTTTGCCGTTTCTGGCGCGGAATGCTCGATTAATACACACGTTGCACAAGCTTGCCGTGCGTTCGCAAATGCCAACAAGCCTGCCGGTTACCTCTGCATTGCCCCTGTCATTATTCCTATGATTTACGAACATGGCGTAAAAGGCACAATAGGTAATGATGACGCAACCGCAGCTGCGTTTCACCAAATGGGTGGAGAGCACGTTGAATGTAACGTAGAGGAGTATGTGTTTGACGAGAAACACAATGTGCTTTCTACGCCAGCTTACATGTTAGCGCAGAATATCTCACAAGCAGCTTCAGGAATCGATAAATTGGTATCAAAATTGGTCGAAATCGCCTAATTACTGATAGATAACTTAAAACTCAATTTTAAATCCCCATTGATAGATCGAATATCAATGGGGATTTTTTATACTTTAGTCTAATTGAGATATAAATCATCATCAGATTTCAATTTTTACCAATCGTTTGCGTCAATAGTTGCATATTTGGGCTACGTTGTATTTGTGTTGCACCTCCACACTGTGCAACAAGATCGCTGTCACAGTTTCCTCCTTTAAAGTACCCCTAAATGGGTAAACTTGCTCTGGATCAATTTCGTTCTAGAAAGGGGTGTGCGACAGTTAAATGGCAAATTATGAAAGATTATTAATAATAACAACGGAGCAATCCAATATGACAAGTGCATTTTTTATCCCTACGGTAAACCTAATGGGCGCTGGCTGCCTAAAAGACGCAGCAAACAGCATCCAATCTCAAGGCTTTAAGAAAGGTTTGATCGTTACGGATAAGATCCTTAACCAAATCGGCGTAGTAAAACAGGTTCAAGATCTTCTTACTGAACGCGGCGTAGCAACCGTTGTGTTCGATGGCACTCAACCAAACCCTACAATCACCAACGTTAATGATGGCTTAGCTCTTCTAAAAGAGAACGAATGTGACTTCGTAATTTCACTTGGTGGTGGCTCACCACACGATTGTGCAAAAGGCATCGCACTGGTTGCATCTAACGGCGGAAAAATCGGCGATTACGAAGGCGTGGATCAATCAGCAAAACCAATGCTGCCACTAATCGCAATCAACACCACAGCAGGTACTGCATCTGAAATGACCCGTTTCTGCATCATCACTGATGAAGAGCGTCACATTAAGATGGCAATCGTTGATAAACACACAACGCCTCTTATCTCTGTAAACGACCCAGAGCTAATGCTTGCTAAGCCAGCGTCTTTGACGGCAGCAACAGGTATGGACGCGCTAACTCACGCGATTGAAGCGTACGTATCTATCGCGGCAACACCAATTACTGACGCTGTTGCAATCAAAGCGATCGAGTTAATTCAAGCGCACCTACGCACCGCAGTGAAAAACGGCGAAAACCTAGAAGCTCGTGAGCAAATGGCATATGCACAGTTCATGGCTGGCATGGCGTTTAACAACGCATCTCTAGGCTACGTGCACGCTATGGCGCACCAGCTAGGTGGTTTCTACGACCTACCACACGGTGTATGTAACGCAATCTTGCTTCCTCACGTACAACGCTACAACGCGCAAGTATGTCCAGAGCGTCTACGTGATGTCGCAAAAGCGATGGGTGTGGATGTAGAAGGTATGTCGGCAGAGCAAGGTGCTGCGGCAGCGATCGACGCTATCGTTGCGCTAGCAAAAGACGTTGGTATTCCAGCTGGTATTAAAGAGCTTGGTGCGAAGCTAGAAGACATCCCAACACTAGCAGACAACGCATTAAAAGACGCGTGTGGTTTCACTAACCCGAAACAAGCAACTCACGAAGAGATTTCTGCAATCTTCGAAGCGGCAATGTAATCGCAGAAAGACAGATTCATCTCTAACACCTTAACTCAATCCCCGATCTGGTATCGGGGATTTTTATATTCATACACCGCTCGCTGCAGCTTGTCGTCATTTGGGGATCTCGCCATTTAGTGTTAGCTTTTAAGCATCCACGCACTTCAACATGGAAGGACCCATGAGAAATGTAACCATCGCCCTGCTCGCTTGTTTATCTTTTTCACTTCATGCTGCGCAATACCAAACTGATGAGGTTGCCAATGGGTTTCAAGTCCCTTGGGGCATTGAATTTATCGATTCGCAACGCGTAGTAGTGAACGAGAAAAATGGCACCATTTCATTGCTCAATGTGATGACTGGTCAACGCCAGAAAATCCATACTGTTCAGAACGTTAACACCAGTGGACAAGCCGGTTTACTGGATGTCGCACTCGCCCCAAATACCGATAAGAAAAATCCACAGCTGTATTTCACCTACAGCAAACGAACCCAGAAAGGAAACACCGTCGCACTTGCCACCGCAACGCTAAGTGGCGAGCAACTAACTGGCTGGAAAGATCTCTTCATCGCCGATGCCATCACCGATACTGGCCGACATTTTGGCAGTCGAATCGCGTTTATTGATGGCAAGATCTACTTCACGATTGGCGATCGCGGTGAACGAGACAACGGGCAAAATACTCAAACACATGCGGGCTCAATACTACGCTTGAATCTAGACGGCACGGTGCCAATAGATAACCCTTTTACTTCCTCTAAGGCAAAGCCTGAAATCTGGAGTTTCGGGCATCGCAATCCACAAGGTTTGTTCTACGACAAAGAGACAGATCAACTTTGGTCGATTGAACATGGGCCGCGTGGAGGTGACGAAATTAACCTAATTAAAAAAGGGGCGAACTACGGTTGGGCAAGAGTCTCACAAGGGAAAGAATATTGGGGCCCACTTGATGTGGGTGAAGCGAAGTCACTGCCAGGAATGGAAGACCCCAAATTGGTTTACATTCCCTCTATCGCTCCAAGCAATATGGTGCTCTATCGCGGGGATAAATACTCAGAACTTGACGGCAAAATATTAGTTGGAGCGTTAAAGCTCACTCATATCAATGTCGTCAGCATTAACGATGGCAAGCTCACAGAATCGCAACGCTTACTGGAAAAGCTTGGAGAACGAATCAGAGATATCACAATAAGCCCCGATGGCTATATCTACTTTTCGACCGACAGCGGCAAAATCTTCCGCTTAACAGAGCAATAAGAACTGTGCAGCGCTTTTTCGATTTGTGATGCATCAGTGATTTATTTTCGTACAACTTAGCCAGAAGAATCTAAACTTAACAATAACCTTTTGTTTTTATAACGATAGTTTGGTTAAGTTGTACGAGGCCACTATGATTCCCTTCCCACTAGAACTTGAAAGAATAAAAGCCGTCATTTTCGATTTAGACAACACGCTCGTCAGTTCAGATATGAACTTTCAAGATCTTCGTCAGCAACTCGGTTGCCCTCAAACAGAAGATTTATTGGATTTCGTAGAGCGCATCGATCACCCGCATCACAAAGAGCATGCACATAATGTCATTTTTGACCACGAGATTTCCGATGCTGAACAGTCTAGCCCGATGATTGGCTGTCATGAATTGCTGAACTACTTGGAGAAAAAAGCGATTAAAACCGCCATCGTGACGCGAAACTGCCTAATTGCGACACAAAGAAAATTGGAACATAACCAAATCACCGTTGAGCAAGTGATCACGCGTGAATGTTATCCACCAAAACCCGATCCTTTATCGCTACAAGTGCTCGCCAAGGAGTGGCGTTTGATGCCAAATGAAGTGCTGTATGTCGGTGACTTCCTTTACGATTTACAAGCTGCGTACAATGCACAAATACCGTCTTGTTTAGTGCATCACGGCATCACCGAACAATTTAAAAATTCGGCGTCACTTGCGGTGAGAGAACTGTCCGATTTGCTGGCGTACTTTGAATCAGCGCACTGATCCCTTTGTCCGAAAAGCTCAGCGAATTAGGTTGCCAATTCTCAGAGACAAAAAAAGGAGCACTCATGTGCTCCTATGGCTTATTCCCGAATCGTATGTAAATGTTTGAACTTAGCCTTGTAGGTAAGCGTTAAGCATCCACATCAGTTTTTCTTGCTCACGGATGTAATCACCCATCAGTGCCGCAGTACCTTCATCGTCTGCTTCACCAGCGTTTTGTAAAATCTCACGCTGTTTAACAAGCAGAACACCAAAACCATCAACCAAGCCTTTCACGCACTCTTCACCCGCTGTCGCGTTTTGATGCTCTTTGATTTCGCTTGATTCTAAGTAATGGCTAAACGCGTGTGCTGGTGTGTAACCCAACGTTAAAATACGTTCTGCAAGTTCATCAATTTTGGTTTGAAGATCTGTGTAGATCTCTTCAAATTTTACGTGCAATTCAAAGAACTGGTGGCCTTTGATGTTCCAGTGATAACCACGTGTGTTCATGTACAGCACTTGATAGTGGGCAAGTAGCTGATTCAGTTGTTGTGCTAGTTGTTCTGATTGTTGACGATCTAGACCAATTAAGCTTACTTGTTTGCTCATAATCTTGCTCCTTGGAGAGTAAAGTTTAAAAATTCTTTTGCAGTGTTTGCTGCCGATGGAGTCATATTAGATCTGAGCGGTGAGGAAGGAAATTTGGTTTTAGCTATAGATTTAATAACTAAACTCAATGAGCAATTAGGTTATGTGAGTAGTAGAATAGTCGAAACCCTCGACCATTGTATTTCTTCATGGTCGAGGAGCATTCATTGGGGGGTTCTAAGCCGTTTTAAACATGGCCATTTGTTGATTCAACTCGGTGACTTGTTGCTTCACTTGCAACGACGTCTCAGAAGCATGCTGACTGTTACTCGCCACCATTTCGACCGACTGTGTAATGCCTGCCATTAACCCATTTATGGATTGCGTTGCGTGAGATTGCTGCTCGGCAGCAGCGGCCAATTCTGCCATTTGCTCGTTTAGAGAACCGATCTGCTCTGTCGTTGAAACCAATCTCGTTACGGCATTATCGATGTGTTCAGCACCTTGCTCTGCCAACGACTGGCTGTGTTCAATTTCCTGAACCACCGTGTGAGTTGAACGCTGAATTGCGTTAATTATACCGTTGATTTCTGTCGTCGATTGCGTGGTTCTTGTCGCCAACATGCGCACTTCATCGGCAACCACAGCAAAACCTCGCCCTTGTTCACCAGCTCTCGCCGCTTCAATTGCCGCATTGAGTGCCAGCAAATTAGTCTGTTCTGCTAACCCTTCAATCACTTCCGTCACGCGGCCAATTGCTTCGCTCTCTTTGCTTAACTGCGTAACTTGGGTGCTGGCACTTTCTATGCTGCTGTGTAAACTTTCCATGGTCGCTTTATTTTGCTCAAGTGCGTCACGACCTTGTTCTATCTCATCTTTTGAATCTGACAACTTTTGCACCGATTGATTAGCTTGATCCAACGTATTGCTCGCGGCAAAGGCAATCTCTTCGAGTTGACGCCCCATTTCTGAGATATTGGACTGTTGTTGTTCAACGTTATTGGATGTAACTTGTGCCGATTCGAGAAGCGCACCCATGCTGGTGTCCACTTGGTTCGCTTTGCCATTTACACCTGCAACAATGCCTGCCAGTGACTCGTTCATGCGATTGATAGAGCTCGTAAGGTCAGCCAGCTCGTCCTTGCCAACAACGTTCAATGGTGGTTGAGAAACATCGCCAGAGGCTATAATCTTCGCTCGTTCTGATAATCGCTGGACTCTGCGCCCAATGGTATTTCCCATGTATTTTGAAATCGCAATCGCCGCAATCACGACCAGTAACGCTGCCACCAGCATCGACGTAAGCACATTTTTGATTGATTGACTGATGCCAATGCCGCTTTGATCCGCTTTAGCTTGCTGAGCCAACACAATCGTTTCTAGGCTTTGATTTAACGCGTTTGCCGCAGGTAACAACTCATTTGCCATTAGCAAATTTGCTTTGTTCCATTCATCTGATTGACGCAGCGTAATCACTTGATCAGCCAAGGGGAAATACATCTGTTGCATTTCTTTAAACAATGACCATAGTGATTGGTCGTTGTCTGACAACATATCCAGTTTAGCGTCGATTTCTGCGACCGATTGGTTGTGGAATTTGATCAGGTCTTGATACTTCTCCAGATGTGTTTGCTGTCCGTACAACAGGAAATCACGCAGTGCCGAGAACGCATTAGCTAGAGAAGTGTAACTGTCTGCGTAGACTTTAAATAAACGCTTACGCTCACCGCCCATTTCATTGCCTGACTCTTCATTAATTAGGCTTTGAATTTGGTCGAGCGCGACTTCAGCAATGGGTGCAGCTTCGTTAATAAACAGATTATGCGCTGGCAGATTTTCCGCGCTGTGGCTCAACTCAATAAGCTGAAAAAGTGACACTTTCATCGCTTCCCATTGCTGATGAATCGACTGGAAATCTGACTCCGAAATCAGAGCTTGTAAGGTTGGCAATGCATCGTCCGTTGATGCCATGATACTTTGCACTTTCTGACTCAAACGCAAACTTTCGGCTTCATCACTTCCCAATAACATGTACGCTCGGATTGAAGACAACGAAGCTTGAACCGATTGCTGAATTCCACGACTGGTATCAACAGTCGGCAAATCGGAACTCAATAATGATGATGCATGCTGTTCAACAATGTTTATATTACGATAAGTGAAAATCGCAGATGCGATAAATACGACGGCTAGCAGCATGAAACTGAGCTGCAACTTCCCTGATATTGTAAGGTTCATCCATAAACTCCTGACAACGATGAGCCTTAAATATAACGACATTTGCGTAAATGTTAAATCAATGTATCAAAATGCATTTAAAAACGAGGCATTCTTCGCCATTGATAAACGTATTCAGAGACAACGACTGGTCACATGGCAAAGCTAGAAGCTGTATCGAATATTCGCAAACAACAAAGTGGCTGGTGTTTCGCCAAACAAACTGTCTCCACTGCCTGAAAAACGTTGTAATACAGTGAGCAGTTGCCAGTCGGTAGCTAAAGAATAATTACTTGATAAGCCAGCAAAGTAAGAACCATCGTCATAGTAGCTAGCTGACAGTGTGAAACGATTCAATGCGGTTAAATCAAAACTCACATCGGCATAGAAGGTATTTTTAGTAAAGCTCAGGGTTTTAGCGTTCAGCGGCAAGTTGAGATAGGCAAGCGCGCTGTTGGCATCTTGAGGTTTCGAGATAAACAACCAAGCCCCTCTTGTCATCCAGTTACGAACACCACCAAAACTGTAATCCGCTTCTAAGCTCGCTACAGTGTTATTCTGCGTTGGCTCACCTTGATATTCAGCGTCTATTGGATCAAACCAAGTTAACTCACCTCGCAGTCCTGCATCGTAAACATCGGTCGCAAATCCAGCTCCAAGAATGTAATCCGTCCGTGCTCGACCTGCGATAATTTGATAATCCCACCCAGAAACATTTGAAAAATAGCGCAGCGAAGCGCTGTTTTGCCCAGATTCTTGTGAAGGAGAGAACACCAAATCTAAGCCGTCGGCAAAACCAAGTTTTTTGCTGACCACAATGGCATCGGTGCCCGCTCTCTCTTCATAATCAAAGTCGTAAATCGAGTACGCGTTATAAACGTCATTAGGGTTCCAGATGGTGTTCATGGACCAGTTAATACGAAAACGCCCGACACTGGCACTCCAATCGTCGCTCTTCCAGCTCACATACAATCGGTCAAATTGAGAATTCAGAATAACGTCGTCTTCGCGCCAGTTTTTGCTCAAATCAAAGTAGCCATTATCTAGCGCGACAAGTTCGGGATATTGAGGAATGTCTAACGCATCGCCCCACAAAGCTCGGTTTCGCAAGCCAACATTAACACGCCAGTTTGGAGAAAAACGGTATTCAAAATTCAGACGATTGTGCAGCAGATGATCGAGCGTATTGCTTTGATCATCTGGCATGCTGTATGTTGCCATATACTTAATATAACCATCAAAATCCCAAGATTTTTGAGGTTGTAAACCAGGGATATTGGCAACAGCACAAAAGCTGAAAAAGCCAAGCAAGGAAAGGCTTAATGCCTGACTAACCACCACCATCCATAGCGGAGAAAAACGAATGTGTAAGCCGCTACGCATGAAACTTCTCTGCCGTGCTACCGATGTTGGCGAAATCTCTCGCGAGGCGTCCGTCTTCAAACACAATAATACGATGGGCTCGTTTGATGACCCTCGGGTCGTGAGTCGAGAAAATAAATGTCGTGCCCTCTTGTTCGCTCAGTTGCTCCATGATGTCGAGTAACTCCGAAGTACTCTTTGCGTCTAAGTTGGCGGTCGGTTCATCTGCCATGACAAAGCGAGGCTTAGGTGCAAGTGCCCGAGCGACAGCGACTCTCTGTTGCTGACCACCCGACATTTTGCTCGGACGCTTGTGCATCTGCTGAGCTAAACCAACTTGATCAAGGAGAGACATGGCACGCTCTCGGCATTCTCGTTCCGTTTTGCCTTGTAACTGCATCACAAACTCGACGTTTTCCAACGCGGTCAAAACAGGAAGAAGACTGTAGTCTTGGAAGATAAAACCAATATTGTCTCGTCTATAGGCGATCAGCTCTTTCTCCGACATCTCTGAAATTAAACACCCATCGATTTCAACGCTGCCTGAAGTTGGAGCATCAATGCCGCCAAGCATATTGAGCAATGTTGTTTTACCCGAGCCAGAAGGCCCCATGATGGCGACAAACTCTCCTTGTTTTATTTCTAAATCAACGTGTTGTACCGCATGCACAGGGAAATCGCTGTCTGGATTATAAGTTTTCGTCAGTCGCTCAAGTTTAATTGTCATCAGGTCTTCTCCCCCATGGCATCAGCCGGTCGATGCTTGAGAATTTGTCGTGCGGGATACAGAGCCGCAAACAGACTGGCCATAAAAATCGCCACAATGATCATTTGATATTCGTAAAACGAAACACGGGGATAAAGCAGAGTATCGACGCCGTATGCACCTAAACCATCGGCCAGCCCTCCAAGCGACAATCCCGTCACACTGAGAAGCTTTATCATGGCAGCGCTGCCAAATAACCCTAAAGCACATCCCGTCAAACCAAGGAACATGGTTTCCAACGTGATCAAAATACGAATTTTGTGTTGCTGCATGCCCACTGCCATCAGCACTCCGAATTCTCTGGTTCGTTCAAATACCGACATAAGCATGATATTGATAATGCCAAGCGTCATAGCCAACACGAACACCACCAGCATGACTTGGTTGGAGATATCCATCGAGCTCATCATAGTCGAAAGCAGGGGTTGAATTTCTAGCCATGTTCTTACCGTTAACGGCTTTCCTGAACCATCGTCGATCAAGGTTCGGGTAAACGACACGATATTTTGCAACACGTCGTCATCATTGGCGTTGAGCAAAATGGCGATTTCATGCGCCCCTGCTATCCCTGCAATTTTCTCTAGGTCAGCTTTACGGACGTACACGTTGCCGTCATCAAAGGTCGTGGACGGTGTTTTGAAGATGCCTTTCACTCTAAACGCAGCGCCAGAGACATCCCCATTGATATCTGAAAGCGTCAGAATGACTTTTGAACCGACCCGTAGCTTCAATCTTTTCGCCGTCTTTTGCGATACAAGAATGGGATTCCGGTCCTCTTCATCCAACCAATAACCATCGATGATATGCTCAGAAAGCGGCGTTATCTTCTGCTCTTGTTCAAGATAAATACCATTAATACGAATACCGCGAGAACTGCGAGCAGAAGCTATCATGCCATCGGCGAGAAACCGCTCCGATACGGCTTTCACGCTTTGATGCTTTTCTAACGTTGTCACGATGCTTTGCGAGTCAGGTATGATGTCTTTCAGTTCAGGATTAACGAGATACGCACTTTGATGAATCTGCAAATGGCTGGTTTGCCAAGCAATCGCATTTTTGATCATGCTGTCTACTAAACCATTCATAAATCCGATCATGGCGACAACACCCATCAAACCAAACACCATCGCGCCAAGCATGATGGACGTTCTTAGTTTGTTCCGCCAAAGATTACGCCAAGCCAATTTAATCAACATGCGTGCCCCCTTTCAGCCCACTGGCGATAGGTAAACGAAGAAGACGAATCATCGGGTAGACAAGGCACAAGGATAAGATGATGAGAACCACGATAATTTGGTTAAGCAGCAAGTGAGGATCGAGAGAAACAGGCACAATGGACTCAAAACCACTTTCCAACATGACTTGAGCGGCTTCTCCAGTGATTTCAATGGGATTAAAATAGAAGTAGCCAAGCACAGGTGCACTGACAATCAAACCCAAAACAATGCCAATAATGGCGATGAAAAGCGATTCAATTGAAATTAAACCAATCAGCTTGCTCCTGAGCATCCCAGTGGCCAACATCACGGCAAATTCACGCTGGCGCTCTAACGTCGTCATCAAAATCGTCGCGAATAGACCAAAACCAACGATGCCATACAGAATGTAGATGAGGAAGATCCCGCCAGCTTTGTCTAATGCGATTTGTTGAGAAAGCTCCGGCGATAACTCCTGCCAGCCTTTTACGGCGACGCTATTGCCGTAATCTCGCTTTAATTGCTCAATCACACTGGGCAATGCGCGTAAATTTGAAGTATTGAGCACCCATGCCGTCACTTGTTTATCAAGTGAATACAATGTCTGAGCGGTATCAAGAGGCATATAAACCAATTGGGAATCCAACGGCTGTAACGGGAAATGCAAAATTCCAGCGACACGATACAACCCCGCAGCCGTCTGACCACGATACCCAGCCCCATACAACACCAACTCATCGCCAATCTTCAAGCGAAGATACTGCGCTAAACCGCCACCGACCAAAACCGCATTTTGCCCAGAGGCGATAAACTCACCTTGAACCAACTTGTCACTAATGTGGGAGTACGCATTTTCTGATTCAGGATCAACGCCTAGAACCATGACACCTTTCGAACGCTCCCCTTTCGCCGCCAAGGCAAAGGATTCAACACGCGGAAGAATGACATCGATATTCGAGTTTGCTTTAGATGCAGAAATAAAGGCATCGGTTTGAGGAAGCACATCATCAATGCTAGATGAGTCGCCAAACTCAGGGTTTTGCAATTGAATAAGCCCAGTATAAAACTTTGCGGCGTTTTTGATGTTGGAACTGTAGCTACCTTCTTGGAAGGCTCTGGTGAGTAAGGAGAGAAAAAGCACTAGCGCGAGAGCAGTGGCCGTCAGTAACGTCCGCCTTTTTTGCCGCCATAAATTGCGCCATGCAAGTTTGATGAGCATCCGCTTCTCACCCCTCTCTTTTGTTGGTCTCTACCGCAAGTTAATCACGCAGGGATTTCATTTGCTGCTGCGAGAAAAAGTCATCATTTATATCGAAGTCAAACTGTGCCTGATGCGTGGTAAAAATGGTTTTATTCCCCGGTTTATCGACGGGTTTCATCTCCATTCGCGTCGCTATCTTTCTACCGCCTAGCTCTTTAACGTCGTAAGTCGTCAACACATTCACTCGTTCATCGAATTCATCATAAAATTCCACTTTGCGTTGCAAATACGTCGACTGAGAAATCCACAACGAAACTTTGTTCCAAACAACAGGCGCATCAGGTTTAGCTGTCGCTTCAATGACCCAGACTTTATCCCCCTCAAAGCTGTCATTGCCGACTAAAGCGTGTTGATAATCCACAACGATTGATGATTGGTTGATCAGATCATCATTAGTAAAATCCGACCCCATCCAAGATTGGCTCAACATAGAAGGCGCGATTTTAATTATGCGCTCAATACTCGGCACCCAATTCCACATTTCTCTATGACGCTTTAGCGATGCGCTGCCTTTATCTTTGGCTGGCGCGGTTACCAACACGATCGACAACTCCGTGCCTTTTGTCCAACTTTTCATCGTCATAGAGCGTGTCCAATCAGGACGAACGATCTCCATGGTTGCCTCGCTATAACTGGATTTTCCCCTCATTGCTTGGTCTGATTTTTGGACAATATCGAAAGCACTTTCGGCATACGAAAGTGAAGTGAAGAGCAGGAACAACAGAGCGGCGACAGCTTTTGGCATAACTTTCCTCTAAGTCTTTGAGCTAATCTCAGAAACGAAAAGCGGCAATAAAAACTTGAAATTCAATTGAGTATAGCAAGAGGAAAAATCGAAATAGCGATTCACTACGCAAAAACTTAAGGCACCTGACGAAGAAGAGGCTCAACTTTGCTTTTATCGATCACTTTGAACATCGCGCAGTTTTTACCATTCATTTTGCCGCAGTACATGAGTTGGTCGGCTTCGTGCAAGTTTATGATGCCTTTGAACTCGCGATAATAGGCGCAACCCAAACTCACGCTGACATGGATCGCTTGCCCATTGAGTAAAACAGGTCGATCGTAAACACAGCTGCAAATCGCCTTTGCAAGCGTTTCAGCTTCTTTTTCAGATAGAGAGGCAGTCACCAACGCAAATTCCTCACCACCGATTCGCGCTAAGGTTATTCGTTCGTCAGTCAGCGATTTTGCCGTGTCGGCAACAGCGACAATCGCTTGGTCACCGATTAAATGGCCGTATTTGTCGTTGATCGATTTAAAGTCATCAATATCAAACACCATCACGGTTACGTTTTTTTGCAATGAACTCAGCGTTGCCAATCGCTCGATCAAATGCCTGCGATTATAAAGTTTGGTGAGCGGATCCGTCAGCGTCAGTTCAAGCAATTGCTGATTTGCTAAGGTGAGCTGCTTTGTTCGTAGAGTCACCATTCGCTTAAGGGTGAAGATATGGTAAAGCGTGGCAATAACCATGATGAAAATGGCAATTGGCAACAGGTAAATGGGATATACCGTCTTGACTAAACTCCACCGATTGAGGATCCGTTCTTTGTCTGAGTCGATGATTTTTTCAAAGTCGTGGGAGATTTTCGTTACTGGAATCGAACTGTGCTCGCCTGTCGCAATGCGCAGATCTTTGCTGTACAGATTGAGGGTAGGCACAAACATGCCTGCATCGGGTGTTGTCGCCATGTGGAAGTTAGCCACTTGCAAATCGGCGACAAAGTACAAGATATTTTTCTCGACGGCAGCTCGGATCATCGCATCGTTATTTAAATATTCCACTAGCGACGCTCTAGGGTAGTTGGCACGCACAAATTCCGCTTCATAGCTGCCTTTTACCAAGCCAATAGGAAGCTCTACCTCTCCAGTAAGAACGCCCTTAATATCAACGGCTAGCATATCTTTATTGACGTACAACTTGGTTTGAATAGGCATGATAACCGCACCAAAATCAAGGTACTTATCGCGAGCCTCAGAGTAAATCAGACCAGCGTGAACATCCGCACGCCCCTCCTTAACTGCACGCAAAGACTCTTCCCAATCGAGCAGCAGGAACTCAACACGAACGTGATTTCTTTCGGCATACTCTCGCCAAAAGTCAATCAGGATGCCTTTGGGTTCACCATCTTGTGAGACATATGAGAACGGCTTCCAAGCCTTAGAATTGGTGACAATCAATGTATCGACTTTAGTTTGGTGAGCGAAACTGTACGAACACATGGCAAGCCATAGTAATAACAACGAAGTACACGCCCTAGTGCACTTGTAACCATAAGTACTAAAACTTGTTGATGCCATACCCACTACTCACCAGTCTTTTTTTGAAAACAATGTCTGCTGTTTGATTCGAATAAAGATATAGCAGACCCATCAATAACGAAATGAGATGCTTATTGATATGAATCTAAATTAGTACTTTTTAATACAAATTTGGTACTTTTTTGTTATTCTTACTTTGAATACGAAGTCACTAATTTGTTTATGTGCACTTCATTAATAAGCTCAATTGAACAATTTCTTAAAAAGAAATTTTCTATACATCTTGTGAAGAAGTGACCTTCCACCCCTTTGTTTTGCATACAGTTATTTCCCAAACGTGAATCAAAGCCATCAAACATTCGCCAAAAACGCGACAAAATTGACTCTGCTGCCATTTGCTTTATGCACATGTACGCCTAAATTTACATACTGACAACTTTATTTACAAATACTTACATCGAAAAAATAGCGAAAACTAAATTCTTGAAAAGCTCATTTAGAAAAGGAATTCAAAATGTTTGGCTTGCGAACTCGAAACCAAGAAGCAGAAAGTGAATACCGTCGCTTCATCAAAGGCTTATCCGATAGTATGGCAATGATTGAGTTTGATACGAGAGGCATCATTCTCAATGCGAATGATTTATTTCTTTCTTGTGTCGGATACACACGAGAAGCGGTTGTTGGAAAACATCATTCGATTTTCTGTGACCGAGACTATGTTCAGTCCCCTCGATACCAACAATTTTGGGATGACTTAAAAATGGGTAAGCATAAACGCGGTACGTTTGAGCGTCTAACCTCGCAACGTGAAAGACTGGTACTTGAAGCCAGTTACTTTCCTATTGAATCTGAACACGGACAAATTGAAAAAGTAGTCAAGATCGCGTCAGACGTGACACAACAGCGGCTAGAATCAGAGCAAAAAGAAGCCATTTTGAACGCGTTAGATCTGTCTCTAGCCACGATTGAGTTCGACCGTGAAGGATACATTCTGACCGCCAACCAAAACTTCTTAAAAACCTTGGGATACGAGTTGAGCGATGTTCAAGGAAAACATCACAAACTATTTTGCTTTGACGATTTTTACCAAGAAAATCCCGGCTTTTGGAAAGATCTCGCCGCCGGCCAGTTTAAGTCCGGACAATTTTTAAGGCGTTCAGCCTCAGGTGACAAAGTGTACATTGAAGCCACTTACAACCCCATCTACGATCCGTTGGGCAACGTCATCAAAGTCGTCAAATTTGCATCTGACATCACTGATAAAGTTCAAAGGGATTTAAACATCTCTCAAGCGATAGCCGACTCTTCTTTTATCGCGAGAAATGCCAGCGAAGAAGCCACATCAAACGTCTGCGGCGCAGAACATTCTCTGAATGAGTTTCGCACCATGATTGAAGAAGTACTGAGTGCCGTCACCGCTTGTGACGATAAAGTTCAAGAGCTATTTAAAACCTCGCAGCAAGTCACTGAAATCGTCAAAGTGATCGACAGCATCGCCTCACAAACCAATCTCCTAGCTCTAAACGCAGCGATTGAAGCAGCTAGAGCTGGTGAACATGGACGAGGATTTACAGTGGTTGCGGATGAAGTGAGAACTTTAGCAACTCGAACCAGCACGTCGATTGATGAAATCAACCACGTAGTTCTGAGCAACCAATCCCTAACGACCGAAACTCGCTCATTTATCGAGATCATCAACCAAGGCTTTCTCAGTTCGATGTCGAAACTATTGGAAGTGGACGAGTTTATGAAATCAATCGATGAAGGTTCACACCTAACAGTTGAGTCGATCAGCGCGCTGAGAGCTATCGTCAATCAGGATACGATCTCCATCTGAATTCAGCATCAAATGGTTAGCGCAAACTTGACAGCTAAGTATTGATTTTTATGAGCAATAGGCCTGAACAGAAACTTTTCGGTCAAACAATTCTTTGACTCTGAGCATGAAAAAAGCCCTATTCAAAATCCACTTTGGTGAGAACTTTGAATAGGGCTCTTTGCCTCGGTGCTTCATTTTGCGGTTGAAGCTGCCTTTACCTTTTTTCGCTTTGACGACTCGGGTTCTGAACAACTGACTGGTAACAACTGCCTTTAGCGCATTGTCTTTAATCTCGCCTCTGCCGAATTCGGTGTCTTTGTTAAATTCATTCGGCTGAGGATTACATTTTGCTTTTGCCATAAATCCTCCTTAATGGTCGAACCAGATTGGACAATAATTATATAAAGAAGTCAAATTTGTAGAATTCCTCGTATTTTATGCTTAAAAACTTCACTTCTACGTCATTTATTTGAAATTTAATCAAAAACATGCCGGTTAAATAGTGACTAAATACAAATATTTCTCCATAAAGCACTAATATATGTTGACTCCTACAGGATTTAACCTAGACTCAAACACGGCTAGAAAGAAAGTTCTTTGTTTTCACATTTCGTTGGATTTCTTGTAACTCCGTCGTCCTGTGGTACGCAATAGCAATTTATTTTTCCACGCTATAAGCGCCGTTGAGGCGAAAGATTACACAAATTTAGATATTTAGGAAATAGACATGTCTAACACAGCTACTGGCACAGTTAAGTGGTTCAACGAAACTAAAGGCTTCGGTTTCATCCAACAAGAAAACGGTCCTGACGTATTTGCTCACTTCTCTGCAATCACTGGTGACGGCTTCCGTACTCTAGTTGAAGGCCAGAAAGTAGAATTTGTTATCTCTCAAGGTCAAAAAGGCCCTCAAGCAGAGCAAATCAAAGTACTTTAATTCTTAAAGAATTTGATATGATAGCCAGCTTTTAAGCTGGCTATTTTTTTGCCCAAAGCAAATTTTCGCCCATAAAAACGATATAAACCCATGGCTCTAAAACCAACCATTTATAAATTTCGTATCGCTCTTTCCGATATGAATAACGATTACTACGATTCCAAGAACCTTACTATCGCTCTGCATCCCTCTGAAAAACCTCAACGCATGCTGGCTCGTATCTTGGCTTTCTGCCTCAATGCCCAAAAAGACTTGGAATTTACCAAAGGCCTCTCAACCACGGAAGAGCCAGATTTATGGCATGTTGCAGATGACCAAAGCATCACGCATTGGATTGAGATCGGCGAACCCGAACCAGATCGAATCAAAAAAGCCTCTCGCCTTGCCAAGCAGGTCAAGGTCTATACGTACAATACTAAAGCACCGGTGTGGTGGGAGAAAATGTCAGGTAAGTTTTCAATGCTTCCAGTAAGCGTAGAAAGCTTTGACTACGACGCTATCGATATGATTTGTCAGCACCTTGACCGTGGTACAAACCTTTCTGTTATGATTACCGGCACCTCTATTTTTGTTGATGTGAACGATCAACACGTCGAAGTAACAGTGAAGGAACTGCAAAGTCATGACGCCCCTTAGTGAACTGATTAAACAAATGGGAATCAAAAAGATTCCCTTCGTTGATGAGCATAAAGCTGCCAAGAAGCGTTGGTTGAAAGAACAAGCTCCGTTGTTTGCACGCGTATGTGAAAACAAGCCAGCAACGAATCCAGTGCTTCACCTACTCGGGCTCCTGACGAAATCCCATATCGAAGCAAGTGCGTTGTATGAACAACACGCTCATTCGACACAGCAAATGCAAAAGGTCTTGGCAGATACGCTTGGGGATGAGCAGGCAGACAAATTCACCAATCAATCGGCAGAAGATCTTGTTCTGATCACCCATTTGTGGCTCTTCACTCAAGGCTATCTGAACATGGATTTTAGCTTAGCGCACGATCACGCGGAGCAGACACAAAACACATTACAGCACGAACTTGTGATTAAACGTATTGATGTTGACGCGTTCAGAACAGAGCTAATGCAAAGCTTCTATTTAGGTAAAGAGGCAAACCCAACAGCATCAAATGGCTTTTTCGGCTGGTTGAAGCGACTCTTTTCCTTATAAAATACATGGTTTTATCAATCCGAAACAACTGATAGACTGCGTCTTCAATGCAACAAGCATCATGTTTGCATTGTTAAGGACATTCATCCACTGAGCATCAAGGGATCATTATGAAGTTTATCCGTTGGATTTTAGGCAAAGTCATTTTATTGCTGAACGCTGTCTTTTCTCCTCGTGGCATCAAACGCACTAACGAAGCGCAGAACAACGTCGATGACAAAGCAAAGCAATACGCGTTATATCAGTTTGAAGCTTGCCCTTTTTGCGTCAAAGTACGACGTGCGATGAAACGACAATCCGTTAATATCGAATTACGTGATGCGAAGAATGACCCAACTCACCGCGCTGAACTTGAACAAGGTGGCGGTCGCGTGAAAGTGCCTTGTCTTCGTATTGAAAAAGATGGCGAAACGCAATGGCTTTATGAGTCATCAGACATTGTCGCTTATCTTGAAAAAGAATTTGCCTAGTTCCCCCTAAGAACATTGGCGGATGTAAAAGAGGCACCATTTGGTGCCTCTTTTCTATTTTGATGTTTTTGCTTCTAAACCGACTGGCGGCCTACTCATCGACAATCAGCATCAACTCAACACGTCGGTTACACGCTTTACCGCTTGATGTGGCATTGCTACATTGCGGCACATATTCGCCGAATCCGCGAGAGAAAACGCGCTGACGCGGAATGCTACTCGCTAGCATTTGTTTTTCTACTTCACGAGCTCGTTTTTCGGAGAGCGTATCATTGAAACTCGCCGCACCAGTGCTATCGGCATGGCCATCAATCACCACATCCACATCGGTTCTGCCTGCTAAATAGTGCCCCAGCTTTCGTAACCAATCTTGTGAGTTTGACGACAATTGCGCCGACCCCGTCTGAAAATGCACTTGCTCTTTTAAACGAATCATAAGGTGACCACCACCTATCGTCTCATGCGGGATATTGTGTCTATCCAAGAACATTTCTAGTGAGGTCACGTTGTTAGACTTTTTTTCGGCCGCCCTCGCCGTCTGGTTGACACGTGGAGCCGTCGAAACGTGAGATGCACTCGCATACCCCCACTCAGGGTGTCTCAGCTCTGTGTTTGTTTTTGGGGCTGTATCCAACATATTCCCACCCGGAACCATGTCTGGATTAAGGCTGCTACACCCACTAAGAATGCCACAGACAATGAAAAACCAATGCTTCATACCGTTACCAACGTAGAAAGAATTCTTGTTCACTATGTCGACGAAAAACACATATTCTTTAGTGTTTTTCGCTATTTGATTGTTTTATATGCACCGTTCGTGCCATTCTCAGTTCGGGCTTGTCGCCTAAGCTGCAAAACAGTAAACATCCAATTTGCTAACACCATGTCACTATTCGGTTATATCCACACCAATCTGTTACTAATCGTCTCACTTTATTGTTATTTAATGGTTTTAGTCGCTATCGTTAACCGATAAACTACCGTAAATTTCTCATTCAGAGCGTTGTTATGTTTAAAACTATCTCAAAAGGCGTCGCTTTATTTGCCGCTATTGCGGCTCTGTCAGCATGTGACAGCGGCAATAGTCAGCCACAACAAGGTAAGCAATACGAAGTGTTGCCTGTTTCTCTTCAAGAATACAATCTGGCGCCACTAACCGAAGCTTTTGCCCTAACTTGCGGCCATTGTCGTTCAATGGAAGAGTTTGTCCCTCAAATTGAATCGCTAACAGAGCAAAAAGTTGAAAAGATGCACGTGACTTTCAATGAAAGTGCTCAGATCAGCGCAATTATCTTCTACACTGCTGTCATGCAGCTCGACGCAACACCAGATAAAGCATTCATGGCTGATTTATTTGCAGCGGTTCAAATGGGCGCAGATGCAACAGCAGAAGAGCGTCAACAAGCGGTAGAGAAAGCTTTTGAATCTCGTAACTTGATCAGCCCATACCATCTTGATGAAGCTCAACAGGAAAAACTGTTTGAATACATCACTAAAGCTGAATCCATCACTACTCGTGGCCAAATCAATTCTGTGCCAGCGTTTATCGTAAACGGTAAGTACCAAGTGATTACTGGCGGCCATGACAGCGTTGAGGCAATGGCAGAAACTATTAACTATTTGCTTAAGCAACCTAAATAGACAAGGAGTCAACGTGTCTAAATTTTTGTTTCCTATCATTATTTTTGTTTTAGCTGCATTTTTCATTTACCGCACTTGGACAAACCACAAAGTGGCAGATGAGAACTTTGCAAAAGGCCAAGCTTTCCTACTAGAAAATGCGAAAAAAGAAGGCGTGATCACCACAGAGAGCGGACTTCAATACCTAGTACTAGAAAAAGGTACAGGTGACGTTCACCCAACCGCAACAAGTAAAGTGAAAGTGCACTACCACGGCACGCTTATCGATGGCACTGTTTTCGATAGTTCAGTAAATCGTGGCGAGCCAATTACATTTGGTTTGAACCAAGTAATCAAAGGCTGGCAAGAAGGTCTTCAATACATGGTTGTGGGCGAGAAAATCCGTCTATTTGTACCGAGCACACTTGGCTACGGCAAAAATGGAACGGGTCCAATTCCACCTGCAAGTGTTTTGATTTTTGATGTTGAGTTGTTAGAGATTCAGTAATCTCCCCTCTAGTACAATAAAAAACGCCGCAATTTTCGCGGCGTTTTTTATTAGCAGATATACCATTAAGTTATTCGCTTACTGCAACACCATTCCAATATAGTGATCGGCTAGGAGCGCAACAAACAGCGCCAACAGATGATAAATGGAGAACTTAAATGTCTCTATTGCGCTATTAGGCTCGGGTGCAAACTTGAGTTTCCACGCGTGATAAATGAAACCCGCATTTAGCAGCAATGCTGAAAAGAGATAGATAAAACCGACCATCCCCACCAATACAGGCATCACGCACACCAATGTGAGCAATACCGTGTAAAGTAAGATCGACGTTTTGGTGTATTCAATGCCATGGGTTACCGGCAGCATAGGAATATCGACCTTGCGGTAATCTTCAACTCGATGAATCGCAAGCGCCCAGAAATGCGGCGGTGTCCAGATGAAAATGATCATTACCAATAGCCAAGCGTTACCATGCAGCTCACCCGTCACCGCTGTCCAACCTAAGAGTGGCGGCATCGCACCGGCAATGCCAGCAATCACAATATTTTGCGGCGTTGCTCGCTTCAAATACATGGTGTAAACCACCGCATAGCCCAGTAAACTCAAAAACGTCATCCACGCTGTGAGCGCGTTTACCCAAGCATATAGGAGTACAAAACCAACCACGCCTATTGCCACAGCAAAAATCGCAACCGACAAGGGATTGGTATCTCCCGACGGTAAAGGACGCGTATGAGTACGAGCCATTCTTGCATCAATTCTGCGGTCAATAAGATGATTAAATGCCGCGGCAGAACCAGCCATTAGTCCTATTCCAATCAATCCGATGGATGCTTGAATCCAAGGAAAATCAGTGACCGGAGCCAAGCTCATGCCAACAATGGCGGTGACTAACATTAGCGCGACAACTTTAGGTTTAGTCAGTTTTAAGTACGTTGAGCCGAGACGCTTTCGACTATCGAGTGTTAACGCAATTTCCTTACTCATAGCGAACTCCTTTCACTGCATAATTCCAATCGGCTTTTCCTTGCCACAAATAAAACTGACTGACACAAATCAGGCTCAACATGATTGCAGCACCTAGGTTATGAGCCACTGCGATGTAAATCGGTAACTGAAACACCACGTTGCTAATACCAAGCGTAATCTGGCAGGCCAGCGCCATACCGAGCCACATGCCGACTTTCTGAGAATGGTGCGAGTCTTGTTTCATCAACACAACACAATACGTCAGGACAACCACTGCGGTGACCATCGCGCCGATTCGATGAGAGACATGGATTGTCATCCTCGCGGGGTATTCCAACACACCAAATTCATAATTGTCGTGCCCCGTTTGCCAGAAAGAGAACGCCTCTTTCCAATCCAAGTAATTCACCCAATCTCCTTCGCAAATGGGCAACGTTGTACACATCAAAGCCGCGTAGTTCGATGAAGTCCAACCGCCGAGCAACACTTGGGAGAACACAACCAAAAAGGAAAACACTGAAAACAACCTAACCGACCGAGAGGAGGGGGAAAAATAAAGATTGTCTCTCGCTTTCAGTTGGCAATAAAACACCGCTTGCAGCGCGAGTAAGGTGAACCCACCAAGCAGATGAAGCATGACAATGACAGGCATCAGTTTTAGAGTCACCGTCCACATACCTAACATCGCCTGCCCCACAACTAAAAAGCTGAGCAGAATAGGAATGGATGGGTTCACGCGTTCAGTTCGAATAGCAATAACGGTAATAGCAAAAATCACCATGCCGAGTGTTCCAGCAAAATAGCGATGAATCATCTCTAGCCACGCTTTTTCATGCTCAATCTCGCGTTCTGGAAAATTGATGTTGGCGCGCAGAACATCGTCTTCATGGTGTGGTACAGAAAAATGACCATAACACCCCGGCCAGTCAGGACATCCCAAACCCGCATCCGACAAACGGGTATAGGCCCCCAACATGATGACGACTAACGTCAGGCACAAACTTAATCTAACCAACTTTGTTAACGTCATGATACGCTCCCTATCCGACTCGCGACAATTTGAGCAACTTACGCAAATCCGCCAGCATATCTTTGCTGAGTTTGACCAAATCTTCGTTTGGCTCTGCGGTGTACGACATCACCAGCTGCCCCAGAGGATCCACAATCAGCACTTGCCCTTGTTGCACTTTTGCCGCCACGTTCTCATTCATCGCCATGGTTTCCATCGGCATTTCTATCGTGTCTGATGTTGTAGAAGTCCACAAAACTGGCACAACGCGTTCTTGATACTTGCCTAAAGCAACATGGCTTTGTTTGAGTAAATAGAGCTGTCTTTGACATTGGCTGTCGCAAGAATCAGGCACCACATAAGCCAGTTGCCAACCGTGCACCGCCGATGGAGCAGATTGGCCTAACTGCGCTAACGTTGTGTACGGTTCGATGAGCTTTCCTCGGTTTGTCACGCCCGTTTCGTACCAGCCTTGCGCCAAAATCAACTTTGCAACAATCGCTGGTAAGGCGAATAAGCAAATCAGTGCGATCAGCACAAACCGCCCTTTTGTAACTTGAGATGTCATGCCTCACCTCCTTGTGATGCCGCTTTTCTAAACCATCGAATACACACAACCATTGTGAGCAGTAAGAACACGCCAGCCATCACAAACCACTGTACGGCATACCCAAAATGCTTCGCGCTCGTCAGTGGAAGTGGATTCCAAGGAAATGGATATGCCCAGTTTTCTAGGTTGTCTGGCTGCAACACAGCCGGCATCAGCTCTACATTTAACAACTCATTGAGCTCGGAAATATTGAGGTTTTGGACTCGAATCCCCTCTCCCATTTCTGGCATCAATTCTGAGCTTAACGGATTCATTGATTTGCGATATAAACGTCCGGTTACGTTTGTGGGGCTCTTCAACGTCGTTACGGTTGGTAAAGAATCACGAGTTCGCCGCCCTTCGACGAAACCCAATTCTAAAAGCGCTAAGGTTATTGGATCCTGACCGACAGAAACCACTTGGTATGCGAGATAACCCACTTTGCCTTGAAAGGTTTGGTTATCGAGCAAAACTACTGGCAACGGTTCTGGCTTTGCCTCCGCTTGCACTTTCACGCCAATCACGCTCTCCTCTCGCCAGTCATTGTTATCAAGGACAGAAGTGAGAGATTGATACGGGGCATCAGCCCGAGCGAGTATCGCTTGTTCAAGCGCTTGTTTCTCCTGACCTCTTTCTAGTTGCCAAAATCCAAGTTTGACCAACAGAGAAAACACAACCACAGTTAAGCAAACTGCAATACCAAACCGCTTCGATAGCCATAACTTGTGCGATAACCAAGACGAAGAAACCGGAGGTACTATGTCCACCGTATTCCTATTCAAATTAACGCTGGTCCTTTTGCTGCTTTTCATTATCTTCAACCTCGCAAAAGCGCTTATCGAAATGGTTCGAGAAGACCCAGATAATCCGAACAAGCCAATAAAACCCATGAGCCACTATCTCGGTCGTCGTGTGATGTTTTCTGCGTTAGTGGTCATCCTTCTTTTGATTGCGTTGAGCTCGGGTTGGCTTGCGCCCAATCCACGTCCTTACTGACTCTGTCACTACAACACATAAACAAAAACAAACAGGCATAGCCATACCACATCAACAAAATGCCAGTACCAACTGCCTGCTTGAAATGCGAAATGATTAGTAGGAGAAAAGTGGTCCTTCGCGATTCTAAACAGCAATACGGTTAAGAATATGGTGCCAAGACAAACGTGCATGCCATGAAAACCAGTAAGCATAAAGAACGTATTGCCATAAACCCCCGATTGAAGCGTGAGCCCCATTTCCTGATAAGCGTGAATGTACTCTTTCGCTTGATAGAACAAGAAAAAGCCCGCTAAAACGATGGTGATTTCAAGCCACACGACTAACGCTGTGCGTCGGTTTTTCTCCAAACTGATGTGTGCCATGTGTAACGTGATAGAAGAGAGAAGCAAAATAATGGTGTTAGTGAGCGGAATACCTTGCCAAGGCATCGCTTGGGTGCTTTCCCCACTTGGCGTTGTCGTGAGCGGCCACATTGCTTCAAAGCTTGGCCACAATACTTCATTGGTCATGAGGTTATTATCAGCCCCTCCTAACCAAGGGACAGACACCATTCTGGCGTAAAACAGCGCTCCGAAAAACGCGCCAAAGAACATCACTTCTGAAAAGATGAACCAACTCATCCCCTGACGAAATGATCGAGTGATCTGCGCGCTGTATTTACCCGTCAACGATTCAGCAATGACGTTACTAAACCATCCTGCCAACATGTAAAGCAGAAACAAAAAGCCTACGGCAAGCACAATGCGACCAACAACACCGACCGCACCATCGCTTTGAGTACCTTGCACCGTCATGCCCGCACCGACGGCGACTAAAAACAGAGCAAACGCGCCAATGATCGGCCAACTACTTTGAGCAGGAACGTAATAGGTTCCAGGTTTATTACTCATCAGTTCTCTCCTTACAGACACTATTTGGCCTGTATCTCACTCCTTGAGAGGCTAACTGCCTGTGGGAGGAGGAAGTTTGTAGAGTGTATAAGACAGCGTTAATGTATGTATTGACTCCGGCAAATCGGGCTCAATATAGAAAATCAATGGCATCTGAGCGTGCTGCTTTCCATCCAGCGGTTGTTGCGTAAAACAAAAGCACTCTATTTTGTTGAAGTAAGCTGCACCGTTGCCGGGAGAAACGGAAGGCACCGCCTGCCCCACCAGCCTTTGTCCACTTTCGTTAAATGCCAAGTATTCAGTTTGCACGACCTCACCTGGATGAACATTCATCGAAATGACTTTCGGCTTAAACTCCCACGGCATATCTGGGTTGACGTGTGCCATAAACTCCACACGAATCGTCCGGCTCAAATCGGGTTGCATCCCCGTAGGTTGAATCGCTGCAACATCACTGGTTTTACCGTTGATGCCTAACGCATCACACATCACGTCATAGAGCGGCACGAGCGCAAAACCGAACCCGAACATGGCAAAAGTGGCCAGCACTAACTTTATCGTGAGCTTTTTGTGGGATGATTTGTCTGCCATGTCCTTCGCCTCTCGTCCCGTTAATCCACTTTAGGCGGCGTACTAAAGGTGTGATGAGGCGCAGGGCTTGGCACAGTCCACTCTAATCCTTCTGCACGCTCCCAAGGTTTGGCCGACGCTTTCTCTCCGCCACGAATACATTTGATCACGACCCACAAGAAAATCAGTTGCGACAAACCAAAAGCAAAGCCGCCGATAGATACGATTTGGTTCACATCCGCAAATTGAATCGCGTAATCAGGGATTCTTCGCGGCATACCCGCCAAACCTAAAAAATGCATCGGGAAGAAAAGGACATTGACGGAAATGACTGAGCACCAGAAATGCCACAAACTCAACTTGTGGTCGTACATATTCCCCGTCCATTTCGGCAACCAATAATACGACGCCGCCATGATTGAGAAGACCGCGCCAGACACCAAGACATAATGGAAGTGCGCAACCACAAAATAGGTATCGTGGTACTGGAAATCCGCTGGCACAATAGCAAGCATCAAACCCGAGAATCCGCCAATAGTGAACAGAACAATAAACGCAATCGCAAACAACATTGGTGTTTCAAAGGTCAGTGCGCCACGCCACATGGTTGCGACCCAGTTAAACACTTTTACTCCGGTCGGTACCGCAATCAACATGGTGCAGTACATAAAGAACAGTTCTGCAAACACGGGCATGCCTGTCGTGAACATGTGGTGCGCCCACACAAGGAAAGAAAGAAGCGCGATACTGCATGTTGCGTACACCATAGAGTGGTAGCCGAACAACTTTTTGCCACTAAATGCAGGAAGAATGGCAGAGATGATCCCGAACGACGGTAAAATCATGATGTACACTTCTGGGTGACCAAAGAACCAGAAAATGTGTTGGAACATCACAGGATCGCCACCGCCCGCAGCATCAAAGAAGCTGGTACCAAAGTACTTATCGGTCAGTACCATCGTTACCGCACCCGCCAACACTGGCATGACGGCAATAAGTAAGAACGCAGTGATCAACCAAGTCCAAACAAACATCGGCAACTTAAACCATGTCATGCCAGGTGCGCGCATGTTGACAATCGTCACGATGACGTTAATCGCCCCCATGATGGAGCTGATACCCATGATATGCACAGAGAACACAAACAGCGCAGTACTGTCTGGCCCATACGTAGTCGATAGCGGCGCGTAAAACGTCCAGCCGAAATTCGGAGCACCGCCAGGTAAGAACAACGAGCTCAACAGAATGAGAAACGCAAAAGGCAGAATCCAAAAGCTCAAGTTATTCATACGTGGCAGCGCCATATCAGGTGCGCCGATCATCATCGGGATCATCCAGTTTGCTAATCCAGTGAACGCGGGCATGACCGCACCAAACACCATCACCAAACCGTGAACCGTTGTCATCTGATTAAAAAATTGCGGATCGACAAGCTGCAAACCCGGCTGAAACAGCTCCGCACGAATGACCATTGCCATCGCACCACCCGTTAGGAACATGGTGAAACTAAACCAAAGATACAACGTGCCGATGTCTTTATGGTTGGTGGAATACAACCAACGAGCAATACCTTTTGGCGCGTCGTGCGAATCGTGGTCGTCTAGCGCAATTGTTGCGTTTGCTGCGGTATGCGCTTCAACGGGAGCCGATTTTACGGCTTTGTCTGCTGGCTTACTCATATTTCCTCCTTGGCACTTTTTTGTGCCTTAAAGGCATTGACGTCGGCCGCTTGAACCGTATCGCCAGTATCATTTCCCCAAGCATTGCGTTGGTAGGTAATTACCGCAGCAATTTCTTGATCACTAAGTTGGTTAGCAAAAGACTGCATCGCCGTCCCTGCGCGGCCATCAACAACCACGCCGATATGTTCGGCGATATCACCTGTCGCGACAGGACTGCCTTTAATTGAAGGGAACGCCCCCGGAATACCCTCACCATTGGCTTGGTGACAAACAGCACAACGCGCCGAGTAAATCGCTTCGCCTTGCACCATGAGCTCATCCATCGACAAGTCTTGAGTTAGCGCCTCTTGCGCCGCAGCTTTTTGCATCGCGATTTCTTCTTTCTTACCCGAGAGCCACTGATCGAATTCATCTTCCGGCATGGCATGGACTACGATTGGCATAAAGCCATGAGCGCGTCCACAAAGCTCTGCACACTGACCACGATAAACGCCCGGCTCATCAATTCGCGTCCAAGCCTCGTTGATGAAACCCGGTATGGTGTCTTTTTTCACGGCGAAATCAGGCACCCACCAAGAGTGAATCACATCGTCTGAGGTCAGTAAAAAGCGCACTTTACGATTCACAGGGAGCACGAGTGGATTATCCACTTCAAGCAAGTAATGCGCGCCTTTCATCTCTATACCGTCAATCTGCTTTTGGCTGGTTGCGAGCAAGCTGAAGAATTCCACATCTTCGCCAAAGTAGCTGTAATGCCACTTCCATTGCGAACCTGTGATTTGAATGGTGATATCTGATTGGCTAGTGTCTTCCATTGCGACTAAAGTTTTCGTTGCAGGAATCGCCATCGCGACAAGAATGATGATAGGGATAACAGTCCAAATAATTTCCACTTTGGTGCTTTCGTGGAAATGTGCGGCAACTGCACCTTTTGATTTGCGATGACGGATGATGGCATAGAACATGACACCAAAAACAACTAAGGCTATCGCGCAACAAATGTAGAAAATGAGCATATGTAATTCATACACTTGCTCGCTTATCGCCGTGACCCCTTTGGTCATGTTGAGTTCATTGTCCTTTGACCAACCGTAGGAGGAGAATGTGATTAAAATCACACTCAGTGGTATGGCTAGAGTAGTCGCTAATCTTTTCAAAAGATCTCTCCTCTGCTCAGCCGCTACGCTTGCGCGAGCTTCCTTGCGTCCCATTGCAAATATCGAACAACTTTACGAAAAATCACAAAAAATACGATTTCGACACAGTTTGTTATATTTATGTTAAAAGGCTAGTTATAGTTCCAAAGTTCTTCAAGAAATTAAATGTGATTAAATTTTGTTCAGACAGAAAAAATAAGTTCGGTTTATCGATTGCCCTCTTTGAAATGGAATTGAGAACCATTTACATTAAAGTAAAAGAAAACATTGGATACTTTTTCAGAAAAAGTGTCCAAACAAGTAGGCTCCCCCTGCTAAGGAATGAAAGATATGACAGCACTAATTACTCAATGGCTAGCGCGAGATCCTGACCCTAAAACTCGTGAAGAGCTTCAGCACCTCGTTGATACGAATAATGAACAAGAACTTTCTGACCGCTTCGGCTCCCGTCTTGCCTTTGGTACCGCGGGTCTTCGTGGCAAAGTGGGCGCAGGTCCAAACCGAATGAACCGTTTGGTGATTCAAGAAACTGCCACAGGTCTCGGCCACTATTTGCTTGAACAAGTGCAAGATGCAGCGAGTCGCGGCGTTGTTATTGGTTACGATGGCCGACCAGATTCTAAACAGTTCGCGCACGATACTGCTTCTGTCTTAACAGCACTCGGTATCAAGGTTTACCTAACCTACCAAGTCGCGGCAACGCCTATTGTTGCTTTTGGTGTACGCACAATGAATGCTGCAGCGGCCGTTGTTGTAACCGCTAGCCACAATCCACCCGAATACAACGGCTTCAAAGTGTATTGGGAAAATGGCGCGCAAATCATTCCACCTCACGACTCGGGCATCGCGGCAAAAATTGATGAAGCGACCACAAAGCCTCTGCCGTTGATGTCTTTAGACGATGCTAAACAACAAGGCTTACTGGTTTGGTTGGAAGATGACTACTATCAAACTTACCGTAAAACCATGAACGAAAATGCTCTACTGACTCCTGATAGCAACACCGATATTTCTATCGCTTACACTGCGATGCACGGTGTTGGCGCAGACATGGCAGAAACGTTACTTGCTGACGCTGGCTTTAAAAAAGTGGCCAGTGTTGCGGAGCAGCGCGAACCTGATGGCACATTCCCTACAGTTAACTTCCCAAATCCAGAAGAAGCAGGAGCAATGGACATGGTCATGGCGCTCGGTAAATCCGTAGATGCGGATATCGCCTGTGCAAACGACCCAGATGCAGACCGTTTCGCCGTCGCCGTAAAACGCCCAGACGGTGAATACCAAATGTTAACTGGCGACCAAGTTGGTTCATTGTTTGGTGATTACTTGCTAGAGCAACAGCCGAACTCACTGGTCGGTAACACCATCGTGTCATCTCGTCTCTTGAGCAGCATCGCAAAAGCGCATGGCGCAGAGTATTACCAAACGCTAACAGGCTTTAAATGGCTAACCAACGTCGCGATGAGCCAAGAAACCGAGCAACATCCGTTCTTGTTTGCTTACGAAGAGGCGCTTGGCTACACCGTTGGCAATAAGGTGTGGGATAAAGATGGTTTGTCCGCGATTGTTGCGTTTTCGCAATTAACCGGAAAGCTCAAAGCACAAGGCAAAACACTGTGGGACAAGTTGGAAGCGCTTTACCGTCAACACGGTTTTTACTTTAACGCTCAGCGTAGTATTGCGTTGGATCCAAACTCACCACCAATTGGTGACAAGTTACGTGCAAATCCACCGAGCGAAATTGCAGGCAAGAAAGTATCGGTTACTGAGGACTTGAAAACTTCCGTTCGTACATTTGAGGATGGTTCAGAAGAGACGATTGATTTACCAACAAGTGATGTGCTGATTTATCATCTTGAAGATAAATCTCGCGTAATCGTTCGTCCTTCTGGTACTGAGCCTAAGTTGAAATGTTACTACGAAGTCATCAGTGACTTCCCTGCTGACATGAGCTACGAGCAAGCGCAACAAGCTGCGGAAGCCAAAATGAACACGCTGATCGACGCACACCAAAAAAGCTTGTAACCCTCTCAACGAGTAGTCATGGCAAGCTCATGACTACATACCAAAAGAGGCGCTGTTCGCGCCTCTTTTTCTGGATTTCTAACAAGCTAAACATCAGTAGCGACTAATCTGCGATTTCTTTTTGGAGGAAGTATTTGTGGATTCCCTCAGCCGGATAACCGGAATACTGCCCTACTTTTTCAAAGCCCAATTTGAGGTAGAAATCGAGCGCCTGGAAGCTGTAAGTATCTAAATAAATATGAGTCACGCCATACGGCTTCACATGCTGCTCTAACATTGCCATCAGTTTACTGCCTAAGCCCGATGTTCTGCTTTCTGCGTCCACCCACAAGAACTCCACAAAAACCGTATTTTTAAACATTTCCCCAGTAAGGCCGCCAATGATTTTGCCGTCTTCATCTTTTGCAAAGCAACCCACCGCATTCACTTCTCCTTCAGGTAAGTGCTTGCGGTTATATGATCGAATGCCATCACGAACGCAATCAAGATCGGCTTGGTCTGGGTTTAAACAAAATTCAAGTTTCATACATCCTCTCCTTGGAAAACGTTTCTATCCTAAAACAAAAAGCCAGCAATTGCTGGCTTTCCGATTGAATTTGATAGGTTTATAGCACGAAGCTGCTCAACATCCACAAAGCGAGAATCACAAACACCAACCCCATAAGTTTGTGTTGGTAAGTGCGGAATTTATCATTCTCCAGTAACCCTTTACCTAGTGTGCCAGCCAGTGCGACCAATAGTAGGTTGAACAAAAGACCAAGAACGTTCAACATCAAACCAAGCGCCAACATCTGCTCGCCAGAAGAAGCGGTAATATTGCTCGACACGAACTGAGGCAAAAACATCACAAAAAAGACCAACGCTTTAGGGTTCAGTAAATTGCTCATTAATGCACGTTGATAGTAGGTCGATGCCATCTTATTTTTTTGATCAAGCTCTGGTGCCGCAGACGCTTCTGCTCTCAAACAATCCCACCCCATTTTGAGTAGGTATGCACCGCCTAAAAGGTGAAGCACTTTAAGTGCCACCGGGCTCATCGCAATCAGGGTTGAAACCCCCATCGCAGCAAGTAAAGTAAGGATAACGCCAGACGTCGCGTTCCCCAGACTGGCAAATAGGCCAACCTTTCTGCCGTAGCTCATACTTGAGCTCGCAATCAGCAACATATCAGGGCCAGGCAAAAGCAATAAGGCGATAACCGCCGTGAGATAAATAGGAAGTACAGCTAAATCGATCATGATGGAACAGGTTTTCTACAACAAGGCGTCGAATCTTATACCAATAAATCAAACTCGGCCAGATTAAATACCTTTAAATCCAGCCATATTTAGAAAGGATAAATCACCAATTCACTCATATGAAAACAATTAACCTTTTTAACGATACTGAATAGCAATTTTGTACAAAAATAAGCACGATGGATACGTTACACTCGTATGACGGACTTCTCGAGCAGATTGGAAACAATGAAAAAAAAGAACAAGGAAATCGCGACATTCAAAATTGCTCAAGAACTTGGTGGCTTGGAGCTGCTAGATGCTAAGTATGAAAAGCAGAACTTCTCTCGGCACAGTCACGAAGGCTACACCATTGGTGTGATCGAAAAAGGCGCTCAACAATTTTTCCGCACTGGCGGCAACCACATTGCACCACAAGACAGCATTATCTTAGTTAACGCTGATGAAGTGCATAACGGCCATTCAGCAACCGAGGGGGGCTGGGAATACAAAGCAATGTATCCTGTGCCAGAACAATTTCAAACCTTGGGGCAAGAGCTTGGCTCACCCAATATCGCGCTGCCCTATTTCCCTCAACCTGTGGTTTATGATCCCGAACTGGCAAGCCAATTGCGCTTGGTGTTTGAGACTCTAGAAAAATCGGACAATCGACTGCTGCGAGAAACCTTGGTGTACGGCACGTTGATCAAATTGGCGAGTAAACACAGCACTCACCGCGCACCACTAAAAGAATCCACCAAAGCGCAACGACAGTTACAGCTTGTAAAGGAGTTTTTAGAAGACTTTCCACAAACCGATGTGTCGCTGGAAGAACTCGCGAAACTGGCTGGGCTGAGCCCTTTTCACTTACTGCGCGAATTTCAAAAGCAATTTGGCTTTCCGCCTCATGCTTACCAGATCCAGCAACGTTTACGTATGGCGAAGAAGCTGCTCAAACAAGGGCAGAGAATCTCTGATGTCGCACAAGAATGTGGTTTTCATGATCAAAGCCACCTGCATCGACACTTTAAGAAAGCCATGGGCGTCACGCCGGGCCAATATCTTCGCTTTAGCTAAATCCGCAATATCGTACAAGGCGAGATGTCTCTACCACGTTACGTTGATAGCCTGACTTCAAAACAATTAAGAACAAACAATGGATAACACTTTGCCGTTACAAGAAGAATCAAAAGCCACTTTATTTTGGCAAGGCACACTCGCAATGATGCCGTTGAGTATTGCCGTACTGCCTTGGGGACTCTTAGCAGGTTCGTTCGCGATCGATACAGGGCTTCACCCACTAGAAGGACAAGCGTTATCCGCGATTCTTTTCGCGGGTTCCGCTCAGCTCGTCGCGATGGGAATGATAAAAGCGGGCGCGGGGCTAACCACTATGTTGCTCACCACGTTTTTCATCACCTCACGACATTTTCTCTACAGCGTATCCATGCGCAGTAAAATTGCACCACTTCCGCTTAAATGGCGGCTATCGCTTGGTTTTCTGTTAACCGACGAGCTGTTTGCCATTGCTGGCCATCATTCTGACGAACAATTTAATCGCTGGTACGCACTTGGGGCCGGATTGAGCTTCTATTTGTTCTGGAACCTTGCGACGCTGACAGGCATCGTGGCGGGTAGCCTAATCCCAGAACTGAATGAAATGGGGTTGGAATTTGCAGTAGCCGCAACCTTTATCGCGATTGTCGTACCCACGATTAAAAATGCAGCGGTACTTTCTAGCGTCGTAGTGGCTTTGGTAGGCTCAGTCGCGTTGACCTATTACCAAGTAGAAGGAAGTTTGATGATTTCGAGCATTTTAGCCATGTTAACAGGCTATTTTGTCGAACAAGTGCAGGAGAAACGCTAATGATTATGCTGTCAATTTTACTCATGACGCTGTTGGTGTTCACAAGCCGATACTTGTTTCTCGAACCGAAGTTGCCATTAAAGCTTGGCACGCGCACACAAAAGATTCTCAACTACGCGAGTCCGGCCGTTTTAACCGCGATCTGGGCGCCGATTGTCTTCATCCCCGAAGGGGAACTCAGTGTCAGCGTACAAAACCCATTTTTATTGGCTGCGACATTGGCTGCGTTGATCGCCTATTTGACAAAAAACGTTCTCTTAACGACGGTTGTCAGTATGGTGGCGTTTCTTCTTTTGCGCGTTTGGCTTTAATCAGCCACCCACTCAATTTCTAACAAGGTGACGTCGCCACATTTTAAACGCCCAAGGAAGACGTCGCCTTGATGGACTTCGCCAACCCCTTGCGGCGTTCCCGTCATCACCACATCACCGTCTTGCAAAGTTGTGTAGCTACTTAGCTCATCCAAAATCGCAAATGGCGGATACAGCATCTGTTGTACGTGGCCTTTTTGCACACGAACACAGTTAATCAATAGTTCTAAGTTAAGGTCATGAATATCAATGCCTTCAAGAGGCACAAAGCGGCTAAAAACCGCAGAACCATCAAATGCTTTTGCTCGCTCCCAAGGCAAGCCTTGCTTTTTGAGAGAAGATTGCAGGCCGCGTTTCGTCAGGTCTAGCCCCAAACCCACGGCGGCGTATTGACCATCTTTGATTAGAAAGCAAATTTCTGCTTCATAATGCAAAGGTTCTTGATGAAATGAGCGTAAGATCGTCGATACAGAGGTAGAAGGTTTATTAAACACCACCATTTGTTCTGGAATAGCATTGTCCAACTCATGGATGTGCTCAACGTAATTACGTCCAACACACAGCACTTTTCCAACTTCTACTTTCTTTTCTTCAACTTGAATGACGCTCATTGATCTTCCCTGCAAAACAAAAACATCATCATAATCTAACCTTTTGATGGAACAACACTAGAACGCGCTCTGAAGTATCGAAAATAAGACATTCAGCCCGTTTTATGTTTTGTGTCATCAGTTTGAAACGCATGTTGATTCTTCGAAAAAACGAAAAAAGCCAGCATCATGCTGGCTTTTGAATCGATAACTGTAACGACAATTATAGGTAGTAACGTGCACCAAGTGCCCATTTGTCATCAGTTTTGCGGTCGTTAGCGTCGTTCAAGTCAAACTGGTAACCCGCATAACCCACAAACTTAGGTGTGAAGTTGTATTCTGCTTGCAGCGCCATTTCTTCACGAGCCGTTTCTGTCTTCGCGCCTTTCACGTCTTTGCCTTCAACCATTTCGTAGTTGATGCTCAGATTTAGGCTATTAGGTAGTGCATAAGCGATCAACGCTTCGTACGCGTCGCTTTCAGCTAGACGACTTTTACCGTCGAAGTTCATGTTTTCGTTCGAGCCGTAAACCGCTGCTAGGTACAAACCTTGACCGTAAGAACCGTATGCCGCAGATACTAAGTGAGATTCAGCTGAATGCTTACCGATGTACGCTGAATCTTGGAAGTCGCCACCGTTGTACGTGTAACCCACTTTTGCGCCCATGATCGCGTAAGAAATGGCAACTTGTACGCGGTCATCGTATGTGTGCGTATCCGTCGCTTCGTTCGTACCTTGCCAACCTAGACCAACGTTAATTTTGCCTGCTTCGCCAAGTTCGATTGCGTTGCGGTAAGAGATCATTTTCTCTGCACGGCCAGTACCTAGGTTGCCGTGGTCGTCATAGATAAAGTCGTTCGCAAATGCAATTGGCATATCTGCTACGCCAGCTACGTCGTAGTAAGGTGCCCACTGCGTACCGCCCACTGCACGACCGTATGTATCGTGAGTCAGACCTAAGTAACCAAGACGAGTTTTGAATGAGTTTTCGCCGCCATCTAAGTAGTTAAGTGCCCATTCACCACGAGCGTCAGCAGTAAAGCCATTACCTAGATCCTGAGTTGCTGTGAAGTTGATACGTGGAGAGTTTGTGCCTACGTCAGTATCACCTTGCTCTGAACCGTTCAGGTTAACAGACACATGGCCACCAATAGAGAACGTAGTGCCATCGTTATTGTAAAGTTCCACTGCTACTGCTTGAGTACCGAATGTTGCAGCTGCGATTGCTGCCGCTAGGAATTTTTTGTTCATTTATTAAGTCCATGTATTTATTAGTCGGTTAGTCGATTTGCACCTTGAGCATTTGGATTTATGTACGAATGAACGCCAATAGCTTCGGGTGTATACAAAGGCTTTTTGGGGCATCTTTTCCGCCAAAACTGAATTACCTTTGCGCAACAACTGCCGCCACTTTATTTGAAGACTCTTCGGTAACCGAGTGAAAAATTATAAGAAATCGAATAAAACCAAACATTTAGATTGCTAACTTATCATCCATCCAATCGATAACCTTACAAATTGAAATGTTTTGTAACGCGCAAGATCACGAAATCTCATAACCCTATGAAACTTAAATGATCGAGCCAGATGATTAAGAAACATTTGTTTACATTTGTGAATTTAAAACACCTTCAGGAACTTTTTGGAAAAATTGTGGTCAGTAATCAAGCACGAAAAAGCTAAAAAAAGCTAAAACCCTTCTAGTTATGCACCTTTTCTAAAGAGGCGTTTAAACGCGCCAGAAATAAAAGTGCAATAAAATCATAACTTAATAGCAATCTATCTTTCATTTTCGCGGTTTACCTTAGCGTCATCAACACATCGGGCAAGTAAGCCCATCGATTACAACTAGGGTAATAAGAAAATGAAAAAGGCAGCACTAACTACTGCAATTCTAACAGCATTGGTATCAGCACCATCTTTCGCAGCAACAGTTTACAAAAACGACGGCACTGAGCTAAAAGTTGGCGGTCGCGTTGAGTTTCGTGGCGACTTCATCGGCTCAGATGGTGCGGAAGTAGAAGGCTCAATGGAAGACCAAAGCCGCGCTCGTCTTAACCTAAAAGGTAAAACTGACATCGGCAACGGCATGTCTGCATTCGGTGTGTACGAAGCAGAACAAAAGACAGGTAAAAGCGAATTCAAAAACCGCTACATGTACGCTGGTGTAAATACTGACGTTGGCGCATTCTCTGTAGGCCGTCAAGACATGGCTGCCGTGATCATCTCAGACATGACGGATATCACTGAGTTTTCTGGCATTCAGCAAGTGATTGATTCTTCTTCTGATAAGCAAGACAGCGTATTCGCATACCGTGGTGAGTTTGATGCACTACAACTTCAAGCGACTTACCAAGCAAACTCTGGCGATAGCCAAGACAAATACGGCATCTCTGGTATGTACTCTCTGCCAATGGGGCTAGATTTGGGCCTGGCTTACTCTGGCGGCGACGTAGATAAGAACAACTCTGAAGACCAAATCCTAGGTGGTATCGCTTACTCTCTAGATAACCTATACCTAGCGGGTACGTACTCTCAAGGTTCACTAACAGATTCTGAAGACTTTACTGCTTACGAGTTGGTTGCAAGCTACAAAGTAGCAAGCAAAGTAACGCTAGCAGCGCTTTACACGGCACAAGAAAACGATCCAGACAACGGCTCAAAATACGACTCAGTTGAAGGTATCGAGCTAGTTGGTTACTACAAACTAAACAGTAACTTCCGTACTTACCTTTCTTACTACATCAACCAACTTGATGAAGTGAAAGACGCAACATCTGGTCTAGTGACTGAAGGCGAAGATACGCTACGCCTAGGTGTACGTTACGACTTCTAATTCACTCTTGTCCTAAGAGCGAGTCCACTTGGCCGGCACTTTTGTCGGCCATTTTTTGTGGTGCTCACAGATAAAGCAATGAATTTTCATCTTTATTCTGTTACCCCTTCACTGCTCCACTAAAAAATACGAGCCTCAGAGCCACCACTTCTGCCCTCTTTTAATGCACTTTATCACTGACTTAGTGCATACCTTCTAACCTTGGCATCGCCATAAAATAAAAATACTTATAAATCATGCAGATAAAAGTTGGCACGTGTTCTGCAATACTAGAATTGCAAATGCATGGCAGCGTTTGTGCTTCTCGTTCTTTGTACCTGTAATGACAGGCACGTCCTTTGAATTGGTAATGTCGCCTCCCTCTGGGAGGCATTTTTTTATTTGCGCAAAAAGCTTTAGGACGTATTATCCGTCTACCTCTTTCAAACCGGAAATATTCAATTGAATCATCATCCTGTTCAAGGTGCTTCTTGGATGCTAACTGCAGGATTGGCATTCGCCATCGTGAATAGCTTTGCCCAAATCGCAAGCATCCACTTTGGTGTGTCTTCCACCACTTTTGCATTGTTTCAATACGCGATCGCGTTGTTCGTTATTCTTCCTTATCTAAGAACGCTAGGCATTCGACGCTCTTTGAGAACTCAACATTTTGGCTGGCACGCTTTTCGTATTTTTCTCTCTGTTATCGGTATCCAACTGTGGCTTTGGGCGCTCGCTTACCCTGTTCCGATTTGGCAAGGCATTGCGCTGCTAATGACTTCTCCGCTGTTTGCGACCGTAGGCTCAGGGCTTATCTTGAAAGAGAAAGTGGGCACCGCACGCTGGCTTGCCACACTAACTGGCTTTATCGGTGCCATGATCATCTTAGAGCCGTGGTCAGACTCCTTCACTTGGGCAACTCTACTGCCTGTTGGGGCGGCCTTCTTTTGGGCGGCGTATTCTTTGATGGTGAAAAAGATGTCGGTAAACGATCCACCGTCTACCATGGTGGTTTACTTGTTGTTACTGATCACGCCTTTCAATATTGTGCTAGCGATACCAAGCTTTACCATGCCTAGTGACTGGACTATTTGGCTGATCCTTCTTTTTGCTGGTGCACTAACAGCATTAGCGCAATGGGCGATTGTGAAAGCTTACGCAGTTGCGGACGCTTCCTTCGTTCAACCCTTCGATCACGCTAAACTGCCTTTAAATGTGCTGGCTGGATGGATGGTCTTTGGATGGGTGCCTCCTGGTCGTTTGTGGCTAGGCGCTGCGATTATTGTGGCGTCGATTGCATTCATCACGCACTGGGAAGCAAAAAAGACAAAGTTAGTTGAAAGAAAAATCTAGCTTTTGAGTTCTATATTTTCAGGAAAGGAAATGAGGAACATTCTATGACACAACCAATCAAAATCACACTTTATCGCTGGGCTGGCAGTTGGGGGCCGTTCAAAGTGAACATCCCATGCGGCGAATGTACGCTAACCAAAGATATTTTAGTGGACACCTTCGCGAACGAATTGGCGGATGTACCAGTCGAACTCGAAGTGAAAGATTGGTTATCTCACTGGTGGGAACCTTTGAAAGTCGGTGCATGGCACGCCCCTATTCTTCTGGTTGAAGGTAAAGTCGTGAGCCAAGGGGAAGCGCTAAACCGAGGCGTGCTCGTGCAATCGGTCATTTCGGAGTGGGTAAAACGTGATGAACTGAAAGGCAACATCGTTTACGGAAAAGCCACTTGTCCGTATTGCGTCAAAGCTAAACAGTTACTCGACGATGCTGGTATTAAGTACGAGTATCACGATGTCGTCAAAGACAGCGCTGCCCTGTATAGAATGATCCCAGAAGTTAAAGCGATCATCGGTGAGAAAACACCAGTGACCGTGCCGCAAATTTGGTTAAAGGGAAAATACGTCGGAAGCGCAGATAACCTAGAAAAGTGGTTAGCCGCAAAGGGGTTAGACAAGGTGCCGAATAACGTCGTAGAAATACCAAGCCAATCGGCATAGTCGTTATCGCGATAGAATAAAGACCGTATAAATATTTGGTTGATAGAAACAAAAAGCCCTGATTTTTCAATCAGGGCTTTTCTGCATTAATTCGCCAGTTTTTTCATAACACGAGCAAAAATAGAAGCTTTTTTCTTCTTCGCTTTACCGTAAAGCGCTTTGTGCATCGCGTCTTTTGCAATCATCTGGCCAATGTAAGCACCACCAATTTCGTTACCCATGACCTTCTCCTGAATGTATTGACTTAACTATGTTGTAATTTTACACCACAATAAGACAAAAACAAGATGCACGTCACGTTTGTTTTGTAATTTTCTTTCAGGAAGTACTTTTTGATTTTTTAGAAAGCCTGTTTATCGCTTCGGTTGCTGGTAAGTTTTACCTGCAGCCATGTAGGTGTCTTTTTGCTTGATCTCAAAGAAAGTTTCGAAAAACCAAGCTGCAAACTTAATCATGTTGTCGCCTTCATTCATGACATGCTCAACGTATTCCTGCTCTACACCGGACTCGTCTTCTTGTAGAGTGATGTGGTAAATACGTTTTTCGCCATCAACTTCTGCAAGACCAAACTGACCAGTTAGGGATTCTGCCGCTTGTGCAACTTCTTCTTCCTCACACGCTTTAAGTAGTTCTAGCGCCTTTGGCATGTTTTCTTGCAAGGTAATTTCTTTTACCAGTGTTTCAAATTCGTTTTGTTGCATTCTTTCACCTAACGATTGGAGAGCGAGTTGTCAGCTTGCAGAAACTACTGCGCTAGCTTGAATCAAAGTACCGCGCCAAACCTTGTTCCCTTGATTGAAACGAGTTCAGTGCGATTGACTCAAGTCATTCACTAAGCCTGACTTAATTTAGCTGCGCATTTTAGAAAGGAGCCACTAACCTTGCAAGTACATTTCCCTTCGCTAGAACATTCAACTGGAAGCTTCCGGTTGCGCAGTCTGACGAGGTGCCCTTCGATATTGGCTAACCACCAGTACGATGCAAGAAATTAGAGCGATAAATAGATAAAAAATGCCTAGCTGATGCTGATCTGTCACCCACTTTTCAACCAAGTAGCCACCAAACAAACCCGCTAAACACATTTGAATTGAGCCAGATAATGCAGACACTGCACCAGCTTGCTGCTTATGCGGAGACAACAACAAACTTATCGAAACAGGAAAAGACATCCCCTGCGCAAAACTCAAACACGTGAATGCAACCAATAACGATGCAACCGTAAATGGCGTCACCAACAGTAAACACCCAGAAAGCGCGACAATCGCAAAGCTCATCAACAGTATTTGCTGTGCTTTATAACGGTTATTGATCAAATTGAGGACGAGGCTCCCCATCAACAAACCAGCTGACGGAATAATCATCAAAGAACCATAATCAGCCGCGGTTAAGCCCAATTCTTGCTGCATCAAAAATGGATATAAAGACAATGTTACTAAGCCAGATAGGTAGCTTAACCAGTTATAACTGGCACTCCCGATAACTTGCTTGTTCGTTAGCAAGTAGAAGTAATTCACCATGACTTGCCTTACCTCAAACTTGCGTTTTGGATACGGCAGCGTTTCTGGCAGAACCAAGTAGCCAAGGATAAATATCGCCAACAAGTAAAGCAGCACAAAGACAAATACCGCTTGCCAGCTAAAGTGGTACGCAATCCATCCGCCAAAAAGAGGCGCAACAATCGGCATGACAGAAGCAGTGACAGAGATATACGACAAAGCTTTCGTTAACTGCATACCATCATAACTGTCCCGTAGCACTGAACGCCCTAAAACAGAGGCACTGCCGGCTCCTAATCCTTGCAGCAATCGCCCTGCCTCAAGTGCAGAAATGTTATCGCCAAAGACAATACAAATGACGGTACCGATTAAACAGATGCTTTGTCCGAGAATAAACACCGGTCGTCGTCCAATGGCATCAGAAAGCGGACCGTAAAATAGCTGTGACACACCGAAACCAACCAAAAATAACGTCACCAAACTCTGAATCGAAGGTTGTGGCAAGTTAAGGTCATGGCCAATGAGCGGTAAAGAAGGAAGATAGATACTGACGCCAACCTGGCCAGTAGCAATGATCATCATCGCAAGTAACAACGGTGTTTTACGCACTAGTCCCCTCCCACTTGTATTACAGACTTATTGCAAACAGTGTATATTTGATACTCAACGATGATAATCAGCTAAATTGGAAAGGAATTATTTCCTCGGAGGACTTAATGGATTGGATTCAAAGTGTACAAAGTTACATTCGAGTTATCGAAGAAGGCAGCTTCAATGCAGCCGCCCGGAAGCTCAACACGACAAGCTCTGCCATCAGCAAGCGTATCCAGTGGTTAGAGGACAAAATTGGCGTCCAGTTACTCAAGCGTACCACTCGTTCAATAAGTCAAACCGAAGCTGGTGCCCTATTCTACGAGCGAGCCAAAGTGCAACTTGACTCTTGGCAGTCCGTGTTAGATGAAACTCGCTCAGTAAACCAGTCTCCGGCCGGTCTGTTAAAGATTGGCGCAACGTTGGCGGTAGGTTCTAAGTTTTTAGTCCACTACCTTGATGATTTTCTAGAAAAATACCCCGATATCACTCTGCAACTCACCACGACGCTACCCGGTCAACTGCCGGAACTGAGTTTGGATCTCTTCATCAGTCGTCATTTAGAACAGCTCAATTCATTAAGCTTTAAAGCCACCCCGCTGTTCGAACACAAAGCTCAGTTTTATGCAGCGCCGAGTTACTTAGAAAAATACGGCACGCCACAAAATGTTGAAGAGCTGACAAGACACAATATTTTGATTTGGGGAGAAAAACCTGCAAGAGAGATCAAAACCAACCGAGGGAAAAGAGTGAGCTTGTCAGGCAACTTCGCAACGACCAATCCTGAAGCTCTGTTTCATGGTGCAAAACGCGGAATGGGTATCTTGATGACCAACAACGTAATGATCAAAGACGATTTAAAATCCGGGGCGCTAGTGCCTATTTTGCCGGATGTTACAGCCGACGAGGCTACGGTGTATGCGTATTACCCAAAACTGGATTATCAACACACACGCACCCAATTGTTCCTCGACTATCTAAAATCCCGTTTAGAAGAAGAAAAACGCATCTAATTTGATAGTTTTCTTGTTAAATGTGTGAGTAAGCGACTACTTTGAAATTAATGCCTCAAACTTTGATAACACTCTAGTCTTACTAGACTCACCTATTAGTGTTAATTCCTTGTCTGTTGGGATTCAAAGTTTGAAAAATCTCCTTAAGTACACGATAGTTTACTTGATGCATATCAAATTATAAGTCGTCGTGTCGCACAACTATCAAAGCACGATATGAAATTAATAACGGCTAGGTAACGTGTTTAATGGATCATGTACAAATCAGTGTCCAAAAGCTTGATGAAGTATTGAAGCTCAATGGGAGCGCTCTGCTCAACAGAGTGACTTTAGATATCCATCAACAGTTGAAGAGTCATTGTACATGCGTTGTTGAAGTGGCTCATCTTCAACATGCTGCGCACACCATTTCCTTTGCAAGTGGCGGAGAGATCTCAGATAACCTCAGTTACCACCTGTCGGGCACGCCATGTGAAAAAGTCGCGAAAGACATTGGCGAGCACATCTTTTACCAAGATCAGTTTTATAAACGCTTTCCTGAAGACCAGATGTTTCAGGATGATGGCGTTCAAGCTTACCTTGGCCTCCCGTTGAAAACACAAAGTGGCGAAGTGCTTGGGATTTTGCTGTCTACTTTTACGCGAAGTATTCACGCGAAAGAAGCACAAGATGTGCTCGAACTTCATCGCTTTTATGCCAATGTGATTATCCATAGCCTTCGTGAAAAATGGGTCAGCGAGCGTTCGGACAAACTCCTAAACCAACTTAGCTACGAAGTCTCCCATGACAACCTCACCGGTTTGTTGAACCGCAGCTGTTTGGCAGATACGCTCGAAACATTAACGCAGCAAGCCACCCGCCCTTTTAATCTGGCGTATTTAGATATCGACAACTTCAAATCGATAAACGACATCAACGGGAACTACATTGGTGACCAGATCATCAAGTTTACTGCAAATGCGATTCAACAGAGCTTGTCTTCCCCAAATAACGCTTTTCGCGTTGCTGGCGACGAGTTTGCCTTTATTATTTACGATGAAGATCCCGTGGCTGTATGTCAGGAAGTGCTCGATAAAATTGAAGCCGGTTACAGTGACAAATCCAATCGTATTTCTTTTACCGTGAGCATTGGCATTGCACGAGCGCCTGTTCACATGCTCAACAGTGATGAACTGATCCTAAATGCCAGCTTAGCGTTGAAAGATTGCAAAAAACACCGTGACACACGAATTCAACATTACGACACGCACTTAAGTGCGCTTTATCATCGTCAAACGCAACTGATTGAAGCAATGCGCATTCAATTAAGCACGAGCATTACTGAAAGTCATGAGCTTTACGTGGTGTTACAACCGATTGTTGATGTAAACAATGATCGCTGGGATTACTTTGAAATACTCGCTCGTTGGAACAGCAGTGTGTATGGCAACATCTCCCCTGCGGAGTTTATTGAAGCGGCTGAGCAATCGGGATTAATCATCGAATTAGGTGAGCGAATCATAGAGTTAGCATGTATTGCGAAGCAAGAGTTAGAGGCTCACCTCGGTTATACCGTGAAGTTATCCATCAACTGCTCTGCACACGAACTGGTCGATTCAAACCGCTACATCAACCACCTAACAACCTTGCTCGAGCGATACGGTCACGATGCTTCGGACTTTGTTATAGAGCTCACTGAAACTGTTTTGCTTTCACAAAGTGGACGCGAGCAGATGGTTTTGAACTCACTTCGCTATCTTGGTTTTAAAGTCGCACTGGATGACTTCGGCACTGGCTATTCGAGCTTAAATTACATTCATAATTACCCTATCGACAGCATCAAAATTGACGCCACATTTGTGCGCAATATGCTCTCGAACAAAACGTCAGAGCAAGTGGTGTATCTGATAGCCCAGCTAGCTCAACTGTTGGATGTCGACTTAATTGCAGAAGGCGTAGAAGACGACAGGGCGTTAAATAAGCTTATCGACATGGGTTGCCATTATATTCAAGGCTACTTCTATTCTCGCCCACACAACGTCGATGAATTGGTACACATGATTAACGATAGACAAGTCAAACGCGCATAAAAAAGACCAAGCAATTAGCTTGGTCTTTTTGTTTCGATTAAGAGCCTAAACAGCTATAAAACCGCTTTCTCTTTGTTTTTTAGCAGCTTATCCATTTCATCTCGATTCGCGATGAAGGTTGCCATCTCCTTCTTAGGAACAGAGCTCGCCATCGGAATATTCGCGCGCATCGCGTTTACAGGGCGTCCGTACTCGATCAATTCATAATGAAGGTGTGGACCAGTAACTCGGCCTGTTTTACCAGACAAGCCGATACGCTGACCGCGAGAAACTTTTTGGCCTTTCTTCACTAAGATCTTGCTTAGATGCAGGTAACGCGTTTTGTATTTGTTACCGTGCTCAACAACAACGTAGTTACCCGCATACGGGTGCTTACGTGTCATAATCACGGTGCCATCACCCGTCGACACTACAGGCGTGCCAGTCGGTACAGCAAAGTCAGTACCGTTATGCGGTGCAACACGGCCTGTTACTGGGTGTAAACGATTCGGGTTAAATCCAGAACTGATACGCCAACTACGGCTCACAGGATAACGTTGGAACGCACGCTGTAGGCTTTCACCTTTCGCGTTGTAGAACTGACCATCCGTATGAAGATACGCGGTTATCTCACGACCACGATTGTAGATTTTGATCGCTTCGATTTCATTCTTGCCAGTTGATACACCGTTGATAGTTTGTGAACGACGAACCACTTCAAATCGGTCACCCGCACGAAGATCACGTCCAAAGTTCACCTGCTCTTTTAGCAAGCTCACCACTTGGCTGATTTCTGCAGAACTCAGACCTAAACGATTCGCAGAAGAAGAGAAACTGCCTTGAATTACGCCAACTAGCGGCTCCTGACGCCAAACACCAGGAATGGAAATATCGGTAAAGTCATAGCCACCATCGCTGTTCAGCTGGTAAACCACTTTATCTGCAATCGAAAATTGCAGTTCCATTTTTTCTAGCTCGCCTGTGGCATCATTGCGCCAAAAACGCAGCGTATTTCCAGGCTTTAAGGTATCAAGTGCGAGGTAGTTCAAATCCGTTTCCATTACTTTCATTAATGAACTGTAACCGAAACCGAGTTGGCTAAAGATAGTACTTAAATTATCGCCAGCTTGGATTTGATACTCAAAATTAGGTGGAGTGACGACTTCCGCAGTCGTCGCATCAAGAATTCGTTCAACAACCTGCGATTCTGGCAGGTTTAGTGCGATGGTTTTAGTTAAAGATGACTCTTTGAGAGAGTGAGAAACACCTATCGCAACTAAAACTGGCAAGGAGTATAACAGTAGCGCTCTACGACTTGTCAGATTCGGCAACCGTTTTGTAATTTCATTTGTAGACACGGGAATTACTATCTCCTTTCAAACAAGGCTCATAGCTTATGCATTCCCGTATAAGAAATCACTATGAAATTTCGAGATCTAGCGCAGAAAACACTTAATTTTTACAGAAGTCAAAAAAAATTCATCACTGTTGCATATGTAGGTTATTACCTACACGAGTTAGAGTGGCTGAATTTGATTGATTTGGCTCATCTGTCATGGATTGATTTTCGCCATGCGTTAGGAATGAAATAGCGATTTTGGTATCCGTTTGCCAATTGATTTGAGCAAATTTAACTCGGTCACCAATAAACACGCTGTCTAGCAACACCACTCGGCTCGGGATCGGATCAAACTTAAACAACCCAACATAATAAAATGCCCCTGAGCCTTGAGTCGTAACAATCATCGGCGCCGCAATCCAAAATTCTTTGTTGATTTCACGTTTAGCGATAAACGCGGTCGGTACCAAAACCTGCCCCTTTGTTGCGCCTGCATCATACTGACCAATCAGGTAGCCATTCTCCTTGTCCCACTCTTCTAAAAAAGAGACGGCATTTTGCTCTGGCACTTGAATTGTCCACGGATTCTTCGCTTGCACTCCCAATACTTCGGCAACGATAGGATTAGATTGCACTTCTGATTGCGGAAACTTGGCCATGATTTCATCATCAGACAAGCTAAAGCGATACACACCAGCAATGATAACAATCACTAATAGCACGATAGGAATAAGAAGAATGAGTGGAATTGGCAGAATTCTGCTGCGAGCCATGGCGACTTCCTTGTTTTTGTTCTAAAAATTGTGTTCGGAGTATATACCAATTCGAATAGGATCACCGCATACACTCAAATCTCGATGAACCAAGTATCGTGAAATCACTCGAGCGGATTTAGGTATAAACTGTTTAGTGGGCAATCGATAGGTAATAACGATGACAAACATAATTCACACCGGAGAGTGCGCCTGTGGCTTAGTTCAACTTCGCTGTAAAGATGAACCTCTGCGAACCTCTATTTGTCACTGCTTTGAATGCCAGAAACGAACAGGCAGCGTTTTTGGTGTCCAGGCCAAATTCGATAAGAAGCAGGTCATTTTAGATGGTGACACGACCAACTACACCAGAATCAGCGACGATGGTAATGAAGTGAAATACGAATTTTGCCCTGCTTGTGGCACGACGATGCGACAGTTGTTATCCGCAGCTCCCGAAATCGTTGTTGTTCCCGTTGGAATTTTCAATAACACCGAATTTCATGAGCCAAAAGTTTCGATTTATGAGCAAAGGAAACATGGCTGGGTGAGTTTCGAGTGCACAATGGAACACATTCAATAGAGGGGAATCCCCCTTTATTGGCTTGTTGTTATCTGAGCAAAAGCTCTATAAATGAGATTTTTTTGAGAATGATCAACCGAGTTGAACAGGAAAAGGTTTCGTAACTCAGTGTGAGCGTTATAATCTGCTCCTAACATTTGGTGGGGTTTTATTGTGATTTCCAGACTTCCTCGTTGGGTGGAATATGGCGCGTTTCTACTTGCCCTTCTCGCGGGCTGCGTCAATGCCGTTGGTCTTCTCGGCTTTCAACATCAAGCGATAACGCATCTTTCCGGAACCGTAACTCAGCTAGGGAATAGCCTATTAACAGGTATGGATAATTCCATTCACCTGCTCTTTATCGTATTCAGCTTTTTGATTGGCTCTGCGTTTAGCGGCTTCTTTATTGAGAGTAGCGCTTTAAAGCTTGGCCGACGCTATGGTGTGGCACTTTGTATTGAAGGGAGTTTGTTACTGTTAAGTTTAGGCTTCTTGGTCGAGGGCGACTCCTACGGCCAATACTTAGCGTCAGCAGCATGTGGTTTGCAGAATGCGATGATCACCACTTTTAGTGGCGCAGTTGTCCGAACGACACACATGACGGGGATCATTACCGACCTTGGCATTATGATTGGTGAGAGCTTACGAGGACGTCAATTTGACCGCCGTAAAGCTAAGTTGTTTCTATTCATCTTCTTTGGTTTTTTACTAGGCGGGAGCGTCGGCGCTGCCTTATTTATGGCTTATGGCTTGTATGCTCTGGTATTTCCTGCAATTTTAGCCTTTGGTATCGCGCTAATTTACTGGGCTTACCTTTACTCCATCAGTCGCAACCAAAACGCTTAATTTCAAGCAACGGATTCAGCCATCAATGCATGAATCCGTTGCGACTCTGCTTCATTCCAATCCACCTTCGACTGTCTCAACTTTCTTTATATAACACTCAATACAGCCTTCTATAGCCCTTAGTACTATTAAGGTTAAGCCTAAAAACCAAGGTAATTTACGTGAGATCGTAATCACATTTGCCCGTCTTTTTATTATTCCAGTCACACTGCGCCCCATAAGAATCTGCACAGCACGCCGCTCGTGCTACAATTTTCTAACACACGCAACATTTTCATATACACAATGGCGTTATTTGGCAATTTATCCGATAAATCGGCTGAATAACTACATGTATTTAATGAATAGTATTGCAATGGATGCAGTTTGCGGGTACCCTCCGCATCACTGTGATTAAATACGGATGTTTAGTGAATATTTATGTCATGGAATATGGCGAGTATTGACTAGTAGTAACACGAGAAAACTATGCATAACAACACCAATGCTACTGAAGCACCTAAGGGCAACTTTTGGATGTTCTTCATTCCATCCCTAATCGGTCTTCTGCTGTTTATGGCGCCTATTTCTTACAATGGTGACCTCACTATCCCTGTTGCAGTCATGGCAAAAGTCATTCCTGCCTTACTTGGCGATGCACTTATTGCTATCGTTACCGCTATTATCGCTTTCATGGCTGTCGCTTCTGTTCTTTGTAAAATTTTCAAGCCAGCAGCGATCCTTCGTAACGGTTTCTTAAACGGACTTTTCAACCCGTCTCCACTTTGGCTTGTTGTTCGCCTAATCGGTGGTGCTGCGGTATTGATGACGTTCTTCCAAGTAGGTCCAAAAGCGATTTGGGAAGAAAACACCGGCGGCCTTGTTTTAACTGGTCTTCTACCAACGCTATTCGCAGTATTCATTTTTGCTGGCCTTCTGCTTCCTCTACTACTTAACTTCGGTCTTCTAGAACTATTTGGCGCGCTATTAAGTAAAGTAATGCGTCCGGTATTTAACCTACCTGGCCGTAGTGCGATCGACTGTATGGCATCATGGTTGGGTGATGGCAGTGTGGGCATCCTACTGACAAGCAAGCAGTACGAAAACAAGTTCTACACTCAACGTGAAGCGGCAGTTGTTGGTACAACGTTCTCAGCGGTATCGATCACATTCAGCTTAGTTGTTATTGCTCAGGTTCAACTTGAACACCTGTTCCTACCTTTCTACGGAGCTATCTGTTTAGCAGGTATCGTGGCTGCGGTTATCATTCCTCGTTTACCGCCTCTAAGCCTGAAAAAAGACCGCTATATTGACGGCAGCAAGCCAGCAGAAGATGTAGATGCAGTGCCAGAAGGTCACACGACATTCTCATGGGGCATGGACTTAGCTCTAAAACGCGCTGCAGAAGTAAAATCTGTTCAGTCTGTATTCAAAGAAGGCGTACACAACGCTATCGATATGGTGTTTGGCGTACTGCCTGTTGTTATGGGTTTGGGTACCGTTGCACTAGTGATTGCTGAATACACGTCAGTGTTTGAGATCCTTGGTCAGCCATTCATTCCTTACTTAGAGTTGCTACAAATTCCTGAAGCGGTACAAGCATCGCAAACTATCGTGGTTGGCTTTGCAGATATGTTTATCCCTGCGATTCTGGCGGCATCTATCGACAACGAAATGACTCGTTTTGTTATCGCAGCAATGTCTGTTACTCAGTTGATTTACATGTCAGAAGTTGGCGCACTACTTCTAGGTAGCAAGATTCCAGTTAACATCGTAGAACTGTTTGTTATCTTCATTCTGCGTACGCTGATTACACTTCCTGTGATTGCTGGTGTTGCGCATCTGATTTTCTAAAATCAAAGCATACACAAAGGCTCCGCTCTGTCGGGGCCTTTTTTACAACCAAAATTTGGCTTACTTCCCCACTTAACTTCGTCCCCAACATAAACTCTATAATTTACAAAGAAAAAACCTCAATAAATGCTTATTTATAATAAATAAAACTTTACTAAACTCCTCAATCAAACCTGTTAACAACAGTACTCTTTAAGCAATTCCTTTCATTATGACGCTTTCATTAAGATGGCTCACTAATCAGATCAAACTCACAAGTTTTAACTCAAATCACCGTTTTGTTTAATTTTGGTTAAAAAAGACAACAAATGGATTCATGTTTTTGATAAAGATGTCGATAAGAAAGTAATCAAACACAACAGGTTTCTTTTTCTGCCGAATTCACCCGAACCAAAAAAGAGGTGGAAGCAGAAGAAAACTATCCGGGAGACTTAGAGGAAAACTCATGAAATTTAGACATAAGGTTGTCACCGCCTCTTCAATTTTGCTGCTAATTACTGTGTCGCTACTATCGACGCAACAAGTTATGACGATTCGTTCTCAAACTCAGGAGCACATCAATTCAAGCGTTAAAGAGATTTTGACCAGTGTGAGCAACACCGTTCAATCCGAAATGAACGCGAAGAAAGATCTCGCACGCTCGATCACTGAGATCATAGAACTATCGCCAAACGACCGCACATACGTAAAAGACATTCTTGAGAAGCCAACTCCGAAATCGAGCTTCCTAGCGATTGGTTTTGGTTACGAAAGTAATGGCTTCGTGATTGAAAACGACGACGGTTGGGATGCAGGGCCTGATTATGATCCTCGACAACGCCCTTGGTTTATCGCAGCCAAAAACAAAGGCGATTTGGTGGTTACCGACCCTTATGTTGATGCATCATCTAAGAATGTGATCATCTCTGTTGGTACGCCAGTAAAACAAAACGGCCAGTTCTTGGCGGGCATGTTTTACGACCTAGAGCTAACTACCCTTTCCGACCTAGTTAACCAAGTGAACCTGTTTGATGCTGGTTACTTGTTCTTAGTCACTGACGATGGTACGACGATTGCGCACCCGCAAAGTAAGTACAACGGTGAAAAGCTCAATAGCTACCTACCGCAAGTTGACCTAAATAAGGCGACTCAACACATCGAAGTTGATAACAATCCTTACATGGTTAGCCTTACTCATATCCCAAGTGAGAACTGGTATGTGGGCGCAATCATTGATGAAACGGCAGCTTACTCAGTAGTTGGAGAGCTACGTAATAGCGCGATCATTTACTCAATCATCGCTGTACTTGCTTCAGTTATCGCATTAACACTTCTGATCAGAACCCTAATGCGCCCGCTAGATACTCTAAACACAGCAATTAAAGACGTCGCATCTGGCAAAGGCGATTTAACGCAACGCCTAGAAACTGACACCGATCAGGAGTTTTCTGAGCTAGCGAAAAACTTCAACACCTTCATGGAAAATCTTCAGCAGCAGATCATTGAATCGAAATCTATCTCTGATCAGATTCTTACTGGTACTCAAATCACGGCAGAAGGCGCACGCGACTCCGCTGGTGCCATTCAAACTCAGCTTCAAGAATTGGAGCAACTGGCAACCGCAATGCACGAAATGTCTGTCACCGCGACAGAAGTTGCGAACAACGCACAAGGCGCCGCAAGCGCTGCGAAAGAAGCCGATCAAGCAACCATTGAAGGTTCATCAGTGGTGAGCGAATCAACACAAACCATTAATATGCTCTCAGACAGCATCGATTTGGCTGTTGAAGAAGTTCAAGTGTTAGAGTCAGCAACAGCAAACATCGAAACGATTCTTAAAGTTATCAACGATATTGCAGACCAAACCAACCTACTTGCATTGAATGCTGCAATCGAGGCTGCACGCGCAGGTGAATCTGGTCGTGGTTTTGCTGTAGTGGCAGATGAAGTTCGCACACTGGCACAACGTACACAGGAATCGACAACAGAAATTCGCAGCATGATTGAACAGCTACAATCTGGCGCTTCTTCGGTGGCAAGCGCGATGCATCAAAGCAAAGGCAGTGCTGTAGAAGCGGTAGAAAAAGCCGATTTGGCGAATGATGCGCTACAACGCATTCGTGATGCGATTCAACGCATCTCAGACATGAACTTGCAAATCGCCTCTGCGGCAGAAGAACAAAGCCTTGTTGCGGAAGAAATCAACAACAACACGGTCAATATTAAAGACCTATCCACTCAAGTTGCTGATTCTGCAAACCGCACTAACGAAGCGATGCAATCTCAACACGACAATGTACGCAAGCAGGATGAAATCCTAAATCGCTTTACGGTTTAGGCCTTTCATCAACAAAAACAGCGAGCCTAGCTCGCTGTTTTTGTATCTATAGTTTTACATGGATATATCGGTCACTTGAACGACGATAATAATGGTCATCAACTTTTAAATACGTAAAGTTACCAATTTGAATATAAGTGCTATTACGAGGAATGCGGTCGTAATAGTAGTATTGGTGCCTTGGCGGCCTTGGGTTCACCACAATCACATCATGATGTCGGTGTTTATGCTTGTGCTTACGTTTATGGTGGTGATGGTCATGATGATGCTCGTGTTTATGACCGTGTCTGTGTTTTGGATCTGCCATCGCTTCCGCACTGAACACACCCAAAGACAGCATAACGCCAACCATGGCAACAGATAATTGCTTTGACACAACGATTCCCCTTATCGATATAACTATCACTATATTAGTCAGCATCTGCTTACCACATGTCAGTCGTTCGCTAAGGAGTATCACCGCTCGGTCAGAGCTTATGAACAATTATCAGCACGACGTCAAAGCCGTCATCTCTCGTAAAACTTATGTCATTGCCATTAAAAAAGCCGCTCGTTTTTCAACGGGCGGCTCATGTATTCAATGTGCTTGTATTACACAGCTTGCGCAAATAGTAGGAAACAGCCAAACAGGAAGATCATGCTCATGCCCATCACACCGCCACCAGCTTCATAAACGCTGTTGTCTTCGACAGGTACACGGCGCACTTTCATTGTCATCGACAATGGAACAAAAACCGCCAAGAACACAAGAATAATGCCTGCGTAGCTTAAAATTGCTAAGAAATGTTCCGGAGCAAATACAGCACCAAGTAGCGGCAGAATAAATGTGGTAACGAATACCACTGGCTTGCTGGCTTTGAGCAAGTCCGCGTTTTGGTCGTAAAGCGCCATTGCCACACCCAAGAATGAAGTTAGCAACGCCAAACCAGTAAACATGGACAGAATAAACTCCAAGCCATTGTACTGTTGACCAAGAACCGAGATAAGTTCAGTGACGTTTGAGTACTGTACCAGCTCATGTGGCGGCAAGTTACCCACAACCGCAAACAACCACAATAGGTAACAAACCAAAGGAATCGTAGAGCCGACAACGATCATGTTGCGCAGCTGAGTTTTGCTCGCTTCTTTGTTGTAAGTCACCAACGAAGGAATGACGACCATAAAGCCAAAACTGGTGAATAGCACAGAACTGGTTTTGATCAGTGCCATTTTGTCGCTACTCACGACTTCGTTTAGGCCTTCGAATGAAACACTAGGAGCAAGAGCAAACAGCGTTAAAACAAGCGCAACAATCATACCGATAAACAGACCACGGTTAAGCTTGTCGACCACACCAGTGCCAGCAGAAACAATCAGACCCACTAAGATGGTAAAGCCAACTTGGCTAGAAACAGTAGAAACAGAAAGGCCGACCGATGCCGTGATTTTTTGAACTAGATCGCCAGCGCCAATGATGTAAGCCATTAATAGACAAACAAGCAACGCGTAAAGCAGACCATTAGTCACTAACTGACCGCCTTTACCAAGTGTTTCGCGGGCGATTGCGTTCATACTTACGCCACCACCGACTTTGCAACTCGCTTCAAGTAGAAGCAAAGCGGCATAAGTCGTTCCAGCCCAGATGAACAACATAAGAAGAGTGCCCCAAAGGAGGCCAAATTGAGCAAGCACCATAGGTATGGCAAGCATACCAGCGCCAAGAGCAGTACCTGCAACGATCAGGGAACTGCCGACAAGTTTTAGGTTCACGGTTAATACCTCTAAATTCAATCCGTTTATCTCTCGCCAGCTGTGCAGCATCCAAAGCACAGACACAAAACGACCCTACTTCTCTCTTAGCCAGAAAATGGATACAAGAACCCCTGTCACAAAAAACATGCAGCAAAAGGTGGTTAGTTCAATTGCACATGAATGAATCGGGAGTCGTTTTGGGCGATGTTAATGGCTGATGAGATGTGACAACTTTGGGTTCGAAGCAAAATCGTTCATCTGGAATCATCAACCCCATTCTTTATGAATGGATTTGGTTCGAAAAAGATTGTAAGGCATAACTAGGACGATTGAAAAGCAAAAGGTCAGTCTTACAGCGATATATTTTAACAACCCTTTGCTGGAGCAATAGATATGTTGCTATTTTCATCGCTAGTTAGTCTTTTATCTCTTAATGAGAAAAAGAATGTGCTGGAGCGCTCAATTATTGGCGTGTGTACAAATTAATTTACAGTTTAGATTAAGGTATTAGATTCCAAGGACGTAGCCTAGATCAGACAATATCGCTATTATTCGCTGCGTACCGACTCGCTTCGGTTCACATACCTCTAAACACTGATTTACGGTTCGAAAATTTAGGTAAATGAGTGTCCGAATGCTGGGTGTGGTTCCCCAGCATTTGCATCCCTTCTTTGTTTATTATTCCCTTTATTCAACACAATCCAATCGTTGACGATATTGTGCAATGCGTTAGCACGCTCTATCTAGCGCTTCAATGGCATAAGTTAGTTCTGATAGCCCCATATCTGCTATCTGTTTCTCGGTATCACTCATGCTTTCATACGCCAACAGCAGTTCACTTTCGGCTATAGCCTCACGGTGAAGATAAAGCTCTTTATAGCTCATCAGACGATGCTGTGACTGCCGAGTCAATGTCACAACATTCTCTTTTGAAGCGCGGTGTTTCTCATCAATTTCATTCAGCAGATGATCTAAAATGCGTTGCATTTTGCGAATAGAGACTTTTGCTGTAATTGATTTATATGACTGATACTTTTCCATTTTTATAATAACTGACTGAAATAATTGTACATTTAATTAGAACGCCATTCTTATACCCTTTTTAAAATCGGGTAAAGATAGGGTGGTTAAAGTGGTCCACTTCTTGCGTTGATCAGGTCAAAACTGTCCTATCTGGAGAAGCCATGCACGTAGACCCTATCGTTGAAGCGCTCATTATTAGACGAAAAGAGCACGGTTTGTCGCGTGAACAAATGGCAAATATCGCGGGGATGAGCGTCAAAACCTACCAACGCATCGAGCGAGGTGAATCGGATCTCAAACTTTCGCAATACCGCTCTATTTTGCGCTCTCTAAATCTGACTGACCTCGATATCGCGCTCGATATTAGAGGGATAGAACACGTGACCGCAGAAGATTTGGTGACGGTTGCTCGGCTGCTATCACCCGAAGCACAGTCCCTACTGGTGCGCCTCTTATCTCTAGTACTTGAACAACGCTCAGATCCTAACGCTTCCTAATTGTTTCGCTCTGTTATACTTATGTTTTGAGCACCCTACTCTCCAATATCAAGGGGAGGCGTTTTATGAACTACATATCAATTTTCAGAGGGCTTGCGACCAGTGTGTTTGTCATGATACTTGGCACAACAACATTACAGGCAAAACCGCATCCGCAACATTCGGTGAAACCCATTACTCAACCGGGCAATAAGCACCACAGTCATCCTGTAAATCGTCCGGAGCGACCGATTCGGCCGTCGCATCACCATCGCCCTTCACACGACTACAGACCGCCTTACTACCATCGTCCACCCGTCGTAATAAGACCGCCGCGATACCATTCCTCTTTCATTTATGTGCGACCTGGTTATTGGTATCCACCTTATCGTGGTCGTTATTACTATTACCATAACGATCTGGTTGGCATCGCTACGTTTGCGATTTTCGCTGGAGTGACCTATGCCATTGTGCAAGACGCCTATTATCAACAGCGCGGCAGTCGTTACGTGTATGTCCAAAACCCACCAGCCGGAAATTACACAGTCATCAGTGGTAGTGATGTTTTACCTAACTCAGCGTCAACAACAACGAGCTTAAGTACTGTGACAACCTCACCCAACTCTTATTCTGCCTCTCCTAACCAAGTGAGCACTACGACAACAGAGGCAAGCAAAACCATCACTAGGAAAACCCCAAGCCCTTATAAGCTTGGCGAAATTGTTGACTCACTTCCCCACACCAAGCAGACGGTAGTGATAGACGGGCAAAGCTATTTCAAATACCAAGACACATGGTTTGCGCCACTTAGGGCAGATCGTAAATATGTAGTCGTTGAGTCACCTTTGTAAGTAAGCAAGTTTGTACATAACTAATACAAACCCCGCCGATTGGCGGGGTCTACTTTTGATTATTCATGCACATACATCAGTAAAACGCGTCGAACTCAGGAATGCGTGGTTTACCTCTGAGTAGTAAGAACTTCAAGAAACGACGGGTTGAAGTCGTTAGGATTTTGTCCTTCTCCACGCCATGTTTTTCCAGCAATTCGATGGCGAGATCCAGTTTTGAAATCTCTTCGCAAAAGTGCGCATCAGAGCCGGTACTGAAATACACGCCAATCTCTTTTCCTAAGGCAACAATTTGATCACAGCGCGCATCACTGCCCTTTCGGCTCTTGCCTGTGAGAGACGTATTGTTCACCTCAATCGCCACATTTTGGGATTTAGCGCAACGCAACACTTGCTCCATATCAAATGGGTAATTAGGATTACCTAAGTGCCCTAACGCGTCCACTCTGCCACTTTTAATGACGTTAATTAGCGCGGCAGTGTGCTCCGCTTCGGTTGCGGGTCTAAAAACGGGCTCATGAAAGCTAGCAATTACCCAATCAAGATGTTGATCAGAGGAAAGCGGAAGATCGATCTCGCCTTTGACGTTTAAAGTGTTGGCTTCAACGCCACGGAGAATACCGACCTCATGCAAAAAGCGGGGCAAAATTCTTTGATTGTTGAAGTGCCAGTAGTGAGGGGCTCCTGGCATTTCGGGAGCATGATCGGTGGTACAAAGAAGTTTTAGCCCCTTATTCTTGGCTGCCAATGCGTTCTCTAAAATGGTGCTGTAGGCATGTCCACTGGCAATAGTATGGGTGTGGCTATCAACGACGATATCCATGGTGACCTCCTAAATTGTGGACGAATTATCGAATTTCGAACGAGCCGTTTTGATTGAGAAACAGCGTGAGATCCGCTGGAATTGAGTGATTTAAAACCTTATCTACATTTACGGCATCTGAGTTTAAATAAAACGCTAATGCTGCTTCTGGGGCGGTGCCACCACGAATCTTACGGTTTACTAAGCGTTCTTGCAGAAACTCAGGCTGTGTATCGACGAAGACGGTAAAATCTGCCAAACGATGCAGTTCATTCCACACCGGTTCATTAAGCAGTAACCAATTCCCCTCAACGACAACAACATTGCGATTCACTAAAATGGCGTCGTCGACTGGATCATGCAAATTGCGGTCGTAGTATGGCCATTTCGGATCTTTCACTTTGAGCTGTTTGAGCTTGTCGATAAGCTCCGTCAGATTAAATGTTTGATAGGCCCCCTTAATACTGCGCAGAGACACGAGCTCGCCATCTCGTTCGATCGTATTGTTGTCGAGGATCTCATTTGGATAATGGAAACCATCAAACGGCAGCACTTGTAAAGGCTCTTGGCTTTTATCTTGTTCCGACAGGTATTCCCAGAACGCAGCGAGTGTCGACTTACCGCTGCCCGGAGGTGCACACAAGAACACCACTATGCGTTCCTGCTTCTCATGATAGAGGCGAGTAAATTTTTCGATAAGAGGCTGATGGATTCGTTTTACGTCGGCATCGGGAAAGGTTGCTTCGGTTTCGAAGCCACTGACGTTTAAATTCACTTTCATGGTGAACCCTTACTGATTGATTTCCTCTTCGATTCTTTCTATCAACATTTCACACGACAGCTTGAGCACTGTTTTGATGAGAGATTCGTATCTCATTTGCGAAAAGGACTCAAACGAAGAGAACTTTAGCTGATTGATCGACTCAAGATAAAAGCAGTCTTGCTGAGAAGAGAGTACCGCTTGGTTTTTGATGAAGTCATAAATCACATCATCTGTAAACGCGATCTTTTCAGGCTGAGTAACCACATACTCCAATACCTGATCGTACAAGCCTATGTCTGCATAAGTTTGTAATGAGATTTTTCCCATCGCAAACATCAACTTGGAGACAACATCGGTCGTGACCAATGGCCCATCTTCTCTCAATAACGGATCCACAGCATACTCCTTCACTAAGTCGTCTTGGACGAACACACTCGGAAGTAATGCTTTTAACTTGAGGTTAATTATTTTGTTAGAAACCTGAAGAAACGCAGTGGCATTTTCACACTCATCCAATTTCTCCAGTAATTCGTCTTCACGTGACAACGTCTTATGACCTCTCCATTATGTGGCAGCGCAAAGGCTACCACACATGTTCGTTGCAACTAAACCGTTAAGCTCACGTCATAAAACTCAAGTAACGCTTTTTCTGCATGCGCGTTCCACACATAGTTGTTCGCGCACAAAATCGCATCGAGTTCCGCAAAGAACGGGTCTTGATCTGCCAACGATAAAAAGTCATCAATCGCCGTCAATGGCAGGTCAATATGTGGGTAAATCAACTTCTTGCCGCCCGGAATATCCAACTGATTCAGAATCGTATGTGGCGCAGCTTGTAAGCCACCGACATGGGTGATCATGAACGATGGATTGATCTTGCCTTGCGAGGAAAGCTCAATAGATTCCACCATGTCACCCTTTGAACCACCGGACGTCCCTACAATATGGGTTGATTCGTAATGCACGTTGTAGAAGTTAAACGGCACTTTAAAATTCTTATCCGTTGGGCCAGCAAAGAAGTTGAGGCAGCCATCATTGCCAAGTAGCTCATCGGCTTGTTCTAGCACTTGAGCAACCGCCGCGTAGACCATTACATCGTCATAACCATTGCCACCGTTGAGTGCTTTGAGATACGCGACCGGATCGTCTATTTGAGCGGTATTCACGTAGTGCAGTTCTACGCCCTGCTCTTTAGCTTTTGCAACTGGAATGAGACTTTCAGCTCGGTCTAAACGCGCAGCGTCGATGTCCGTCACCACGATCAGTTTTGGCTTTACAGGGCCGTTAATCGCATAGTCAATTGCACCAATCCCCATTGGGCCAGCACAAGCGAGCATCGCTAACGCTCCGCCCTCTTTGATGCCCATATCGTGCTCGTACACGTATGGCGTGGTGTGGTAGCTCGCATGGTACGCACCAATAATGCAAGACATTGGCTCAGCCAGCGACGCATCAGCAAAGTAATCGCCGTGGTAAGGCAGTACGCAGCCTAAGTCGATAGCGATTTTAGGAATAATGGAATACGTTGCGTTGCCACCAAAGGTTTCGTAGCTGTAACCCGCAGAATAACCACTAGGCAAGCCCATGGCAGGTTGCAAAACAAAGTAGTCACCAGCTTTGAATTGATCTTTTAGATTCTCACCGACTTCAACAATCACACCTGCGTATTCATGACCTGTCATTACGGGCACTTCGTCAATGTTTTCAGGAACGCGTTTGTGTTTGCTACCTAACAATGCTGCTTTGTAAGTGGATAGACAAATGCTGTTTGAAATGTTTTTAACCAGAAGTTCGTCGGCTGAAATGTTTGGTAAATCAAAGGTTCTTAATTGAACGTTTTTCTCACCACAGATAACCGCTGCCGTTGTTTGTACCATGATTTCTCTCCTAATTGGGGCGATACCTGCCGCCCCAAACTGCATTGTTAGGCTGGTTGCTCAGTCGCGACCGTTTGTTGCTTAATCTTATCCATCAGCTCGTCAAGCGCTGGGTCGTTGAGGAAGTTCTTGATCGTTACGACTGGTAAACCTGTCGCGTTGACTGCGCGGCTTTCTAAGCTCTCGTGTGTCACGACGATATCGGCTTCACTCGGGACTTTCTCGATGGCGAAGTTCTTCACTTCAATCTCTATCCCAGCTTGTACCAGCTTGCGTTTGAAGGTCGATGCGCCCATTGCACTAGAGCCCATACCCGCATCACATGCGAATGCGACAAATGAAATTGGCTTGCTCGGTTCTTGCGTCGTCGCAGCTGCAACTGGCTTAACGGCGCCTTCTGCTTTCATCTCTTTCATGTCAGAAACTGATTTCTCAAACTCGCTTTCTTTTTCTTCTGATTTGCTCACTTTCAAAATCGCACTTGCTACCAAGAAAGAGACAATCGTTGCACTTGTCACACCTGCGATGGTCGCGATGAAGCTACCTTTCGGAGTAAGAGCAAGGTAAGAGAAGATAGAGCCTGGACTTGGACCCGCGACCAAACCTGCATCGAATAGGTTGAAGGTTGCGATGCCTGTCGCCGCACCAGCAATCATTGCCACAATCATGATTGGTTTCATGAGTACGTATGGGAAGTACAACTCATGAATACCACCAAAGAAGTGAATGATGATGGCACTTGGCGCAGAACGTTTAGACAAACCCTGACCAAACTTCGCGTAAGCCAGCAGCATACCAAGACCAGGACCTGGGTTAGATGCCACCATAAAGAAGATGGATTTGCCTGTTTCTGCGGCCGCTTGCAGGCCTAGTGGGTAGTAAATGCCTTGATCAATGGCGTTGTTCAGGAACAACACTTTTGCTGGTTCGTTAATGATCGCTAACAAAGGCAGGAAACCCGTTGCAACCAACGCTTCAATGCCTGATTTCACAAACAAGTTTGCTGCGGTGACTGAAGGGCCAACAATCTCGTAAGCGAACAAACACAACAACATACCGACGATACCCAACGAGAAGTTGTTGACCACCATCTCAAAACCAGAAGGTATGCGGTGTTGAATACGTTTATCCACTTGCACCACAACCCAAGCGCTCAGTGGGCCCATGATCATTGCGCCAACAAACATCGGTATGTCAGCCCCGACAATTACGCCCATCGTACCGATAGCCCCCGCTACCGCGCCGCGTTTTTCACCAACAATCTGACCACCGGTGTAACCAATCAAAAGTGGCAGCAAGTAAGTGATCATTGGCCCCACGAGTTCGCCAAAGGCTTCGTTTGGTATCCAGCCCGTAGGAATAAAGAGTGCAGTAATAAAGCCCCAAGCGATAAAGGCTCCGATATTTGGCAGCACCATGGCGGTCAAATGACCTCCGAAGGCTTGCACATTGGCTCGCATGTTTGCTTTCACGTTATGTTCCTTTTAGTATGCTCTTATTATGTCTAGCACTTGTTCTTTGGAAGAGGCTTGTGCCAGTTTTGCAATGTTCTCTTCATCCACAAACATCTCGCTCAACGCTTGAATCACCTCAATGTGGGTATCAGAGTCTTTCGCAGCTAAGGTAATAAGAATATTGGCCGGACCGAGATCCGATCCAAAATCAACAGGTGATGGGAAAATATGAATGCCTAAGCCTGTTTTTAAAACGCCAGTTTCAGGTCGGGCATGAGGCATAGCCAATCCAGGGCATAACACATAGTAAGGACCGTTTTCTTCCGTTGAACGGATGATCGCATCAGCATAGTGCTGGGAGACGTAACCTTTATTTTCTAGGTATTGAGTGGTCTTTTTAACCGCATCTTGCCATTGGTAAGCGCGATCATTAATTACATCTACTAGTTCGTGGTCGATTAACTCGTACAGCATATTTAACCCTATCAACAGTTCGTCATCTGATGGGTTAATTATCAATAACAGAGTCCTAGCCGCGCAACCGCGCTGCTTTTGCGCTTCGAATCACACTTTAAAGCCTGTCAATTTGTTTAAATGGACAGTGCTCAAAAATTTCACACGTAAAAAATCTACAAATTTTATTTGAGCAACAAGTCAATAGACGAATTTTGAATACAATCACTTTCTCGACAATATTCTTAAAGTTACATTATTTAAATAAGATCACATTAGACCTATTGACTCGATATAATTCGTGATTAATTTCAAAGTTCATTTCGAGCTATTTCTTGATGGCTCGCACTCAAACGTAGATAAACATCACATTTGTTGGCTAGAAGAAATAAAAACGTCACTGGCTTTCACCAAATTGCAGACACAAAAAAACCGCCACTCAGGCGGTTTTGATCAGTCCGCAGACCAAACGGATCGTATGTCTGGCCATCCCCAGTTTGTGAGTGCGACATCTTCCAAGACCCCTTGAAAACGTAGCGTCTGAGTATGGTGGAACATCGGTGCAATCCAATATTCGCTGATCAAAGTGGACGCAATCGGCTCTAACGCGCTCAGGTAATCTTCAAGCGGTGAGAATGCGCGGACATTTTCCATTTGAGCATCCAACCACGCCGCATTTTGCGCCCCTAAGGTGTGGTAAAGCACAGCATTGCTAAAGAAGTTGCTAAACGCAGACGCATGACGGTTATCGTCCAAGTTGATATTGGTGACAACCAGAGTCTCATCTAGCGTGCCGTTTTTGGCTTTCTCGCTCAGTTCTCGGTAGGAGTACATAACGATCTCCACTCGGCTGCCAGCACGCTCTAAACGCGAAGAAATCGCTCGCGCGCACCGGCGTAGCGCCGTGTAATTATACCCTGCGATGGTGATCAGCTTTGGTAACTTGACCGCATCTCCAAATGGGCGCAACACCGGTTTCCAGTTTGGCAACAAGTTATAAGCAGCGACGCTACCAAAATTGATCTTTTCGCTCTTCATCACTTCGGCTAACTGCTCCGGTCGAATCAAATCACTGATGTATCGGCGCTGAGCCTGAGACAAAGCGTGCTTCGCATGATGGTTAAACAGTGCGAACAAACAACCGTCTTCCGTTCGACTGCGTTTGCTCGCTGGGGACGTTTCACTGTTCGGTGTCGACATGTAGTGACCGCACATGTCATCAACAAGGACTGGCTGTGGTTGCAGAGTATTCGCAGCGAGCGATGGGTTCTCCATCTTTTCATCGTTAACGATCCAGATCGTCACCAAATCCGTTAATACTCGACACGCGTAATAGCCATCAAACGCTTGCAGTTTCAAACGGTTTTCACTGTGCTCAACGACGGAAAATGGACCACTCCCTACCACCAACTTGTTGTTCGCAACGTTCACCTGACTCACGGGCTGAATGCCATATTTCACACCAGAAATAAGCCCAGCAAAACCCAAGTCAGGTCGGTTAAGTGTAAACACCACTTTGAGAGGATTTGGCGCAGTCACGTTTGCCACATGCGCGAGTTCTTTCTCGTAGTATTCTAGTGAGCTCAATTTGGCAAACAAACTCACCACCGTGTCGGCATCGATTGGGTTGCCATTATGGAAGGTAAGCCCGGGGCGAAGGTAAAACGTCCATTCGAATTTTTGCTCATCGTATCGCCAATGGTGCGCCAGCTCTGGTTTTACGCGCCCGTAATAATCACTTGATACCAAACAGCAATAAATTTGGCGTAGCAAAAAGCGCTCACTGCTTCGCTGCAATTGATGAGGAACAACACGCTCAAACATGCGTTTGTAGGTTAGCTGAATATTGAGCCGCCCCTCTTTTACCGATGCGCCCGACGTTGTTTTGAGGAGTCGCCCAAATGCGGCTTCATCTTCATCCAGAATCGACAGCGCTTTCTCGTACTTACCAAGCTTGATCCGCTCTAGTGCAAGGCTTTCTTTCAGCGCGCTGAGTTCAACGTTTAACAACAATGTTGAACGTTGGTTCCGTCCTGGTTTTGGTCGCCAACTTAACCACGCTATCTCTTGCATCTGCGCCAGCAAACTGCGCGCATGACGAGGCGAAGTAAACAACAAATCGGCGATTTCTTGCAGCGTAGTTTTTGCTTCATTACCAACACCAAAAGAGAGCAAGCGTTGGTAATAACGAAATAAGTTGAGATCAGACACCGCACGTACCTTAACTCTAGGAGGTCATTGAATAGGCGTATTTTACTGAACTTGGCGGCAATAAAATAAGAAAACTTCCAAACACTTTGTTCCCCTTTTACTAGCATTTCGTCCCTATATTGTAGGGAAAACCCACCTATTTGGTCTTATCAGGAATAAAGCGAAGAAATCTACTCTCTTTTTTACCTCCCCTTTTTTCACCATACTGATTTGGCTAGCAGGAAATATAGAAAATTGCTCACAACCTAACCCCCCAAGCAGAACTTAGCTCCTGATACCACACCCCCAATTCGTCGTATCTTTAAGTTCTGCTTTTTTACTTGCTGCCATTTGACCGAATTCTTTGTTAGTCCGCCAAATATTTGCGAGACATCATCCCTTCCCATTTTTTGACGTCTCTTATCTTCAATTCTCCTTTCAACAGTTGCGCCTTAGAAAAAGCACACGTACACTTAATCGCAATTCGACGATTAACTATAAAGGTCTGCTCATGAGCAACAAATGCAGCGAAACGTGCCAAATTGCTTTTGAAACCACGCAACAACAACTCGATAAAGAACAAGCACTCGCCGCTCAAGCGAAAGCGCTGTCTCATCCTGCTCGCTTACGCATTCTGCATATTCTTCACACTTTAGACACCATGGGTGGCTGCTTAAATAGCGATTTAGTCTCTGAGTTAGGTTTAGCGCAATCGACTGTATCAGAACACTTACGCATTCTAAAACAGGCCGGGTTTATCAGTGCAGAACCCAACCCGCCAAAGGTTTGTTACCGTATTCAACGTGAAAAACTGAACGCGTTTAACGCTCAGTTTTCCGGTTTATTTAGCTAAGACACGTTGCGCGCTTTCCACGCGCGCAAAGATAAACTATAACTTAATACATCGCCTTTCGACGATAAACGAATAGAGACCACTATGACGACTGAAGTTTTAAATAGTGCCAGTGAAAAAATGAGCTTTCTTGACCGCTACTTAACGGTCTGGATTTTTGTCGCAATGGCCATCGGCGTGGGGATAGGCGCAGTCTACCCGCAAGTAGCAGAATGGAACGAAGCAATGTCCGTTGGTAGTACGAACGTACCGCTCGCCATTGGTTTGATTTTGATGATGTACCCACCACTCGCCAAGGTGAACTACGGTCTATTGGGAACGGTAACGAGAGATAAAAAGGCCATCACACTGTCTCTGGTTATGAACTGGATCGTCGGTCCAATCCTGATGTTCGTTCTTGCCTTAACCTTTCTTGGTGATCATCCGGGTTACATGGTTGGCATTATTTTGATTGGCCTTGCACGCTGCATCGCTATGGTTTTAGTGTGGAATGATATTGGCGGCGGCAACAAAGAATATGGCGCGGCCTTAGTGGCATTAAATAGCGCATTTCAAATTCTGACTTACAGCGTTATGGCTTGGCTATTCATCACGGTACTTCCACCATTCTTTGGTTACGAAGGTTTTGTGGTTGATATTTCCATGGGTGACATTGCAGAAAGCGTATTGATTTACCTAGGAATTCCTTTCCTTGCTGGTTTTCTCAGTCGTAAGTGGTTAGTCGCTGCAAAGGGTGAGAAGTGGTACAACGATGTGTTTATTCCTCGAATTTCACCCATTACTTTGATCGCTTTGCTCGCCACCATCGTGCTGATGTTCAGCCTCAAAGGAGAGATGATTTTACAACTGCCAATGGATGTGTTCCGCGTGGCAGTCCCACTAGCGATCTACTTCGTATTGATGTTTTTTGCCAGCTTCTTTATCGGGAAGAGAATGGGCATCCCCTACGATAAAAATGCCTCCATCGCATTTACGGCAACGGGTAACAACTTTGAGTTGGCAATTGCGGTTTCCATTGCTGTATTTGGTCTGAATTCCGATCAAGCATTCGCTGGCGTAATTGGCCCGTTGATCGAGGTTCCGGTTCTGATTGCTTTGGTTAACGTCGCACTGCGGATGAAAACCAAATACCAAAGCTAAAATGGGAAACATTGAGACCGAGCAAAATAGCAGTGTTAGGTACTAACTGGCAACGGTTTTGATGTACTCGCTGGGCGTTAAACCAAACTTGCCTTTAAAGCGTTGGCTAAAACGCCCTTCCGATTGATAGCCACACAACTGCGCGAGCAACGCAACGTTGTATGAACCATTTTGCATCAGGTAGAGTGCGTGATTTAAGCGCACTTCTGCCAGCACTTCCCGATACTGAGTACCCTCTTGCTTGAGCTTGCGTATCAACGTTGCTCGGCTCATAGCAAAGCGCTCAGCTACCCGTTCCAAAGGATGCTCATCGCCCGGAGAGCGTGACAAATAGCGACTGAGTTTTTCGCTAAAAGAGGTGTTCGAGCTGGTAAAAAGTCGATGCAACAATCCCCTTTCCGCTAACTGCTGATACAACCCCAAAACCCAATAACGTTGTGTCGCTTCACTCAAGCTTTCTTGCTCAAAAGAAAACAGCGCATTCAGCGTCGCTTGCAATGCTTTATCTGTCTCCACCGCGGGTACATTTTCGCCAAGCGCATTGCTCATACTCAGCTCCAGCATGTCATCACTCGGCACGCAGTGAAAGCTGAACATTCGAGAGAGAAAACGCCCTTGCTGAGGAAGGTTTTCAAAATTCAGCGAAGCGTTTGCTTCACAAAGCATGATATTAGGATGAAGAATATCGAACGCTTCGTCTTTCCAAAACAGACGCTTACTCCCTTTAATGATCTGGATAATACTTGGGGAGTGAATCCGAACATTACGCAGCTTTTGCTGCTGCTCCGCACGAAATAACGTGACTTGATATTGGTGGCTCATCTTCTCCCCTTTCTTATTCAATTATCGTGTGTAAGTGGCGGTTAACTTCGCTTTGTCCAATGCGACACTATTCAACGTGAATCCCACAACCGCCGCTGGCGTGTTCTCATCCAAATTCAACTTGTCACTTGGCAAGGCCCAAACGGTAAACTGGTAGCGGTGCATACCATCTTTTTCTGGAGGACATGCGCCGCCAAAACCAGTAATACCGTAATCGATACGAGACTCCTTACCGCCGAGCTTGCTAATATCAACGCCACGAGGCAATTCATTAACTGAGGCTGGAATATCAAACGCTATCCAATGCCAAAAACCACTGCCTGTTGGTGCATCAGGATCGTACGCGGTAATCGCAAAACTTTTTGTACCCTTTGGAACGTCTTTCCACATCAGTTGTGGAGACTGGTTCGCACCATCACATCCCCAACCTGAATATTCAAATGTCTTCGCCATTGGATGACCTTCTTGAATATCTTTGCTCGTTAGTTCAAAAGCATGGGCAGGGCCGATAACCAAAACGCTAAGGGCCAAAACAGACTTGTGAATCGCTTTCATGTGTTTATTCCTTTCAATGAGTTCAATTCAAGTCTATTCATCAACACAGGCCAAGATACATCAATAAGTATCACAAAATATAAAATCATCGTCCATTTTGACACTTTAAGATTCAAGCATAAATTTCTTATTCTCTGAGTTGCATCTGGTTTATGCTAACTAATTGCTCAAAGAACAAGGAAGACAAAATGGAACTGGATATCTACGTCGTTGACGCATTTACAGACACGCAATTTAAAGGCAACTCAGCAGCAGTCGTACCTTTGCAAGAATGGTTTGAACCAGAGCTAATGCAAAACATTGCAGCGGAAAACAACCTCTCTGAAACCGCGTTTGTTAAAGCGATTGGAACGAATCAATATGAAATACGCTGGTTTTCACCACTTACAGAAATCGACTTTTGTGGACACGCAACGCTCGCCGCTTCCATGGTGTTGTTCGACCAACTCGGCGTTACAGGATGTATTGAGTTTCACACATTAAAAGTGGGTACCTTAACCGTAATTAAGAACGCACTTGGCAAGATTGAAATGACATTTCCGACAAGAGCAGCGCAGCCCGTCAACGCCATTCCTACGCAATTAATTGAGGGATTAAACTGCGAAATAACACACGTACTGCTTAGCCCACAAGCTTACTTCGTCATCGTGGAAGATGAGCAAACCGTTTTCGATGTTCAATATCGATCCGACCAACTGAAACAACTCGCCCCTTACGATGTCGTCGTCACATCAAAAGGTAGTCAATACGACTTTGTATCTCGCTACTTTTGGCCAGCGAACGGCGGAGATGAAGACCCTGTCACAGGATCAATCCACGCAGGCTTAGCACCATATTGGGCGCAAGAGCTCGGCAAAGCATCTTTAGTGGCGTATCAAGCATCAGCGCGTGGTGGCGTTCTGTACTGCGAAGTCAAGGAGGATTGCGTCAATGTATCTGGTGATGGTGTGTTGTATATGAAAGGCAAAATTTACGTCTAACTGTACGTTGAAGATTGGCGTTAACTGTTTTTATCCTTGAGAGCCTAGCCGCCCGCTAGGCTTTTCTATTTCCTGTTGTTTCAGCGTTAATCGTTACAAAGGTTGTTCGACAATACACACTGGAGAGCCTATCTCACAGTCATAACCCGTTGGGGTAATTTCACCGGTTTGAGGATTGCGACGAAAGCTCACCACATTGTTGGAATGTTGATTGGCAACCAGCAACCACTTTTGATCATGAGACAACACAAAATCTCGTGGAAAAGCCCCTTCACAGTGAATGGCTGCTCGCCTTTTTGGCGTATCGCCAGACACATCAAACACACTGATTTTGTTCTGAGCTCGGCAAGAGACATACAAAAACGTTTCATCTTGCGAAAGACGAATGGCCGCTGCCGCTTGCTGATTCTCTTCCCCTTCTAATAATTCTATTTGATTCGAGATAAGCCATTTATCTTGGTGCTTCACCAGTACAATCAAGGTTTCTGACAGTTCGCAAACCACATACGCTGTCGACTCTTGTTGGTTAAACACCAGATGGCGCGGTCCCGAACCTGCGGGTAAATGAATCACTTGCGACAGTGAAAAATCCGGCGACTGGGCATCGTAATCATAAATAAGGACGCTATCGCTGCCTAAGTCTACGACAACCAATTGATCACTGTGCTTTAAAAACGTGACTTGATGAGCATGAGGAGAAGTTTGGCGTTCTAAATTCGGCCCGCATCCATCAACGTATAAATCCGCCAATAAACCTAGCGGTTTACCATCGCGATCCAATTGAAATACGCTAACATTTCCAGAGCCATAATTAGCAACCGCCAACAACGGTTCTTTGATATCCAAATGACACGGATAATCGCCATTAATCGGCAAAGAGACGGATTCACTACCGCGAAAAAACGCGAGCTCTGCACCTTCATTTCTATCCATTTCGCTAAACGTATACAGCCCGTGTTCGGTGGTCGTGAGATAGGACGGATTACGTTGAACTACAACATCGTCAAGCCGAGTCAGTTCACCCGTTTCAGTGTTCAGCGATACACGCGCAATGCCCGTGCTCGTACTCGGTGGGTTGGTGTAAGTGCCAATATAAAAATGCACGTGACCAGATGTTGTCATGGATGGCCTTATATGAGTGATTCGTATTACTCAACACCTTGCCTATTGTCATGGCAGACCGCAATCCATTTTACGAATCAGCCACTTAAAATGTGAAGCAATTGCTCATTTAAAACCGCAACGACATCGCCGTTTGCAGTTAAAGTGGTTTGGCGTTTTAAACAGTATGTCCGCCTTGAGTATGAAAGCCTCGACTTACGGTTACTTTCAAGTGTTATATTAAAGACGAAGAATGTATTTTATGTTCAAGATCTAAGTTTCATTAGCAAACGCTATAATAAGAAACAAAAATCGAGATAAAATAAATAATAATCATGTAACAGTTAATTTTCCTATAAACACCAAATTGAAACACATTATTAATTTCCATTTATTTATAAATTATAATTAATTTTATAAATAACAAGGATTTATTTTAATTATGAACATTTAGATTACGACTTAATTTTATTCACGATAAATTTATTTGAGACATTAATCACACTATATTTCAAATCTCAGTAATAGACTCCGAGCCTTTCAAACCCCCATTATCAGTGAGTCTATGAAACTTTCTAATTTAAGTATCAAGTATAAAATCAGTGCGCTGATTTTGATCATTTCGTTATCTGTTATCGCTCTCTCCGTTTTCTTTACATCTGAAATCAAGATGATAGAAGGAAAACTTACCGTATTTTCTGAAACCACCGTACCTAGCGTATTGCTCGTAAAAAATACCGAAATTGAACTCGGAATTTTAAGAAAGGATGAATTCTCTTTATTAACCAATGTGAATCACCCTCAATTCATGGAATGGGTAGCCGGATTAGAAAAATCTGAACAGAAAATTGATAAATATCTAGACCAATATGAGAAAGGACTGTGGGATCAACGCGACCGAGACGCTTTCAATAAAGTAAAAAGTGCCTGGGTTAAATACAGTGCGTTTAACAATGAATACGCGAAATTGCTATTGAATAATAAAATCGACGAAGCAAATGAAACATTGTTAAACGGATTTTCTACATTCACACAATTATCCGATGCGATTCGTGATTTAGTGGAACTAAACCAAACCTACGTACAAGAAGATATTGCTAGCGCTCATGAAGCAGTGCGCAGCGCAATCACCTACAGCATTATTGCTATCGTCGCGCTATTGGCATTGAGTTTTACGCTAGGCCTATTCCTAACCAAACAGATCTGCACACCACTAAATTACGTGGTAAACATGGCGTCGAAAATCGCGTCAGGCGACCTAACTTACCAGCTTCCACGTAACAAAATTGGCCATGATGAGCTTGGCACCTTGGCAGATGCCTGCGTTGATATGCAAGCGAAGTTGCTTACTTTGGTCGACAGTATCTCGTCAACCACAGCTCAAGTAGGCACCGCTATTGAAGAAGTGAGCGCGATTTCCGAACAAACTTCAACCGGCATGGATGAACAACAAGTTCAGCTAAACCTTATCGCAACAGCAATGAACGAGATGCAAGCGACAGTAAATGAAGTCGCCAGCAACACCGAAGCCGCGTCAGAAACGGCAAACAGTGCTTCTCACGATGCGAAAGAAGGCCGCGGTGTCGTTCAAGAATGTATTAACCAAATCCACGAAGCATCATTGGCGATTCAATCGGTTGGCAACATGGTGACAGAACTGGAACAAGATGCGTCTAACATCAGTGTTGTGGTTGACGTTATCCAAGACATCGCGGAACAAACCAACTTGCTTGCGCTTAACGCTGCCATTGAAGCTGCGCGCGCTGGTGAACAAGGCCGTGGTTTTGCCGTCGTAGCGGATGAAGTGAGAACGCTAGCAAGCCGCACTCAAGCTTCAACCGAAGAGATCATCACGATCATCTCTAAACTGCAAAATTGTTCGAAGAGTGCCGTTTCAGCAACAAATAACAGCAGCGATTTGATTCAAGAGTGCGTTGAGCAAGCACAAAAAGCCGGTGCAACCATCGACCAAATCGAAAAAGGCGCAGATAACATTGCTGAAATGAGCATTCAAATTGCGAGTGCTTGCAGCGAGCAAAGCTCGGTAACAGAAGAGCTGCATCGCAACGTGGAACACATCAACCAGTTCTCTAGCGAAGTGGCGACAGGTTCACGCCAAACAGCAATTGCATGTCGCGATTTAAGTGAGTTGGCGGTAGGTCTACAAGAGATCGTCGGCCAATTCAAAACGGCATAGTCACTCACGTCAATCTTATCTATTCAAGCCCAGCGCTCATCGTTGGGCTTTTTTAATGTCATTTGCCGATAAAAACCGGAGCTTGGTCAAGGTTCTTTAAATTGAGGCCTTCAGAGCCCACTTCCAACGCTAAGCCTCTCTATTTAAAAAGAATCGCTTGTAGATAAAATGCTAAGCTCTAAAAAGAAATCGTTATGGATGGCGGTTAGCGACGGGTTGGCGGGCTCAATCAACACGCTCCCGTTCGCAAGTTATCTATTCATGCATTACTTCTTCAAAGGAAGCACCGCACTATGAAGCGAATCATTTTTGGCACATTGGTTATTGCCCTTTTAAGCGCCTGTTCAAAAGATAACACGCACCAAGCGCTTGGCACCCTAGAGCGTGACCGCGTAACGTTTACTGCCACATCTAATGAGATAATTAGAGCCCTTCCAGTCAAAGAAGGCAGCTTGGTCAGTGAAGGGGAAGTGTTGGTTCAGCTCGATACTAAGAATCAACAAGCAGTTCTTGCACACGCCGTTGCCGAGCAAGCCAAAGCGGGAGCGTATTTGCTTAAACTGACCAATGGTGAACGCCCAGAAGACATTGCTGCCGCATCGGCACGCGTAGCCCGAGCGGAAGCGCAGCTCACCGAAGCGCAGAAAAACTATCAACGCAAAGCAGAACTGGTGCGTAAAAAACTCATCAGCCAATCCGAAAAAGATTCCGCTCTTGCGGCAAGGGACTCGGCGAGAGCCGAATTAGACTCAGCAAAAGAAGAGTTCAGTAAGCTCACCGCAGGTTCTCGCCTCGAAGACATCGAACAAGCTAAAGCCGCTTTAATGGCGGCAAAAGCCGAAGTAGCGTTGCAAGAGCAAAAACTGGCAGAACTCACCATCACGGCTACGCGTGACGGTACGCTCGATAATTTGCCTTACAATCTTGGCGAACGCGTACCAGTGAACGGTGTGGTTGCCGTGATTCAAGCCAACCGCGTGCCGTATGCGCGAGTGTATGTTCCTGCCGATTATCGAATCGGGTTTATTCCTGGGAAAACCGTGACGGTAAATGTCGATGGCCTTGAGAATCCATTACAAGGCACCGTTCGTTGGGTGGCTAGTGAGCCTTCATTCACGCCCTACTTCGCACTAACCGAAGAAGAACGTTCACGATTGATGTATCTAGCAGAAGTTGATTTACCTGAGTCTGCAAAAACGTTGCCGTCAGGTGTGCCTGCCCAAGTAAATTTGGTGGAGTAAGCCAATGACCGAGTATGCAATTCAAGCTCAAAATGTGGTCAAAAAATTCGGCGACTTTACTGCTATCAATAACATCACACTCAACGTGCCCAAAGGCAGTATTTACGGATTTTTGGGGCCAAATGGTTGTGGTAAGTCGACCACCATTCGTGTGCTCACCGGCCTTCTCAGCCCAAGCGGAGGCAGTGTGGATGTGCTTGGATTAGACATCCCAAAACAATCAGAACAACTGCGGCTCAAAATTGGTTACATGACACAAAAGTTCTCGTTGTACGATGACCTATCCGTTCAAGAGAACCTTGAATTTATTGGGCAAATTTTTGGTTTAAGCAGCAAGTCGCTGAAAGAGCGGATAGAAGAGCAACTCACCACTTACGGGTTGGATCAATTGCGCAAACAGCGCGTAAGCGGCATGAGTGGCGGTCAAAAGCAGCGCCTTTCACTCGCCGCGGCGACCATGCACAAACCCGAACTGCTATTTTTGGATGAGCCGACATCCGCCGTTGACCCCGAAAATCGACGCGATTTTTGGGAGCAGTTGTTCGACTTGTGCGATCAAGGTACGACGATTTTGGTCACCACGCATTACATGGACGAAGCGGAACGCTGCCACCGTCTGGCGATCATGGAATCTGGCGAAATTCGTGCCGATGGCGAACCCGAACAGTTAATGGAACAGATGGGCGTTAATATCATTGAGGTGAAAGCCGACAAACTTCGTGAACTCAAAGAAAAGCTGATTCAACGTGACGAAGTTCGCTCTGCGGCGCAGTTGGGGATTCGTTTACGCATCCTTATCCACCAGCATGTCGAGCAGCCGATTGAATGGTTAAAGCAGACGTTTCCCGAACTTCAAAACGCTGAAATGAACTACGCTCGCCCAAGCTTAGAAGATGTTTTTGTCAGCGTGACAGGGAAAGGCCGCCAATGATGAAACCTATCGCTCGCATGAAAGCCGTCATGATCAAAGAGATTCGCCAACTTTCCCGTGACCGAATCACATTTGGCATGGTGGTGATGATCCCACTTATCCAGCTTTTGCTGTTCGGTTTCGCAATCAATACGGACATTCGCAACATTCCGGTAGGTGTTGTCGACCAAAGTGGCAGCACCGCCGGGCGGATCATTACCCAGTCCGTAAAAGTCACTCAAGTGGTGGATATCAAAGAAACCTATGCCACCGCGCAAGAGGCCGAACAAGCGATTCAAGATGGTATTGTGCGCGCCGTGCTGATTTTGCCAAGCGATCTCACACAACGCATGATGCAAGGTCGAGAGCTTGGCCAATGGATTGTGGATGGGTCAGATACCATGATCAGCTCGGCAATATTGTCGTTGCAAACCATGCCATTGACCGATTTTGATTTCGAGATTCGCCCAGCGCCAAGCAAAACATTCGAAGTCGCACTCTACTACAACCCAAGTCGGCGTTCTGCGGTCAATATCGTACCCGGCTTACTCGGTGTGATTCTCACCATGACGATGATTTTGTTCACCAGTGCCGCGATTGTACGAGAACGTGAACGGGGAAATTTGGAGCTATTGATCACCACGCCCATCCACTCGATAGAGCTAATGGTGGCGAAAATCGTGCCATATATCTTTGTCGGCTTAATTCAGGTTTTCATCATTCTAGGGTTGGGACATTGGATTTTCGGCGTACCGATTAACGGTGCAATCAGCCAAATTCTGTTTGGAACCTTGTTGTTTATCGCCGCCAGCTTAACTTTAGGATTGGTCATATCCACCATCGCCACAACACAGCTTCAAGCCATGCAAATGACGGTGTTCATTCTTCTGCCTTCGATTCTGCTGTCTGGATTTATGTTCCCTTACGAGGGCATGCCAGTCGCAGCACAGTGGATTTCAGAAGCCCTGCCCGCCACTCACTTTATGCGCATGATTCGAGGCATAGTGTTGCGAGGAGCGGATCTGATGGACTTATGGCGAGATACCCTTTGGCTGCTCGGGTTTACCGTATTTGGATTGGTCGTCGCATCACTAAGGTTTAAGAAATCGCTCGATTAAAGTTGCCCATTTTTCTCTTCCGTAGAAACAAAAATAGCCTCGACAATGAGGCTATTTTTGTTTGGAAATTTGAATGTCTTGCAGGCAATGCTCAATGGCACGATTCGGTTTAGTAATATTCACCAAAAGAACAATCGCGTAAGTCAGAAATGCTGTAATTCTTCAACGAGTTAATTTTGAAGTTAAAAACCACTTCCTTACATACCATCCCGTCTCGGTCGGTATAGGTGATGAACCCTTCACTGTAAGCACGTTTGCCATCAGAGGATTTAACATGCGCGGCAAGCTCTAAATGCCCTTTGTGAGCTTCTACGCGGTTCATCATTTCAAACACATCCATCCACTCTTCGCGATTTGCCATTTGTATCAACATGGATTTGGCCTGTGTTTCCAACTGCTGCGGATACACGTAATAACGGTTGTAACCAAAGTATGCGCACATCAGTAATAGAACGAGTGCAAATGAGGTTGTTCTTGTCATGCAAGCTGCCTCTTGTTGTTATAAAAACTCTGCTTCGTTAATTCAGTATAGGAAGCGAGCAAAGTTTAGGTTATAGAACTTGCTCAAATAACAGAGGATCGTCAGAGACAGTCAATTCTATGACAAGCTCAGCACAGGTTTTACTTATGAAACATGACAAATTCTAAGAGCTTGAACTATGGAATATGCACACCGATCTGGGTTGTCACCATGCGGTGATCTGAGCCTTGTGGAAAAGCAGAGGATTCACGAAAGCAAATGATTCGCTGTCCTTGCTCAGATTTTAGCCACAAGTGATCAATACCTATCATCATCGGCTCTGGCACGTTTATGCCTTTGATGTTAGTTGGCCAGCTCGTCACTGGCGCGGTTTGAAAACTCGGGAACAGCGCAGAAAAACGAGGGCTAACCGAGGAGAGATTGAAATCCCCCACAACCAACACCTCTGGCTCGGGATAAAGCGCGGTCAGAGTTTCTATGGTTCGCACCAGCGCATTTCTTTGATGCCAAAGCTCGCTGGTTCTTGGTGATGGCGGATGAGCCGCAAACAAAGTGATCGGTGCTTGATCTTTAGGCAACCAAACCGCTCTGATGACTTCTTGTCCATTTGGCGCACGATAAACCGAAACCTCCGTGATGGGGTGTCGGCTAAGAATCATCAAATTTGAAGGGTACCCTACGTCACGTTGGCCACCATAATAATGCGGATAGACATCATCCAACATGTGCAAAAGGCTGCCAACTCGCGGCGTCAGCTCTTGCATCACCACCAAATCAGCAGGATGCCTCAATAGATAGTTGATGAACTGATTGATGTCTGAATTTTCGTAAAAAAGATTGAATTGAATGACGCTCAAAGACTGCGAGCAAGACGCCACATGGCTGCGCTGCGGCGGAACAAGTAACAAGACAAACAAAATAGCGACAAAGGCAGAAAATGCACTTTGCAACCATCGGCGAGCAATAAAAAACGCCGAGGCTAAAACAACGTAAGTGAACACAATGAGGGCGGGAATCGAGGTAAGATTCTCCGCCCACCAAATATGTTCAATTTGCCTGACCGCCAGCCAAATAAGAGCGGGTAGAAGCAATAGGATCCACTTAAAAACGCTCGACACACGCACTGCTCGTTTCGCTATTACATATCATAAGCTTAAATGCAATTTCTCAACTCGCCAGTGCGTGAAGCGTTGATGTTAGACGTGGTGTACCGCCTCCTCGACAGGCTCTGGTTGAGCGGCCGTTTCACTGATTTCAATCTTAACCGCTGCGACTTTGAATTCAGGAATTTTCGCATGCGGGTCCGTTGCCGTGGTCGTCAAGCGGTTAACTGGCGACTCAACGAAATGGAAAGGAATAAACACGACGCCTTTTTGCATTCGCTTGGTCACAAACGCATCAATTTCGATGCTGCCACGACGAGTCGACACTTTTAGGCGCTGACCATTATGGATACCAATTGCTTCGGCATCTTCAACACTGATCATCGCTCTTGGCCCAGCAAGGTTATCCAACCCTTTCGTTTTGCGTGTCATCGTACCGGTATGGAACTGTTCTAGCACACGCCCTGTTGTAAGCACCAAAGGATACTCTTCATCAGGCAACTCGGCTGCATAACGGAACGGCACGCCCACCATTTGCCCTTTCCCTCGGGTAAATTGGGTTTGATGCATAATACGAGTACCGTTTGGATTGTTCTTGTTACTTGGCCATTGAACACCGTTCGGCGTGATCGCGTCCCAACGCAACCCTGCATATTGCGGCGTTACACGCGCGATCTCGCTAGTGATTTCAGAAACGCACTGGTAATGCCAATCGCTACCCATCGCGTTTGCGATCGCTTGAATGATCCACCAATCTTCTTTCGCCTCACCCGGCGCTTTCACTGCCGCATTAACGCGCTGCACGCGTCGCTCAGTATTGGTGAAGTGACCGGATTTTTCCGCAAATGAACAAGAAGGCAATACCACATCGGCGTACTGCGCCGTCTCGGTGAGGAAGATGTCTTGCACGACCAAGAAGTCGAGTGCTTCCAACCCTTCAATCACGTGTGCTTGGTTTGGATCGCTCAGTACTGGGTTTTCGCCCATGATGTACATCCCGCGAACTTCTCGTTTGCACGCCGCATCGATGATTTCCGTTAGGGTAAGCCCTTGCTCAGAAGGTAAGTTCGGCGCATCCCACTCAATCGCGAATTTCTGACGAACAATCGGGTTATACACTTTTTGATATCCCGGATAACAGTTCGGCAATGCGCCCATATCACACGCACCTTGCACGTTTGACTGACCGCGCAACGGGTTAATGCCACCACCCTCAATACCGATGTTGCCACACAACAATTGCAGGTTAGCAATCGAACGAACGTTGTCGTGACCCGTCGTATGTTGGGTAATGCCCATGGAGTAATACACCGCCGTGCGTTTTGCCGTACCGATCATTCGCGCCATCGCGAAAATATCGTCCGCTTTTACGCCCGTCACTAACTCAACTTTGTCGAGGTTGTACGCTGGCGACATTACCTCTTGAAGCAAAGTATCAAAGCCGTCGACGCGCTCTTCGATGTATTCTTGATCGTACCAACCATTTTTGATGATTTGCTGCATCACGCCGTTGAGCAACATAACATCCGTGCCCGGACGATGCGCTAAGTACAGCTCTGCATGTTCGGCCATGTCCACTCGTTTCGGGTCTGCCACAATCAAGCGTGCCCCGTGATGACGAATCGCCTGCTTGATGTGCGAAGCGATGATCGGGTGCGCAGATGTGGTGTCAGAACCGATAATAAAGATCACATCGGAATGCTTAATGCTCGGAATGTCGTTGGTCATCGCGCCACTCCCCAACGATGCTTCAAGCCCTGTCACACTTGATGCGTGACACAAACGTGCGCAGTGATCAACGTTGTTCGTCCCAAGTTCACGACGGATGAATTTTTGAAACGCGTAGTTATCTTCGTTAGTGGTTTTCGCTGAAGAGAATCCGGCCAGTGCGTTGTTACCAAAATCTTGCTTGATGGTCGAAAGCTTCGAAGCCACTAGCTGAATCGCTTCGTCCCAAGTTGCTGGCTGCAACCAACCATCTTTACGAATCAGTGGTGTCGTTAAACGCTCTTCGCTGCTAATGAAGTCAAAACCAAAACGGCCTTTCACGCACAGCATACCTTGGTTAACCGGCGAATCCGCCCCTTTTACATAGCGGATTTTGTTTTGTCGCTCATCGACAAACATGGTCAACTTACAACCCACACCACAATAGGTACAAATGGTATCGACGGCTTTTAGCTGTTCGGTTCTGCCTTGAGAGCGGTCACGGCTGTCCACCATCGCGCCCGTTGGACATGCCTGAACACACGCCCCACATTGCACGCATTTTGAATCGCCCATGAGCGTCAAACCGCTGCAACCTACGCCTTTTTCATCGGAGCGGAATCGTGGGCGATCATCTGGGCGTAAAGCTGGTCGGCCATTTTTATCCGACACAAAACTCAACACACCATGTACCGCTTGCTCACGGCATGCTTGAATACACTGACCACAACTGATGCAACGGTTAGCATCAAATTCAATGAACTCAGAACTGCGGTCTACTTCGTATTTGTGACGAAGATCTTTCGCTCGCAAATCGAGCCAATCTTGATGACCAATCACGCTAGCAGAGGAAACGTCCACGGAAACATCGAAATGTTGCTCGGCATGATATTCCGTTGAGTAATCTCGCAAGGCACAGTCGGTATTCGCTTGGCAACCACACTCTAAGCAGCGCGCCGCTTCTTTCATGGCCTCTTCGTTATCAAAGCCCAGTTCCACTTCAGCAAAACTCTGCTCACGCTGCGCTGGAGTCAACTCCGGCATGATTGAACGAGCAACTTTTTGGATGTTTTCAAAATGAAGTGGGTCAACCTGCGCCAGTTTTTTCTCTTTACGAGAGTTGAACGCAGGTTTCGGCATATCCGCCATATCGCCATTGAGGAAGAGATCAATCGCTTTTGCCGCAACTCGCCCATCTCCCACCGCTTCAACCGCTGTCGCAGGACCACGACGAAAATCACCGATACTGAAGATATTTCCCGTACCCGTGTGCATGGTTTGCGAGTCGGACTCAGATGTGTTCCAACGTGTTAGTGGAATAGACAAATCATCGTTTTCTAAGAAGCTGAGATCCGGCTTTTGCGATACCGCTGCAATCACGGTATCAAATGCTTCAGTAAAGAACTCACCCGTTGGTTTCGGGCTACGACGACCAGACGCATCTGGCTCACCTAACGCCATTCGCTCTAATCGAATTGCCTTCACGCGGCCGTTTTCATCCGCGATGTTTTCCGCCGGATTCGTCAAGAAATGGAACTTCACGCCCTCATGTTCAGCTTCGACGATTTCGTAGTCTTCGGCTGGCATTTCGTCGCGAGTTCGACGATAGATCAAAGTGGTATCGGCACCCGCACGACGCGCCGTACGCGCACAGTCGATCGCAGTGTTACCACCACCAATCACGGCAACTTTTTTGCCCGTAACGTAGTTTTGTTCTGTAACGTAATCTTTCAGGTAATCAACACCGAGATAACAACCGTCCAAGTCGCTACCAGAATAATTCATTTCTACCGCTTGAGACGCCCCCACTGCCAAACAGACAGCATCGTAGTCTTCACTCAATTGAGACAGCGTGAAATCAACCCCAAGCTTTTTGTTGGTTTCAACTTGCATGCCGTTGCGGCACATCAGTTCGATTTCTTTGTCTAGAATGTCTTTGGGTAGGCGATATTCAGGAATGCCATAGCGTAGCCAACCGCCTGCTTTTGGCATGGACTCAAATACGGTGACGTCATAACCTTCATTCGACAAGTAATAACCTGCTGTTAAGCCACCGGGGCCACTACCAACAACGGCGATCTTGCGATGCTTCGCTGGTTTTTTCTCCGGGACATACGCTTCATGCGCCGCTAGATCTGCGTCTGCGGCATGGCGTTTGAGTTGGCGAATGGCAATCGGCTCATCCACCAAAGAACGGCGACACTCACTTTCGCAGAATGCCGGACACACGCGGCCAATCGACAACGGCATTGGCAGTGTGCGTTTAATAACTTCAATCGCTTTTTGATGATCGTTTTGCGAGATATGGTAGAGGTAAGATTGGATGTCTACCCCAGCAGGACACGCCGTTTTGCATGGAGCTTCACAGTCGGCGTAGTGGTCCGTCATGATTCGGTTGAGCGCTTTTCTGCGGTGCTCGCTCAGTTGTTCTGATTGTGTGACGACATTGAGACCGCGGTACACTTTGAGATCACAGGCACGCTTAGTTCCGCCACTTTCCACTTCGACAACACACAAATCACACGGAATTTTCTCGTTACTTTTGTTCATTCCGCACAGTGAAGGGATTTCGACCCCACACACTTTGGCTGCTTCCAGAAGGGTTAGCCCCTCTTCTACAATTCTATATTTTCCATCGATGACAATTTCTATCATACAACCCCCGAAGCAGGCACGTTAAACCTTACATTCTATAAGGATAACCCCTACCATGGAAAGTTCGTGTGACAAAAAACTCAATAAAGAGATATTTATTGGCGATTAATATGTCGAACCTCTCCCAAGATGCACCAAATATCTCACGTTTACTTGGGGGTGAATGCTTGACTTTCCCCCTAGGGTAACCTTTATTATTAAGCGGTTACTCGTTATTTACACTCATTTTGACTGGACTCCGTATGCGCCTTAAATCACTGCATACAATTTGGCTAACGTTATGTACAACGCTGATACTGCTGGTATCTAGCGTGGTTAACAGCGCGCCTTTAATGAGTATCAAAATGATGTCGAGTGGCGCTATGATGCCTGAACACATGACAGAAATGGCAAGCGCGAACGATCACTGTAGCTCCTCGAGCATGAGCATGGAGATGGCCTCATCGTTGAGCTCCGACTCTACAGAAATGACCATGAGCTGTGTTGATGGCTCCGGCATGATCCACAATTGCTGCACAGCATCTTGTTCATTCGTTTTCGTCCCGTTACCAGCCCCTGTCAGCCAGCTATCCCCACTGGCTTATCGCGCATCCATTGCCTCAGAAATCACCGCACCAGTGGTACAAGTCACCCATGATTTGTATCGGCCTCCGATAGTTTAATCCATACAAAGCATTCGACCCTGCATCCCTTTGCAGGCAGTTTCTTTGCGCCCAACTGATAGCGTGCTCACCTCAGCTATTCGCTCGTAACTCCATTTGTTACCTGCTATTTAGCGATAAAAAAGTGCGTCATCCGTTTGGCAAATACCAACGCTCTCCCGCTCGGTTCAATCGTTCCCGAAACGCAAAAGAGCTTGGTATCAATTTGGATGTAAATTATGGAATTCAACCCAAATCGCTTAGTGGCACCAGTATGCTCACTGGCTCTGGTTGCCCTACCAGCTTTCAATGTGGTGGCGCAATCGCCAACCAATACGAAAGCACAACAAGAAGCGCAAGCTCAATCAATCCAAGCCCAATCAACCAATGAGCTAGCAAACCTCATTAGCATCGCGTTGAGCAACGATGGCAACCGCAAGCAATTCTATGCTCAATCGGAAGCGATGCGTGAAACAGGCGTAGCCAGCGCAACCTTGATGGACCCGAAACTGAAAGTCGGTTTTGGTGGTTTGCCTGTCGATAGCTTCAAATTTGACGAAGATCCGATGACCAATATCTCCGTCGGTTTGATGCAACAGTTCGAACGTGGCTCGACGCTCGATCTTCAACAAAAGAAAGCCAATCAACAAGCCGATGGTTTGTCGTTGCAAGTTCACGCACGGGAGCTTGAAGTGGCAAATAGCATGACTCAGCTTTGGTTGGAGCTGGGTTATCAGCAGAAAGCAGAGCAAATTTTGCTAGAAAACCGTCGGCTCATGACGGAAATGGAAAACTTCATTCAAACCAATTACTCAATCGGCAAAAGCGAAGCGCAAGATTTACTGAATGCACAGCTTCAAGTGAGTAAGTTGGATGAAAAGCTGCAAGCCAACGCACAAATGCAGCGCCGTTTGGTCTCGCAACTCTCAGAATGGTTGGGCTCTGACTGGCTCAATACCTATACCCAAAACGGACGCTCAACACTCCAAGCCAGCAACACACTGACTTGGGCGTCATTGAACCAAAAGTTGTCTGAAAATAGCGAAACGACCAAGCACTACCAACAGTTGAGTGATCACCCGATGGTGAAAATGGCAGACGTAAGTATTTCTGCCAATGAAACTCAAGTGGACATTGCAGAGCAAGCTTACACGCCTCAATTCGGTGTGGAAGTGATGTACGCCTATCGTCAAGCCAACAATATGAAAGGCGAACCTGCATCGGATTTGGTGAGCGCGTATCTAACAATGGACATTCCCCTGTTCACTGGCAATCGCCAAGACCGCAACTTAGCCGCCGCGCAGTATCAAGTGGGCGCAGCTCGCTCACAAAAAGATACGTTATTGACTCAGATGAACGCGAAGGTCAACACATTGCTGGTTGATCGCGCTAACTTGAGTCAGCGTTTAGAGCGTTATCAATCCACCTTACTTCCCCAAGTTCAAGCTCGTATTCACGCGGTAGAAAGGGGTTATCAAAACAATACCGCACAGTTTAACGACGTGATCATGGCAAGCACAGACGAGCTGGCGCTAAAGCTCGAACAGCAACGTCTTATTACCGATTTAAACATCGTAAACAGCAACTTAGCAGCTTTATTGGGTGGTTTCGAATATCAAGTATCCACACCCAACATCACGCCTGAAGCAAGCGCGAACTAAAACAAAAACATGAAAGAACCCAAGTTTGGGGACGATGGCGAATGCACACCAATAAACAATCAACATCGCTGTCATGCCTCATGGGGAAAATAAGGAATTAGGAATGAGTTCAAATTCAATCAAGATAGCAACCATCGCTCTGCTTGTTGGCGGGGCACTAGGGTTTGGCGTTAATCAGTACCTATCTGGTGCAAACCACGACATGAGCGGCACAAGCGGTAGCGCTGCGAACAGCTCAAACGAGCCACTCTATTGGGTTGCGCCAATGGATCCAAATTACAAGCGCGACAAACCGGGCAAATCGCCAATGGGCATGGACTTGATCCCAGTGTACGCCGAAGATCTCGCGGGTGAACAAGACAAACCCGGCACGGTAAAAATTGACCCATCGGTTGAAAACAACTTAGGTGTAAAAACCGCTCAAGTCTCTTTAGAGCAACTTTCACCTCGAATTGAAACTGTCGGCTACATCGCGTTTGACGAAAGCCATTTGTGGCAAACCAACGTTCGCGTGGCGGGCTGGGTCGAAAAGCTTTACATCAATGCCGTGGGTGAAAAGGTCAACAAAGGCGATGTGCTGTTCACGCTGTATTCTCCTGAGCTAGTCAAAGCACAAGAAGAGCTGCTGAACGCCTACCGAACTGGACGTAGTGGCCTGGTGAAAGGCGCGACAGAACGTTTGGTGACACTGGGTGTTGATCGTTCTCAAATCAGAGCCATCACTCAACGTGGGAAAGCATCGCAAACTATTGAAATTAAAGCTCCGGAAGATGGCGTCATCGCGAGTTTGAACGTTCGTGAAGGTGGTTACCTATCCCCTGCTCAAGCGGTGATCAGCGCGGGCCCACTTGAAAACGTATGGGTGGATGCCGAAGTGTTTGAGCGCCAAGCTCACTGGATGAAAGCAGGCAGCGACGCCACTATGACGTTGGATGCGATTCCGGGTAAAGAGTGGCAAGGCAGCGTCGATTATGTGTATCCAATTTTGGATCCTAAAACGCGCACGCTTCGTGTTCGTCTTAAATTCTCTAATCCCAATGGCGAGCTGAAACCGAACATGTTCGCCAATATTGCCTTACAGCCTGTCAGCGACAACGCGGTGTTAACCATTCCAAAGTCTTCCGTTATCCGCTCGGGGGGTATGACTCGCGTCGTGCTGTCTGAGGGAGACGGCAAATACCGCTCAACGCGCATCGAAGTCGGTCGTGAAGCTGACGACAAAATCGAGGTACTACAAGGCCTGACTCAAGACGATCGCATCGTAACCTCAGCTCACTTTATGTTGGATTCAGAATCGAGCCAAACGGCTGATCTATCGCGCATTTCATCACCGACCGAAGCCACTTCGCAAACGGCTTGGACGAAGGGCGAAATCACTGATGTGATGAAAGACCATCGCATGTTGACCATCAACCACCAGCCCGTACCAGAGTGGGATTGGCCGGGGATGGTTATGAACTTTACCCTCGCTGACGGCGTCGATATGGGCTCGCTGCAAAAAGGCCAAGCTATTGAGTTCGAAATTCAAAAAGCCGCATCGGGTCAATACGAAATCGTCGATTACAAAGCCGATGACACCGTTCTCGCGACTGACGTTTGGGTAACGGGAGACATCAGCATGCTAATGGCGGATTTTGGCATGATCACGCTCAATCACCTTCCGGTTTCAGAATGGAACTGGGATGCCGGTGAAATGAACTTCTCTGTGGGTGATGAAGTGGATTTATCCGGTTTCAAGGAAGGTCAGAAAGTCCGATTTCTAGTTGAAAAACAAGGTTCTGACTACGTTTTGAAACAAATTGAAGCGATCGAGGGCTAACTATGATTGGAGCAATTATCCGTTGGTCACTCAATAACCGCTTTATGGTTTTGATCGCGACCTTAATGCTTGTTTTAGCAGGACTTTACAGTGTAAAGAATACGCCTGTTGACGCAATTCCGGATCTTTCTGATGTTCAGGTGATCATCAAAACCAGCTACCCGGGTCAAGCACCGCAAGTGGTGGAAGATCAAGTCACTTATCCGCTAACCACCGCGATGCTCGCCGTACCGGGTGCAGAAACCGTTCGTGGGTATTCGTTCTTCGGGGATTCGTACGTTTACATCATTTTCAACGACGATACCGACATGTACTGGGCACGTTCACGCGTTTTGGAATACCTAAGCCAAGTTGCACCTAAATTACCACCAAGTGCAAAACCAACCTTAGGCCCAGATGCTACGGGTGTGGGCTGGGTCTACAGCTATGTATTGCAAGACAAAACGGGTCAACATGACCTTGCCGAGCTGCGCAGTTTGCAAGATTGGTTCTTAAAATACGAACTGCAAACCGTCGATGGCGTTTCTGAAGTCGCAACCGTAGGCGGTATGGTTAAGCAGTATCAAGTCCAGATTGATCCGGCGAAGCTGCGTGCTTACAACTTAACGCTGCAACAAGTAAACATGGCGATTCAAAACGGCAACCAAGAAACGGGGGCATCCGTAGTGGAAGTTGCTGAAGCTGAGCACATGGTTCGCACCACCGGTTACTTGACCAGCATCGAAGACATTAAATCGCTGCCGCTTAAAGTGACCGACAAAGGAACACCGCTCTTATTGGGCGACATTGCCGACATCAACTTAGGTCCGCAAATGCGTCGCGGTATCTCTGAGCTTAACGGCGAAGGTGAAGCGGTTGGTGGCGTGATCGTGATGCGCTATGGCGAAAATGCGAGTGAGGTGATCAGCAAAGTTAAAGACAAGCTGGAAGATTTACAGCGTAGCTTGCCGGATGGCGTTGAAATCGTCACCACCTACGACCGTTCTACGCTGATCAATGCAGCTGTCGATAACCTTTGGAAGAAATTAGCGGAAGAGTTCATCGTCGTAGCCATCGTCTGTGCACTGTTCTTGTTCCACATTCGCTCTTCATTGGTTATCGCCCTGAGCTTGCCTGTAGGCATTCTTGCAGCGTTCATCGTGATGTATTCTCAAGGCATTAATGCCAACATCATGTCGCTCGGGGGGATTGCCATCGCCATCGGTGCAATGGTGGATGGTGCCATCGTGATGATAGAAAACGTCCACAAGCACATTGAGCGAACGCCACTCACGGATAAGAACCGCTGGCAAGTGATTGGCAAAGCCGCTGAAGAAGTGGGTGCGCCCCTATTCTTCTCGCTGCTTATCATCACGTTAAGCTTTGTTCCAGTGTTTGCACTGGAAGGTCAAGAAGGCAAGATGTTCTCTCCTCTCGCCTTTACCAAGACGTATGCCATGGCATCAGCGGCAGCACTTGCGATCACGCTCGTGCCAGTTCTAATGGGTTACTTTATTCGCGGTAAAATACTGCCAGAACATAAGAACCCTGTTAACCGTGGTCTGGTTGCGCTGTATCGTCCGTTGCTTAATCTGAGCTTGAAATATCCGAAAGCGATGATCGTACTGGCGCTCGGCCTATTGGCATCGGCGTACTACCCAACTAGCCAACTAGGCAGCGAATTCATCCCACCATTGGATGAAGGCGATTTGATGTACATGCCGACCACCTACCCGGGCATTTCCATCGGTAAAGCACGTGAGTTGGTTCAGCAAACGAACAAGCTGATCAAAACCGTACCGGAAGTTAAAACGGTTTGGGGCAAGATTGGCCGTGCAGAAACCGCCACCGACCCTGCACCACTCACCATGATTGAAACGGTAATTCAGCTCAAACCTCATGACCAATGGCGTGAAGGCGTGACCACAGAGTCATTGCGCAAAGAGTTCGACAATCTCGTGCAGTTCCCGGGGCTAACCAACGCATGGGTAATGCCGATCAAAACGCGTATCGACATGCTTGCGACGGGCATTAAGACGCCAATCGGGATCAAAATCGCAGGCCCAGACCTGAAAGAAATCGAAAAGATTGGCGCGCAGTTAGAACCTATCTTGAACAACGTTCGCGGCACTTCATCGGTTTATGCCGAGCGTGTAGCTGGTGGCCGTTACGTAACAATCGACATTAAACGCCGCGCTGCTGCGAGATATGGATTGAGCATCAAAGACGTTCAGCAAGTCATCTCAACCGCTGTCGGTGGTATGAATGTTGGAGAAACCATCGAAGGCTTGGAACGCTACCCGATTAACGTTCGCTACCCGCAAGACTACCGTGACTCTGTGGTTAAGCTGCAAAACTTACCGCTAGTGACACCAAATGGAGCGCGTATCGCACTCGCTGATGTCGCTGACATTCGTTACGAAGACGGTCCGCCGATGATCAAAACCGAAAACGCTCGTCCTAACGGCTGGGTGTTTGTGGATATCGATGGCCGCGACCTTGGTTCTTACGTGGTAGAAGCGCAGCAAGCAGTGGCTGACCAACTGGTGCTCCCTGCTGGATATTCGCTCGCTTGGTCTGGTCAATACGAATACATGGAACGCGCTAAAGACCGCTTGAGTGTGGTCGTACCGATCACCTTGGTTATCATCATGATGTTGCTTTACTTCAGCTTCCGCCGTGTGGGTGAAGTGTTAATCATCATGCTGACTCTGCCTTTAGCAATGGTTGGTGGCTTGTGGTTGATGCACTACCTCAACTACAACTTCTCCATCGCCGTTGGGGTCGGATTTATCGCCCTCGCCGGCGTTGCGGTGGAAATAGGCGTCATTATGCTTGTGTATCTCAACCAAGCGTGGCACCACAAAAAACTTCACGCAGAAGAAAACCAACAAGCTCTGCAAATTGGAGATTTAACCGATGCCATTCGAGAAGGCGCGGGGCTGCGTGTGCGTCCGGTCATGATGACGGTTCTCACGGTCATCATTGGCCTTATCCCTATCATGTATGGCTCAGGTACTGGCTCTCAAGTGATGCAGCGCATTGCTGCACCAATGATTGGCGGCATGGCCTCTGCCCTACTACTGACTCTGCTGGTGTTACCAGCCATCTTCAAGCTGTGGAAGCAGCGAGAAATCAACAAAACTCAAAACCCAGAGAAATAAACAACAAGCGCCATTGTACAAACTGCAATGGCGCACTACCTCATTGACAGTAAAGGAAATCAACATGAAAAAGACACTTATCACTCTTGCTCTAACTATGGTATCAGCAGGCGCATTCGCGCAAATGGATAGCTCGAACATGAACCACGACAACATGGATCACGGCAAAATGGACCATGGTTCGATGTCGATGGATAACATGAACATGGACGAGATGCCGATGGATCATTCAAAAATGGATCACTCCAACATGCAAGGCATAGCAGGAATGTCAGCAGTGGGTATGCCAGCGAATGGGGCGAAACCGGATAAAGTCGTCCATGTGATTTTGAGCGATGACATGAAAATCACCTTCAAGAAAGACGTAAAAATCGAGCCGAACGACGTCGTGCAGTTCGTGGTGATGAACACGGGCAAAATCGATCATGAGTTCACCATCGGTTCAGCAGCAGAACAACTTGAGCACCGTGAGATGATGAAAAACATGTCAGGTAATCACATGCACGACTCTGGCAATGCTGTCACCGTAGAACCGGGTAAAGCAAAACAGATTTTGTGGCACTTCCACGGAGACAACAACGTAGAGTTTGCTTGTAACATTCCAGGCCACGCAGAAGCTGGCATGGTCAAAAAAGTGAAGTTGTAAGGTTATAAGTAGGCTTTAGCTTAAACTAGATAATCTAACGATGACAATACGTTAGACATGAATACAACAAGACAAAAGGAGCTGTACTCAGCTCCTTTTTGTTTCGTTCATCCCTGCCACTATCGCATGACGAACAGCTCTTCATGGTAATGACGTTCGGTATCGACGCGATAAGCATTCAACTCTTTTTTCAGTGTTTGCGAAAAAGCTTCAGGCCCGCAGAAATAGAACTCATAACGCGCTAAATCGCCACATTCGCTCGCGATACGCTCTACGTTAAGTCGAGGAGACACCGCCGTATCAATCACGTTCAGCTTCACTCGCGCAAGACGTGCCATTTTCCACAACTCGTCCACTAAATGGCTATCCAAACCTCGCGTGCAGTAAAACAAATGCACAGGAGGATGCGTTTTTAGCGATTTGAGTGACGCTAAGATGGCAAAGAACGACGCGACCCCAACACCACCCGCAATCCAAATCTGCGGCTTATTGACGTCAAACGCCAAGCGTCCGTAAGGGCCTTCAACCATCACTTCTTCACCAATTTTAACCCTGTGGTACAAATCCGTGGTGAAATCACCCAACTCTTTGATCAAAAAGCGTACCTCTGCTTCATGCTCACCTGAAACAATCGTAAACGGATGCGGATCTTCATTACCAAAACGAACATAAGCAAACTGCCCAGCTTTGTGTCCTTGCCAAGGTTTTCCTTGGCCGTTATTACTTGGCGCCAAAACCAGCTCCATCACTCGCGCTTGTGGGAAGTAGCGAGTCGACACCACTTTGGCGGGATGACGATTCGCTCGTCCGACAAAACCAAGCAAGCTATAAACGGCAGCTGCAGAGCCCATCAAGGCAAAGCCCAAGGCAACGAAATGAATTGGCTCACCCCAGTACGCGTGCTTGATCAGCAAAACGGAGTGAACAGCAATCATCAAATACACTGCCGCCATTAAACGATGCGACAACTTAAATGGCTTGTATTTAACAACCGTCCACAGTGACACCACGAGCAATGCTAAGAGCAGGTAAAAACCCCACTCCCCCAAACCAAGCCCCACATCGCGCAGCTCTTTGACCCAGAGTTCTAAACCGACAAAGTTGTTCCCAGAAGGCCCAACCCCGGTGTGTTTGATTGGTTTTTCGAGCACTCCTGCCGACACTAGCCATTTTGGCACTTTATACGTCAACCAATGCACGACTCCGAGGCTAACCCCCGTAATACCGAGCCATTTATGCACACGATAGGCCTTATCCATCCCGTGAACCCATTGCTCGATCACAGGTAAGCGCAGCGCCAGCACCATCGCAATAGACATCAAAGCTAACGACAAAACACCAGAATATTGAATAAGCGCGGAGCGCCATTGGAAGAATTGGGTCGAGGACAGCAGTTGCGGCTCACTCATCCACCACAACACAGACACGGCGGCAATTATCATCCATACAAAATTTCGTACAGTTTTCATGAACATCACTCTCAAATTGACGACAACTCTAGTTTAGTTTTTCTAGCGTAATGCAACGTCAATATTCGTAAAGTTGAGCAAACCCACAATATACCTAAGGTCAATAACAAACTTGGAGGTATTGCGCAGAATCCTACAGAAAATCGACAGGGATTTAACAGTGGTTAGAGTATTCACTCGTTATAGTTTGCTTAACATCGCCAAAGTGCGAATCAAAACCAAAAGAACGAAGAACACACGCATGAAAAAGTTATTCCTATTGGTTGGGCTGATGGTTTGCTCAACTGTTAGTTACGCCTCCAAATTAAACGAAGACATCTCCCTCATCGAGAAACAAACATCTGGGCGAATTGGAGTGTCAGTCTGGGATACACAAACGGACGAGCGTTGGGATTATCGCGGAGACGAACGTTTCCCATTAATGAGCACATTCAAAACGTTAGCGTGTGCCACCATGCTAAGCGACATGGACAGCGGCAAACTCAACAAAAATGCCACAGCGAGAATCGATGAACGCAATATTGTGGTTTGGTCTCCGGTGATGGATAAACTGGCTGGACAAAGCACGCGTATCGAACACGCTTGTGAAGCCGCCATGTTGATGAGCGACAACACCGCCGCAAACTTAGTGCTAAATGAAATTGGTGGTCCTAAAGCGGTCACGCTGTTTTTGCGCTCTATTGGCGACAAAGCAACGCGACTTGACCGATTGGAGCCCCGTTTGAACGAAGCAAAACCGGGCGACAAGCGAGACACCACAACGCCTAACGCCATGGTAAACACCCTACACACCTTGATGGAAGATAACGCCCTATCTTACGAGTCACGCACACAGCTGAAAATCTGGATGCAAGACAACAAAGTATCGGATTCGCTCATGCGCTCTGTTCTGCCAAAAGGCTGGTCGATTGCAGACCGCTCTGGCGCAGGTAACTACGGTTCACGCGGCATTAGCGCGATGATCTGGAAAGACAACTACAAGCCGGTTTACATCAGTATTTACGTCACAGACACTGACCTTTCGCTTCAAGCTCGCGATCAACTGATCGCGCAAATCAGCCAACTGATTTTAGAGCACTACAAAGAAAGTTAAGCTCGGACTCGAGCAACCAAGCCCTTCTCATTCAGCGGGGCTTTTTCTTACCTGCGCTCTCAAATGCTTAACAAATCTCTCTTATTCTTGCTGTCTTCACTACGCTTTACCGAATGGTCACCTCTTGCTAATTAGGCATAAAAATTATCGGTTTAGACATGAGTTCAAGCTCACATTAAGCAACCTGATACTCACAAGTGGCGAGAAATAAACCATACTCTGTTAAAGGAACGTATTTTTCTTGAAAATAGCTGCGTGTTACTTATTGTTTACATTTAGAGGAATGTCTAGGGAGATGGCTATTGAGACTTGAAAGAACTTTTGATCCAAATGACTTGTCGACGCAAAACATGGAACGCCCAATATGTTTACCGATCGGCTTTGTTCACTTTTTGGCTCAATCACAGACGTTACAGCAGGTGCTCGATACTGTCGCAGAATGGATCAATCGGATTTTTGAATCTGACCGCACCAGCATTACGCTGTACGAAAACAGTGACTACCTCAAGGTCTACTCTTTTTCCGGCAACAAAGCGATTCCTGCCGATTTTCTCGTGCCGATTGATCAAGCCTTCGTCGGGCGTGTGTTCAAAAACCAACAACTGATCATTTGTGACGATGTTTCTCAATCCGACGAGCTAGATTGCGTCATGTTGACCTCCAGCGGTATGGGCACGTGTATGGATGCGCCGCTGATGCATGGTCAAATGTGCTTGGGCACGCTTAACGTCGCGCATCATCAAACCCATTTTTACACCAAGGAACAAGCCGCACAATTACAGTGCATTGCCAACTGGATAGCATTAAACATTGCGCTGCATATTCAGATCATGAAAATGGAGCACCTCGCCACCACAGACGATCTTACTGGCATTCCAAACCGCAGAGAATTCATGCGTCAAATTGAGCATCGTCTTTCTGAATTTCGCACTCAAGGGATCAAATTCCACGTCGCGATTTTGGATTTAGATAACTTTAAAAAACTGAATGACAAGTTCGGACACGACGCTGGCGACAAATCTCTCATCCATGCTGCCAATACCATTAAAGGGCATTTACGAGAATGCGACCTGCTTGCTCGTGTCGGTGGTGAAGAGTTTGCTATCGTCCTGAGAAGCCGCTCTTCTCAAGAAGCAATGGATACGTTAGAAACCATCCGAAATGCCTTAGAAACCACGACGATTCGATATTCAGGGCGTGATATGACATTCACCGCCAGTATTGGGGTAACTCAAGTGTGTGGCTTAGATGATTCTTTTGAGCCGTTAGTGAAACGTGCTGATTTAGCGTTATACAAAGCGAAAGAAACCGGGAGAAATCGCGTAGAAATCAACCACAGCGAGCATCAAGGCGTATCGAATGAGCAATGAGTGAGATGATGAATCAACAATAAAAAAGGTAGCGACTGATGCGCTACCTTTGCAATTCCCAAGTACATTCAAGATGAGGAGTGAATCACCTTGCGCTGACTTGGGATTAAGAAGTCAGCAAATTGAATTATGCTTTCTTAAGATCTTTAGCAGGGTAAGTTAGCGTCTTTTCGCCAGCTTTAACGTGAGCGTAAAAACCGCCGCTGCTTAAACCTGTAACAACCATTTCGCCTTGCTCGACACCTTTAGTCGCTACTACTACGTCACCGATTGAAAACATATTGAATACCTTGTTTGTTTAGATTAAGACACGAAGTCGTTGCGCGGTATTTAATATGAAATCAGCCTCCCTTACTAATCAGCTTTTTTATCGTCTGGATTAACGAGTATTATTAGTGATTTTAGCAACTTACAAAGTTTGACACAGGTCAAATATCCGTTGATACAAATGACAAAGTTGATGAAAATATGCGAGGTGTTTTCCCTGAGATACGTTAAGATTTTCTAGCATCAACCGGGGAGGATTTCCCCTCCCACTCATTGGAGAAGCAGGATGAAAAAAGGCCTAAAAATGCGTGCATTAGAACGCTCTGATTTGCGTTTTATCCACGAACTCAACAACAATCGCAATATCATGGCCTACTGGTTTGAAGAACCTTACGAGTCCTATGACGAGCTCGAGGAACTTTACCGCAAACACATTCACGATGACGCAGAACGACGCTTTGTCGTTGAAGACGCTGACGGCATTTTGATTGGTTTGGTGGAGCTGATTGAAATCAACTACATCCACCGCAGTGCGGAATTTCAAATCATCATCGCGCCAGACCATCAAGGCCGTGGTTATGCGATGGAAATGATTCATCGCGCATTGGATTACTCTTTCTCCATCCTTAACTTACGCAAAATCTACCTATTGGTTGCGGTTGAGAACGAAGTTGCCATCCATCTGTATAAAAAGTGCGGCTTTATTGAGGAAGGCCATCTGATCGAAGAGTACTTCATTAATGGCAGCTATCGTGACGTGAAGCGCATGTACGTTTTGAAACATCAATACCAGAAGAGTATTGAAGAACAAGCGTAAGTCGATTGAACGTTATCACTGGCGTTAATTCATGCTGTGCTATCTCTCGCATTGCTGCTTGAGAATTTCCTCAGTATTCATCGCTGAGCAAGGGCTGAAATAATGTCAGTGACACGCTCGAATCACAGGCTAGCTTGTGTTGACGGACTGGACGTCACAAACGCATTAGCGCTGTGTTTCCATTATTCAAATTGATATTGGTACGATACCGCAACACGCTTGTCTGCTTCATCCAGATAGGTGTTGTTGTCCATGACAAACGTCATTACGTTAAATGAGTGGCGTTTGTTCACAAGGTAACCAAGGCCGATACCACCAAAGAAGCCTTTGTAGTTCTCTCCTTCACTGTTTTCTGAGCCGTAAGTGCCCGCTGCGAAGCTGATTAACGTCAGCTCTTTGGTAAATGATTTCAGCGCAAATGCACCAACGTAACCGCTGCTGCCTGAAGAGCTCATCATATTGAAGCCATTCTCTGCACTTGGAGTGCCCGTAAAGTTAGGCCCGCTACAGTGGCTACTTTTTGCACCGTCACAAACAGGAACATCACCAGTGTTGTACGTATAGCCTGCCATTGGGAAAATTTGGAAGCCTGCTGGCTCAATCCCGAAATAACTTAGCGGCATAAAGGTACCAACGCTGTAGTTGGTTTGATCCGCGCCGTTTACGTATTCATTTTTACCAAAGTTGAAGTTCACGATACCGACCGGAAACAACCACGAGCCACCAATACGCCACTCGCTCGCATCATCATTGATACGCAGGTTGATTTTGCGCGCTTGGTCAAGCGCAAGTGAGCCCGAGAATGAGATATTTTGATCATCAAAATCGTAGTTGTTTGCGTACGACGCGCCAAATTTCGTGATGACTTTTGTTGGGTCATCCGCCAACTTGTTTTTATTGTCTTTTACTCGATGCTCGGCACTATGAGCCAGCGTACTGACCAACAAAGTCGTACACACTAACGCTAGTTTGTTTTTCATTTTTTAGTCCTTTGAGATGTTGAATACCCGCACTTAGCTGCGCAGATACTTTTTGAATCATCACTCACTGGATATAACAGAAGCGCCCTAACTACCTTAGATGGCGTGACAGCATCCAGTGCAGGTAGTTAAGGTAGAATGGCCTGTAAGGAAGGCGTTTTAGCGATTAGGAATGATTAGTTTTTCCAGTTGTAGCTCATGCTCATGAAGTAAAGAGCAGGCTCATCAAAGCCAGCTTGTAAGCGTGGCGTTTCTGACGATTCCATCAAGACCGCTTCAAACGCGAAACCAATTGAGTTTTCTGAGTCCAATTTGTAATCAATGCCTGTACCAATGCGGTACGCCTTGCCAGTAGGAACGGAAATGTCACCGTTTGATTGGCTTTCATACATGCTGGTATCGAATGCAAAGCCTGCATTCCACATCATTTTTTCATTCAGTTTGTACTGAGTACCCAATGCGATTTGGTAAGTGTCTTGTGTCTCTACATCGACCAAATCTGCAGCCTTAAGCGTGGTTGTGTATTCGCTCCAGTCTTGCCAGTTAACGTTCCACATCACCGCTAGGTCATCATTCACTTCGTGGTAAGCACTGAAGATCAGTTGTTGCGGAGCAATGGAGTTACTCTTGTCGAATTCAAATTCGGTTTCAGAAGAGTAAGACAGACCAAGACGAGTGCCTGGTGTTGCCTCATAAAGCACACCTACTCGGCCGTTGAGCTGAGTATCTTGGTCTTCGTCATTGAAGTTCAAGGCTCCCTTCGTTTCCACTTCATACATACCGTACTGAATGCCAAGCGCCGCACCCACAGACCAGTGATCATTGATGCGGTAAGAAGCGGAAGGTTGAATGGTTAAGGCTTGCGTCGTTGCTGTAGGAATATCTAAATGATTATTCAAAAGACCTTCGTACTCGAGGCCAAGACCGTAGTTGCCATACAGACCAATACCCAGCGTCCATTTGTCGTTTACTTGTTGGCTGTAAAATGCCGACGCCATAGGAACAAAACCAATCACGTTGCCCGCATCGCCAGTCATCGTGTCTAGTTGCGCGTCACCGTAAAGGCCAATCAGGTTACCAGAGAAAGATTTACCAGAAACATTCGCCAGACCAGCCGGGTTTGCTGCCATTACTGAGGCATCTTGCGCACGAGCCGCCATACCAGCGGATGCCAAACCAATATCCGATGCTGTAGTTTCGTAAAGGTATAACCCACCCGCTTGCGCAGCAGCACACGTCAGTAGAGAGCTCGCTACGACGATTTTTGAAAGATTTTTCATGCTAAAACCTATTATTGTTAGGGGAACCCACGCTGCGACGGTGGTTGTATATCAATGAAAGGCATTGGCCAATCGCACACAGCGTGGGGGTGTTGTGGAGTCAGTTGAAATCAGCGTTATTGCTCGCTCACCTCAAGTTCAGTGGGTTTCTTTCGCTTAAACTTCTCGCGCAGAGATTGCATCATCACGAAGAACACTGGCGTCAGTAACGTGCCTACAAACGTAGAGAGAATCATGCCGCCGAATACCGCAAAGCCCAGTGAGTGACGAGATGCCGCACCAGCACCCGATGCAATCACCAACGGGAATACCCCCCAGATGAAGGCGAACGCAGTCATCTGTACTGCACGGAAACGGATTCGAGCAGCTTCTTTGGCAGCATCAATGATTGATAAGCCCTTTTCTTCTCGCAGAACTTTGGCAAATTCCACGATAAGAATCGCCACTTTGGCGGACATACCGATCAAGATGACCACACCAATCTGCACGTACAAATCGAACGGTTGTCCCACCAGCAGTAGCGTGCCCATTGCGCCGAGAATCGCGACTGGAACCGCCATCATTACCGCAGCAGGAATAGTCCAACTTTCGTACTGAGCCACCAAGAACAAGTAGGTGAACAGCAAAGACAATGCGAACGCGATTGGCGCCATGTTGCCTGCTTTCATCTCTTGGTAAGTCATGCCTGACCACTCGTACGAATAACCACTTGGCAAAGACTCTGCAGCCAGTTTTTCAATGGCTTTTACAACATCACCCGAGCTGTAACCTGGCGCTGGCGCACCGTTCACGGTTGCAGAACTGAACATGTTGTAGTTCGACAAGGTATCTGGGCCGAAGATCGGCTTCACTTTCACTATCGTTGCCAGTGACACCATTTTTCCAGAGCTAGAACGAACAAACAGATGGTCGATGTCGTCGATGTTGTCACGATATTGCTCTTCTGCTTGCACTTTCACTTGGTACGAACGACCAAACAAGTTGAAGTCAGAAATGTAGGCACCGCCCAACTGCGCTTGCAGTGTGCTGAAGATTTCATTCAACGGTACGCCCATCGAAATCGCTTTATCGCGGTCAATATCGATGTAACGTTGCGGAATGTTCGCACGGAAAATCGAGAACGCACGCGCCACTTCAGGCAGTTGGTTGATTTGGGCAACAAAATCAGCGGTTGTTTTTGCCAACTCTTGTGGAGAACGGCCCAAGTTGTCTTGCAGCACAAGGTTGAAACCATCTACCGCACCCATACCTTTGATTGCCGGCGTCGCGAAAACGAACGAAGCGGCATCTGGCGTTGAGTTCAGCATTTGGTTAACTTTATTCATCAATGCGCGTTGGTGTAGCTCAGGGTCTTTACGTTTGCTCCAGTTATCCAGTTTGATGATCAACATGCCCGAGTTTGGAATCGACGCCATGTTAATTACCGAGAAGCCCGCAACCGAAACCACGTTCTCCACACCTTCCATCTGTTTTAGTTCATCAACGTACTTCTTCATTAATGGTGCAGTACGCTGCAATGCTGCTGCATCTGGCAAACGCATTTCGACCATGAACACGCCTTTATCTTCGTTCGGTACGAAAGAAGAAGGTACGGTCATGAACGCAAACGCCAGCACCGCAATAAGCGCGCCATAAACACCGATACTCAGCACAATACGACGGCTCAAGAAGCCAACTAAACCTTGGTATTTGCGCGTTATTGCTTCAAAACCTCGGTTAAACGCACGCAAAGGCGCAATAGGTTGCGAGTGAGTAGATTTCAACATCAACGCACAAAGCGCTGGCGTTAACGTCAATGCGTTGATCGCAGAGATCAGCACCGATACACAGATGGTGACCGCGAACTGGTTGAACATTCGACCAGAAATACCCGGCAATAGCGCAACCGGTACGAATACCGCCAACAAAATAAGCGTTGTTGCCAATACTGGCCCCGTCACTTCTTTCATAGCTTGGATAGTGGCCGGAATCGGGTCTAAATGCTCTTCATGGATAACCCGTTCCACGTTCTCTACCACGATGATCGCATCGTCCACCACGATACCGATGGCGAGGATCAAGCCAAACAACGAAATGGTGTTGATGGTCATGCCCATCACGCCCATGATTGCGAACGTCGCAATGATGGAAACCGGAATCGCTAAGGTTGGAATGATGGTCGCTCGCCAGTTCTGCAAGAAAACGTACACAACGAAGGTTACAAGAAGTACCGCAATCACCAGCGTCTCGTACACTTCATCAATCGATGTCTCTACGTATTCGGTAGAGTCATAAGCGATGTCGTAGACCAAATCATCTGGGAACGATTTCTCGTACTCTTTCATGGCCTCTTTCACGCGTTCCATCACGTCTAGCGCGTTCGCTGTCGGCAACTGGTACAAGGCCAGAACGGCGGCTGGTTCGTTATTCATACGACCATCAGCTTCGTAACCTTGTGCGCCAACTTCCACACGAGCCACATCTTTCAAGCGAATCAAAGAACCTTTCTTGCTCGCGCGAATGATGATGTTCTCGAACTCTTCCGCAGAAGTAAGGCGACCTTTGGTTTGCAAAACATATTGATATTGCTGGTCACCCGGAGCTGGCATACCACCGATCTTACCCGCCGCCACTTGGATGTTTTGCGTTTTAATTGCGCCAATAACATCGCTAGCAGAAAGCTTCAAGGTGGCCAGTTTATTTGGGTTTAACCAAATACGCATTGAGTAGTCTTTCTTACCCAGCAGCGTAATGTCACTCATACCTTCGATACGTTTTAGACGCTCAACGATATTGAGATCCGCGTAGTTAGAAAGGTAGATACTGTCGTAAGACTGTTTCGGAGAACGCAGTGTGATAACGCCCAGCATGTCGGAAGATTTCTTCTTAACCGTCACACCGATTTGGTTTACTTCTTGTGGTAGAGACGACGTCGCCTGTGCTACCAAGTTGTTCACACGAACCTGTGCCATATCGCCATCTGCGCCCACTCGGAAGTAAATACGCAATGTGTATGAGCCATCGTTACCAATCACAGAAGACATGTAAATCATGTCTTCAACGCCGTTGACTTTGGCTTCTATCGGTTGTGCTACCGTCTTTTTAACCACGTCCGCGTTTGCACCCGGATACATGGTGCTCACCGTAATTACCGTTGGAGAGATTTGAGGATACTCAGAAATTGGCAAGACTTTCAGGGCGATCATACCCATCAATGTCATCGCCAGTGAGATCACCAAAGCAAACTTCGGCCGGTGAATGAAAAATTTACTTAACATCAGTACTCACTCAGCCTTGTTCACTCTGCAGTTCAACGTCTTTCACCGTTGCACCCGGACGCACTTTTTGTAGACCATTCACGATGACTTTTTCGTTAGCCGCCAAGCCAGTCAGCACAGCACGTTTCACACCGTAGGTCTGACCGAGTTCAACGTTACGACGAGACACCACGTGATCATCACCAACCACCATGACGTAGTCACCCGCTTGGTCTTGCTGAACAGCCGCCGATGGGATAAGCAAACCATCAATGGTTTTGTTGCGCAGCTTGATGGTCAAGTTGCCATATTCACCCGGCATAAGCGCGTAAGTTGGATTATCGAATTGTGCTTCTGCTCGAATTGAGCCTGTTTCTAAATCGATCTTGTTGCCAACGGCGTAGATCTTGCCATCAAGCGGGTACAATGAACCGTCTGAAAGCGTCAGTGTTAAATCAACATCCAGTTTGTCATCGTTACGATGAGCCACATCAATGGCACTTCTTACTCGGCGGTAGAGCTTCTCATCCACATCAAAGCCAAAGCGAATTGGGTCGATTTGAGTAATCGAAACAAGAGGAACGAGTTGAATTTTCGAAATACGGTCACCCACTCGGAAGTTGCTGAAACCCACGCGGCCAGAGAAAGGAGCACGCACAGAGCTAAATTCAAGATCGAGCCTTGCTGAAACCAGCGTCGCTTTCGCCTCTTCTACCGAAGCAATCGCTGCGGCGTGCGCAGCAATGGCGTCATCGTATTGCTGCTCACTGATGCTTTTATCTTTGATGAGTTTCTTTACACGTTCTGCATCACGCGTAGTTTGAACGAGTTGTGCTTTTGCTTTTTGCAACGATGCTTTTGCATACGCCAGTGCCGCTTTGTAAGGACGGTCGTCGATTTCAAACAGCAATTGGCCTTTTTCGACCATATCGCCATCTTTAAAATGAATCGCGGTTAATTCGCCACCGACTCGAGGCATAATATCAACGTCATTTACCGCTTCAGTTCGACCGATAAAAGTATGATAAGGAGTGATTTTTGTTTCGGTTAGGGTAACGGTTTCAACAGAGGGTGCTTGGGCAGTTTTCGTTGCGATATCGCCAGTTTTGCATCCTGATAGTAATGCAGAAGATATAGCAATAGATACCAACGCAAATTTATATTTGGCTTTCATGACAAACCTACTTTATGTAGAAAGTGCCCTAGCCTAAATATTTAAATATATGGATAAACACACTTTCTATTCTGGAAATAAACGAGGGAGTTAGAATTGGTAGTTAAATTCGATACGGTGATCACCATCACCGAAATTAACGTGCTCATTCCAGTTTGCAAAGTAACGAATATTTGTGCGAGGATTAATTTGATAAGACAACGCAAACTCGTGAGTTAAGATATTATCTTCACCTGCGTAATAAGTATCTTTATATTGACTAGACCCTGACAATGTATGCATATACATTGGGTTGTAGTTAATCCAGATTTTATCGGTTAATTCAATTTTTGAGTACATACCGACAACGGTGAAAGTACCTGGAATTTCATAACCTTTGTCATCACCACTAAAATCATTAGCAATAGTGACACCCGCACCAGCCAAAGGAAATAACTGCAACATGCCAAACTTAGGTAGGCCTTGAATAAAGCTATAAGATGCATCTAATTTATCGTTATCAACATCGTAGTTTACATCCAATTGACGGCCTAGACCTTTTGCGACTTCTACTTGGAAGTTACGTAGTCGGAAAGAGTCAATGCTGTCATCAACATTGGCATACATTGGATCGTCATTGTCGCGGATGCCAAATAGCTCACCACCAATGCCTTTCATTTCGATGATGTTCATCGCCATGGTGCCAGGCTGGCTAGATTGGTAAGTTTGACCGATTTTGATGTTCGCGCCTTTATCAGTAATACCAAAGCCCGCTTGGGTGTAAACCGCAAGTGGGTCAGACATATCTTGTAGTTCTTCGTCATTATTTGTCTGAGCATAAGCAGAAGACGCGAGTTGAAGGGCTGCTGCCATGATAACAACAGACGGTTTCACTAAATTCATAAAACTGTATCCATTTTAATGATTATAAAATTATTCACGTCATAAGGTCATCATAAATAGCAAGCAATACAACTCGCTTTGGATAATATAAATTATCAAAGCAAATTTAATAATGACGAAACATTAGACGCTTTAATTAAAATAAAATAAAGCGTCGTAAAAGTTCAATCACTGCTACTTATATCTTATATAACTTGAAATTTGGTAAGCTTTACGAAGAAGGGAATATTAAAACTTATGAAAATTCAATTATCATTAGAACAAATGATTAATTAAATTTACCATATAAATAAGGAGTGCAATGGTGTTAGGTGATCGCGATCAAGTTTTATTTGTATCGTATATTACTCTTCAGGTAAAGAAGAGAGTTGTAATAAATTGCAAATACCTTAATTTAATTAGCCTTGCGGTCAATTTAGAATAGTTACTCCACAATAAATTGAAAGGAAATCACACTCTGTGATTCCCTTTTATTTTCGAGTGCAAAAGCACCAATACTTTTCGTTAACTAAAAACGCAAACGATTCGCACTATTGCAGTTTCTCTATCCCCATATTGAACAGTGCAAAGCTATAAATATCTGCATTTGTCTCAATTATTTTACGCGTTGGTGTGCCAGCACCATGCCCTGCATTGGTTTCGATGCGAATCAAGGTCGGATTTGAACCCGCCTGTTTTGACTGCAACTCAGCAGCAAATTTGTAAGAGTGAGCAGGAACAACACGATCATCATGATCACCCGTTGTAATCAATGTTGCTGGGTATTCCACCCCCGCTTTTACATTGTGCACTGGCGAATAACCTTTCAGATATTGGAACATCTCTTTACTTTGCTCTGCCGTACCGTAGTCATACGCCCAACCAGCACCTGCGGTAAAAGTATGATAACGCAGCATGTCCAGTACGCCGACTGCTGGCAGCGCCACTTTAAACAGCTCTGGACGTTGCGTCATAACAGCCCCCACTAACAAGCCACCATTCGATCCACCGTTAATGCCTAACTTGTTTGATGACGTTACCTTTTCATCGATTAGGAATTCAGCCGCTGCAATAAAGTCATCAAACACATTTTGCTTTTGCATTTGAATGCCAGCGTTGTGCCACTCTTTACCATACTCTCCACCGCCACGAATGTTCGCTACCGCGTAAACACCACCAAGCTCCAGCCAAGCCGCACGTGTCGGGCTAAAAGATGGTGTGAGGCTGATGTTGAAACCACCATAACCATATAGGATGGTTGGTGCACTGCCGTCCATCGGTGTCCCTTTTTTATAGGTGATGATCATCGGCACTTTTGTTCCGTCTTTTGAGGTGTAAAACACTTGGCGAGAGTCATACAAAGCTGGATCAAATGGCGCTTTAGATTTGTAGTACACCTCGCTATCACCATCTTTGATGTTCAGACGATACGTAGTGCTTGGCATCTTGTAGTTGGTGAAAGAATAGTAGACTTCGGTTTCTTCTTTTTTACCCGAGAAACCGTATGCGCTGCCAATATCAGGCAATTTGATTTCTCGGATGAGTTTGCCGTTCATGTCGTATTGCTTCACCATCGAGATCGCATCAACAATATAACTCGCAAACAAATTGCCACCCGCGGTAGAAACACGTAACACATTCTTTGTTTCAGGGATCAAATCTTTCCAGTTTTTGGGCTGCGGCTGACTCGCATCCACCGTCACGACGCGTTTGTTCGGCGCGTTAAGGTTCGTAACCAAGTACAGCTTCGTGCCTTGGTTGTCTATCACCCAAGTATCAGAACTGGTGTTATCTAAAATGGTTTTAAGCGGACTGTTTGGCTTACTCAGATCTTTAAAGAACAGTTTGTTACCCGATGTCGATACGCTGGCTGAGATAAACAAGTAGCGTTCATCATCCGACGTATAGCCGCCAACATAACGGTATTTCTCTTCCTCAAACCCGCCGAAAATCAGCTGGTCTTCACTTTGTTTCGTCCCAAGCTTATGAAAGTAGAGCTTGTGTTGATCTGTCTTCGCGGAGAGTTCACTCCCCTGTGGCTTGTCATAACTCGAGTAATAGAAACCTTGATTGCCGAGCCAACTGATGCCGCTGAACTTAATATCCACCAGCGTTTCACCGACGGGCTTTTTGGTTTCTGTGTCTAACACAATGACTTTGCGCCAATCGCTACCGCCTTCCGAAATGCTGTATGCAACCAACGAACCGTCTCGTGAAAAACTCACTCCCGCTAACGATGTGGTGCCATCCTCACTAAAAGTATTTGGATCGAGAAAAATTTCTGCTTCACCATCACCTAACTGCCGATAAAGCACATCTTGGTTTTGTAACCCGTCATTTTTGTAGAAATAAGTGAACTTACCCTCTTTGAACGGTTGGCTTTGCTTTTCGTAGTCCATGAGCTTAGTGATGCGCTCTTCAATCTGCTCGCGGTAAGGGATTTTCGACAGATAATCAAACGTCACTGCATTTTGTGCCTTCACCCATTCTGCGGTTTCTGGGCTGAGATCGTCTTCCAACCAGCGATAAGGATCACTCACTTTTGTACCAAAGTAGTCATCGACAACATCCACTTTTTGTGTGATTGGATACGTGATGGCTTTCGGGGTTACTTGTTCAACCGACGACTGCGCCGCTTCATTTGCATGCGCCACAGACAACACACTTCCGAGTGCGAGAGCCGTTGCGAACGCTAGGGTGTTCTTTTTCATGAAATTCCTTTTTATTTTTCTGTTGTCTTTTTGTGCAATACATCAGAACTCTACTATATATCGACAAAATGAATCTAATTTCATTAAACGAGTTGTGAAAGCCATCCTAACTCCCTCATTTCCTGCCAATTCTACATACCGGTAAGTGGCGGTGTAGAGCTTGGGAGCAATACTTAAGAGCTACGATGGCGTTTACTCTCTTTCGTCTAAGTCAGCTCGATTTGGCGCAAAGCCCCAGACTCAGAAGCGAAATCTTGGTCGTGACTAATCAGAACAAATCCACCTTTGTATACATTTAACGCCTGACTAAGCATTATTTTTGACTCGAGATCGAGATGATTATCTGGCTCATCAAGCAGCAGTAAAGGCTGGGAGTGTTGATGGCTGACGATCAGCATTGCGAGCTTCATCTTCTCGCCACCGCTTAGTACGCATCCCAACCGAAACACAGTGTCTCGACGAAAACCGATCCCCGCCAATAAGGTTCTCGCTTCACTTTCCGTCATCTCTTGGCAGGTCTCCATTACGTTCTCAAGTAACGAAAGATTTGGATTCACTGCGCCAAAGTGTTGATCGAGATAATACAAGGGAGTATTCACTTGCAGCTCACCTCTCAGAAACGACAACTCGCCAAGCAACGTCTTTAACAAGGTTGACTTTCCGCAGCCATTTTTCCCTTTGAGATGGACTTTGTCGTTCGCAAAAATCTGCAAAGTGATAGGAGTAGAATCCCCAAAAGGCAATATACCTTCTTGTATCGACAACACTTTTCTCGAACGGTTCGGATTATCTGCAAGATAAAGCTTTTGCGCTTTGAGCTGCTCATGTCGCGATTGCAACGCCCGCTCTTTGGCTTGTAAATGCACTTGTCTGAGTTGCTCATTCTTATTGCGATTTGAGGCGCTGGCGGTCGCGCTATCCTTTTTGCCATCAAGCAAAATTTTGGGCTGACTGCCGTCTTTGCGCAGTTTGTTCCCTTGCGCGGCGCGTTGGTCTGCTTTTTCCCGATTTTTCTGGGCTTGCTCAGCTAACCGTTTTTTCTGTTTATCGACCTGCGCTAACTGCCTTTCGACCGCTTGTAGCTCAGTGCGTTTTTGCTCGGCATACACATCGTAATTTCCACCAAAAACCTGTAAGCCTAGGCCCGAGAGTTCCCAAATTTCCTCCATTGCTCGCAGCAGCTCACGATCGTGACTGATGAGTAAAATCGCGCCGCCGAAATGCGTCATAGACTCTATCAGCCATTGTTTCGCCTCGGTATCGAGGTGATTGGATGGCTCATCGAGAATCAAAAGTTCCGTTTCGTTTTCAAACAACTGCCATAACTGCAAACGCGCCAACTGACCACCACTGAGCCGAGCACAAGAGAAATCAGGGTCTTGCGGCAAGCCCATCGCAGCAAGCTGCTGTTTGAGTTTCTGTTCAATATCCCACTGTTCGCCAACCAGTTCGAACCAATGCTCAGAAACATCACCTTGTTCAATCTGCTTTAAAGCATGCAAGACCGAGTCTGTTCCCAGAAACTGGGCGATCGATTGCTGACCTGAAAGCAAATCAGACGGCTGCTGGCGATACATCATGAAAGAAGAGGGAGAAGTCACAACACCGCTGGCAGGCTGAGTTTCGCCCGCCAAAATGGAAGCAAAAAGCGACTTACCGATGCCATTGCGCCCAACCAAACCAACACGTCGTTTAGTCATGGAACAAGAAATAGACTGGAATAGCGTCTCGCCATTATCAAACTGATGGCTAACATTAAAAGCTTGTAAAACTGGCATAATTTGCCTCCTGTATGACAGGGACAACAGCCGTAGCTATGATTTGAGATTGCAACAAAACGCGTGCACAAACGCATTAAGCTTTATGTAAAGCTCGACGATAAACGTCAAATAAAAAATTTGTCTTGTTGCAAAGAAATATCGGAAAGTGAGCTACGCCTACTAACCCTGCAGATCCAAAAAATAAGTAAAAATATGGATGACAGGTTTAGTTCTTCATGTTGGCGTAATCTCCTAGAGAAATGATGCGCAGAGTGTAGCGGCTTTTTTGTTCAAAAAGCAAGCTTTCTAACCAAATGAGTACAAAGAGAAAATTTCACAGCAAGTTGTTATATCGTATTAACTTTTTAACAAAACTTTGAACAATTTCGAGATCTTATCAACACAATTTTTGCCCAAGCCATACTATGCTTAGGGTAAAGATAATCCACATAAGGGCGTGGTTATGAAATACAAACATATCCTTGTTGCACTCGAACTGTCAGATGAAAGCACCGTGCTTATCGACAGAGCGGTATCAATGGCAAACTATCTCGACTCCGATATCTCCTTTATCCATATTGATGGTACGCACGGAGAAATCTATCGCGAGCTTGTAGACATTAAAGAGAACCCGGATCAAAGGCCGTTGAATGAGCATTCAATGGAATGTTTAAGAACATTCAGTGATTACATGGACTACCCACTTAAACACTTCTTTGTAGGTACGGGTGATTTGGCTGATAAATTGGAAGTCACCATTAAAGAGCAAGAAGTGGATCTGCTGATTTGTGGTCACCACCAAGATTTCTGGAGCAAGATAATTTCTTACTCAAGACACCTAATCAACAAATCACCCGTTGATATTTTAGTGGTGCCTATTCACGAATAAATTGGCGTGATCATGAAATAGCCTCAAGGGCTCAGAGATATTGTCTCATTTTATAAAACCACCAACTTGTTTGGTGGTTTTTTATTAATACTTCATCAGTTTATCTATTCCTACATGGTAGATAGGTTAACGTTTATGCGTTACATTTTGTAACTGACCGAGACAGACATAGCGCGTCAGTCTCTTCACCCACCTTCTCCATTCGGATAAGGCCATGCTGAAAGCAAGGATCCCTATGACAAATAAAAAAGTACTGATTCTCTTTGCTCATCCTTCCCAGCATCGTTCAGAAGTGAATACTCCACTTTTCAAAGAAGCTCAAAAAATCGAAGGCGTGACATGCGTTGACTTGTACGGTGAGTACCCTCGTTTCAACATCAATATCGACCGAGAACAACAACGCCTTCGTGAACATGATGTGGTGATTTTCCAATTCCCGCTTTACTGGTACTCAACACCAGCGATTTTGAAAGAATGGCAAGATTTGGTGTTGGAATACGGCTTTGCATACGGCACCGAAGGAACCGAACTGCAAGGCAAAACCATGCTGTGCGTGCTTTCTGCCGGCGGCAAAGAAGAAGCCTACAAAGCCGAAGGCTACAACCATTTTACGATTCGGGAACTGCTCGCTCCTATTGAGCAAATGTCCGCACTCACGGGTATGCACTATATTGCGCCTCTTGCTTTGTTTGGTTCGCGTACCGCAGCCGAAGAAGGTCGTATCCCGCGTCATATTGAACGCTATAAAAAGCTCTTAACGGCGCTGGTCGAAGACCGATTGGATGTCGAGGCCGCCGCTTCGCTCATTAAACTTAACAGTGCATTGCCGGAGCTCATCAAGGAGGCGTCATGACAGGAATATTCTTACAAGCCTTTGTGTACCTTGTAGCCGCCGTTATCGCGGTTCCGTTAGCAAAACGCTTAGGTTTAGGCTCTGTGTTGGGCTACTTAATTGCCGGCGTGGTGATTGGCCCAATCATCGGCCTCGTAGGTGAAGAGACCACAACCATCCAACATTTTGCGGAGTTTGGCGTTGTAATGATGCTGTTCCTTGTTGGTTTAGAACTCGAACCTAAAATGCTGTGGGCGATGCGTAATCGCTTGATGGGGTTAGGTGGCTTGCAAGTTGGCGGCACTGTCGCCGCGATTATGGGTATCGCCTTGTACTTTGAGCAGCCTTGGACGATTGCTCTAGCGATTGGCCTAATTTTCGCGCTGTCATCAACCGCCATTGTGCTGCAAACCTTTAGCGAAAAAGGGCTAACCAAAACAGAAGGTGGTAAAAACGCATTTTCTGTTCTGCTCTTTCAAGATATCGCCGTTATCCCGATGTTGGCCTTTATTCCATTGTTGGCCCTGCCGGAGTTAGTCGAACAAGCACAAAATGCCGTTCAAACTGCTGCGCAGCATCATGACGATTTAAACCTCGTGGCCGATTTGCCGGGCTGGGCATACGGAATTGTCATCACTGCATCGATTGCAATTGTTGTGGTTGGCGGGCACTTTTTAAGCCGCCCGTTACTTAAGTACGTGGCGAGCTCTGGTTTGCGCGAAATCTTTACGGCAACCGCGCTCATGCTGGTGATTGGCATCGCTGCGCTGATGAGTTTAGTGGGCTTGTCTCCTGCGCTTGGAACCTTCTTGGCTGGCGTAGTATTGGCAAACAGTGAATTCCGCCACGAGTTAGAGTCCAACATCGAACCATTTAAAGGTTTATTGCTGGGTCTGTTCTTTATTACCGTTGGCGCGGGAATCAACTTCTCGGTTCTATTTGGTGATTTCTGGCTGATCATGGCGCTGACCATTGGCGTGATGGTATTGAAAGCCTTGGTGCTGTTTATTCTCGCACTGATATTTAGAGTGAAAGGCAGCAACCGCTGGCTGTTTACCCTAAGCTTGGCTCAAGCGGGTGAATTTGGTTTTGTGTTGCTAAGCTTCTCTGTGCAAAACCACGTCATTCCGTTTGAACTCTCGCAAACTCTTGCACTGGTGGTTGCGATTTCAATGTTCCTGACCCCAGGCTTGTTCATTCTGTTTGACCGGGTGATTTTGCCTCGCTTTGAAACCCAATCGAATGAACGCGAAAGCGATACGATTGAAGAAACAGGCACAGTCATCATTGCTGGTATTGGCCGCTTTGGTCAGATTGTGAATCGCCTATTAGTATCGAACGGCGTAACAACGGTAGTGCTTGACCATCAAGCCAACCAAGTCGATAACATGCGCCAGATTGGCACTCGTGCCTATTTTGGTGACGCAACCCGACCAGATATGCTGCACACGGCAGGTATCGAGCATGCGGCTGCGTTGGTCGTCGCGGTTGATAACCAAGAATCGAGTGTGGAACTGGTGAAATACGTGAAGCACACGTACCCGAAAGTGAAAATCATCGCACGCGCTTTCGACCGCGGTCATGGTTACTTGCTGCGTCAAGCTGGCGCCGATGTGATCGAATCGGAAACTTATCACTCGGCACTGGAAATGGGTGGACATGCCATGAAAGCGTTGGGCATTCACCCATTCTTTGTTGAACAGCAAAAAGACACTTACAAGCGCGTAGAAGCTCGTAAATCTGAAATGTTATATCAAGCGTGGGAAGACGATTCGGAAGGTGAGCGCTTCGACAACAACTTCCGTGAGCTATTCATCCAGCTCGAAGAGAAAATGGCGGAAGAGATGCGCAAAGATCGTCACGATAAGTTATCGCGTTCTGAACGTGGCTGGACGCCACCGCCAAAAGGTTACGCTGAAAACTTTGATGGTGAAAACGTGCAAGATATTACGCCACCAAAAGAAGAAGCGATTTAACGCCAAAACAGAAATACAAAAACCTCCCACCATTGGGAGGTTTTTTTGTCGGTTGTACGTCAGCACGCCGCCCTAAATCACCACAGTGACTTTCACCCATAATGAAAGTTACATGAGGTCATTCATCAAAATCTCATACTCTTCATTCGCTTCTTCAACTAAATGAGAAAGCTCTAACGCGTCGGTAACTGCAAGATTGAACTGCCACGGGGTTGCGTCTTCTTTACCACAAATTCGAGTTTCACACCCACGACTTTCAAAAGATAAATCATCAAACTCGGTCGTATGACACTCTTCAAGTTCGATAATTTCAACTTCCAATCTTCCAACAGGGTTTACTTTAACGTGCGCGTGTAACTCTGAACTGCTAGACAAACAATAATCTCGATGAACTGCAATCATGGCCGCCTCCTTGTTCTGCCAACTGACAACTCATCAAAGAGTGTAGGAGAGGAAGTTTAAACGTGGGGTGAAATAATAATGAAGATTGATCTGTCTCATTGGAGGAGACAATTTTTGTCATCACAGTATGAGTCGGTATGAAACTCGCCTGAAATCACACAGAGTCAAACCAGAAAAGTTGGCATTCAAGGCGAGTTTCCCTATTATCGAAACACATTTAACGTTGGTCAGTTTAGAGGTCAGTATGGAGCTAGAAGCCGTCGCTAAAGCATTAAAAGAATTAGGGCACCCTACCCGTCTATGCATTTATAAAGAAGTCGTTAAAGCGGGCTACAAAGGCATTGCGGTAGGCGGTGTGCAAGAAAAACTCGGTATTCCTGCATCCACACTTTCTCATCATATTTCCAGTTTAGCCTCTGCAGGACTCATTACTCAGCGCCGTGAAGGCCGTATTCTTTTTTGTGTTGCTGAATACGAATGTTTGGACGATGTCATCGACTTTCTTCGTGCCGAATGTTGCGTGAATGAATGCCAATAACGGCTTTGACGATTCAAATAAAAACGAGCTCCTATTGAGCTCATTTTTATTGTCTTCTGCCGCCGCTTTTATTTTTGCACCAATAACATGAACGACTTTGCCGGAACCTTCAGTTCTATCCCGGCTTTAACGCTTTGATCTGACATCAAATCGAACCAATCACACTCTGTCTTTAGCGATAGCGATTGTGCGCGCGTGGATTTGTTTAGCACTACAATGCCTTTCTCTCCGCGTTTTAGCACTAGCATATCGTCATTCCCTTCCAGTACCGTCATTGACTCACCATGAGTCACATTGTGGAACGCGATCATCTTCGCCATACGAGGATCATTCCAAGCGTCTTTCCATCTTGGCTTTCCGTTTTTGTTCTTAATGCCGCTGGTATCCAAATCGGTATAAACCAAAGGCACGCCGCCATCGCGACCAAGAATGTAGGCATAAGCGATCCACTCGTCCTCTTCATCCATTATCAAGTCGAGAAAGACGTCGTTGTTGGGAATATCATGCGTCACCACAAAAGTAATGGCTCGACCGTTTGAAAGCGCTTGGCCAAAACAGTAAGGGTCAATCAGAGACTTGAAACTGCCTTTTTTTGAAAATGCTTTAAAGATGGTCGAAAACAGCGGGAAATCATACGCACCTAAACGGGTTTCTTGTAAATACGGCTCAAGAAACAGTTGATACTCTTCCTCTGTTGCACCGCCATCGGTAATGATTTCCCCAAAAATATGCACATCTTGGGTTATGTCGTCTGTCCATACGCGTTTTAGGTGTTCAAGCGTCATGTGCTTCGCGGCATCAATACGGAAGCCTTTCACACCTATCGCTTTCAATGCTTTTAGGTAAGCTCGCTGCTGCTCGACAACATGTTCACAAACGCGAAGGGTTGGTAAACCAGGATCGGTTGGCCCACCTGTAATTCGGCCATTTTGGACCTGCCATTTATCTTTCCAGTCTTTGATACCAAACGCTTCAACAAAATCTTCTTCGCTAAATAGCGGTTTGGATAAATCGCCGAAAAGCTTTAGAGGCAGGTATTTCTGTTCATCTTGTCGGTATTGATCTAACACGTCCTGACGAGGATATTGCAGATCACGGCGTAAATGTGCTTCGTTAGCCATGTGGTTAAACACCACATCGGCGTACACCAAAACGCCTACGCGTTCGAGCTCGCGAACCATGTAGATGAAGTCTTGGGTGTCACCGAGCGCGTTGTCGATAACACGGTAATCTTGTGGTTGATAGCGCTGCCACCAACGTTCATCGTGGGCGCTTTTCATTGGTGGCGAAACCAACACCGAGCCATAACCTAGCTCGTGGATTTCATTTGCTCGTTGGGCAATGTCAGCGTACTTCCAATCAAAGGCGTGCAAAATCACGTTTGCACCTGCTGATTGCGTTTCCTGTAAGCCACTCATGTTGTTCTCCTACTCGTTTCCACTCACGATTACTTGTTTGGTTGTTTTGTGTGAATGAACTCAATAGTCGAAATTATAAAAGCTATTCGCGATACGCCCTCACCCTTTTGCGCTTAACTCAAGGCTGAAAATCGAGGCGTAGATACGCCCTGCCTAGCACAATGAGAGTCTGTGAATCACCTCCAGTCGATGACAGCTCTTGCCATCCGCAAACTAAATACAACTAAGCCATTGTTTTTATTTACATAAAATCCAAAAACAAATTCCAAGCAACAAATCCTTATGTACGCCCTAACCCACTCGCTGTAAATGAGTAGGTTATAAAATGCGTTGACGTAACAAATAGTTAAGAAAAGCAAACTGGCAACTAGATCACGTTTGGTGAGAAGGAATTAGCGTCGAAAAGTGTGTTGAGGAAACGCAGAAACAAAAACGGCCCTTGGGGTATTGGGCCGTGATAAAGACAACGAAGTAGATTAGCGCTCTGGTGTTTCCAGAAGTTTAACGGCGCAATCCACAGCGTTGTTGATACCTTGACTGCTCTCAAGCTTACCTGAACTCGCAGGCCCAAGGGCACAAGAGTACAAAGCCAGTTGCTTATCGAACGGCAGATCCAACTGTTCATATAGGTTTTGTCGGATACGTGCATGTTGTTCTGGTTCTTGGCTTGCAAGGCTAATCAACGTGTCATAAATAAGCGTTTTCATGTCATTCCCTTTAATTTTATTGCACGGGGTGCATATATATTGTATCCGTTTAGAAACCACAAATCAGAAGCTAGGTCACAGAACGCGGCGCTAAAAAAGATTATGTGAGAAGGATATGCCAACACAAAATTGAGACGCTTTCGACAAAAATTGACAGATACATCTCGAAATCATGCAAACGTTTGGCATTTAACACTGTTTGAATACAACCAAAAGCAGGAAAAACGAACACGCCGCCAAAAATGGCGGCGTGTTTTTTTGTGTTACGAAACTAACTTAACGTCGATTAGAAGAAATAAACCAGCATTTCTACATCATCACCTTGTTGAGGGGCTTGAAGAGAAAAGTGCACATAGCCCGCTTCAGTCACTGGGATAGCAAGATATTCGTTGCTACCCGCGTAGTTGGACGCGTACTCGTGTTGCTCTGCTGTCGGCCAGTGTTCGCGGCTTGCGTACAAGTCCACATTACCTGCGCCGTAAGGGTCGTTCACATTTGATTGGCTCGACATCCAAACGCGTACTTCTTTCACGCCTTCAGGCACATAAACAGCGGCATAACGCTGCTGATGAACCGTTAGCACTTTCGCTTCTCCTGATTCCAAAACCACAGGAGCTAAATCGTCTTGCACTTGTGTTGGTGGCGTTTGCGCTTCAACTTCTAAAGCTGCCACAAGGTTTACTGAGTCGTAGCTATCACGCCCTGTTAAACTGATGTAGTAACGGCCAGCTTTAACGTAACCATTTTGCTCTGGCGCAAATTGAATCTCTTCATTGCTACCGTCCGCGTATTGGCTCATTTCGAAGTCGTAGTAATGCGCCACTTTGTTGTAGCTCATGTAAAGGTCGGCATCACCCGCCCCTTCAATAGAGACACTAAAGCGAACGGTGTTAGCAGGCACGTCAACGTAGAACAGTTTTTCGCTATATGCTTCGCCACTCAGTTGAAGGCTTTGGTTCGCCGCCAGCTCCGTCACTTGCACTTCAGGTTCTGTTGGTTCGCTTGGCTCTTCTGGGTCCGTTCCTGGTTGCTCCGGTTCAACTACCGCTTCTAACGTATCCAACCAACGCTCAAATTCCGCATCGTATTGTTGACCAAGCACAGTAACCTGCTGCGCCCATTGTGCAAACTGACCTGAACGAGACAACGCCAACAAGCTCTCTACATCTTGAGGGTGGTTTTCTAGCATGAAGCGAACCGCCAAGTAGCCCCAACGGTAAATGCGGTTGCTATCGTGCGAGTATGTGGTGTCAAACACGGTTGAAAGGCTCAGTTTGCCACTTGGGATCAGATCGATCGCGGCCTTGTAACCTTGTTTGTAATGCATGTATTCCGCAAAACCTTCCAGCCACCAAACAATATGACCATGAGCTAAGTTGTCGCTGAATGAACCGTATTGGTTGAAACGTGCATCCAAGTAGTGAGTGTACTCGTGCTCAAGGTTCAAAATAGATAGATCTTCGCCACTCGCGTAGCGATAAGCCACGAAACGCGCCGTATTATCGGCTCTTGACGGGGTCCCCTCTAAGTACTGACCACCGTTATCCGTTGTATTGCCAAACAGGAATGAAGAGTAATCAACGTAGCTGTCGTTGCTTGCAAACACCGCGACTTCAACACGATCGTTCAAGTCATCCGCCACTGGTTGATTGCCAGTATTCGCAACTTGATGGAAGTCTGCTTCTTTCGCAGCAAGCACTTCACACGCTTTCGCAGCTTGAGCATCGGTGAGATCTTCAGAGCGAATGATGGCAGGTCCCTGACATTCGAAACGATTTGGCATCACGCGTGCTGCTAGATCTTGCTTCGCTTGCTCTAGGTTTAGACCATTCAAACCCTCAGGCGCGTAGTAACTCATCATCTCAACGGCGGCAAGCCACAGTTTGTCGTGCTCACTACCCAATGGGTAACGCTGCATCACTTGCTGCATAACAGCCAATGCTTTGCGTTTGGTTTCTTGATCTGGGCTCGCAAGTAGACGACCAGTTTCACGTAATGCATTGAAAACGATAAAGTTTGCATCTGTATCTAACGCCCATGCATTGTCAGAAGCGAATCGCGCTAACGTATCAATATGGTGAGTGTTGTTTGCCATGTAGCGGTAGAACACATCGTTCGCCGCGTGACCTGCCATAGAGCGGAACAAGTTGTTCAGGCCATCAACCCATTGGGTGTCTTTCGCGGTGTCACGGTTAAAGTGCATCAACGCGGCCATCATGCTATCCATGGTCAGCGGCAACTGCTTCACGTTATCAACCATCAAAGTCAGGCTCTTCATTGCGCCAACTTGCTCGCGACCTTGCTCCAAAGCATGAGGGTTGTTGAGGAACAGGTTCGTTGACTGAGCAAAACGCTGACTCAATGCTTCTGAAAACTCAGGCGTACCAGTACCAGCGTTGTAACGAACGTAATACGCCGCACGAATAAATTCGCCTAGATTTTCTAGAACACGAGCTTGTTCTGCTTCACCACGATAGCGTGCAATTTCTTGATCCAACGCGACTTGAATACGGCTTAAACTTGCTTCGCTATAAATATCATTCAGCGTTGCTGAAGGCGCAGAGAACCAAGCGTGGTAGCAATCATATTCAGCGCCAGAAACGGCAGCGGCCAAATCACGCGATTGTTGTAAATCAGCAACAGCACACTGATTTTGGGCAAAAGAGAAGCTAGAAACACTCGCTAGCATGCAAGCAAGCGCCAAACGATGACGCGGGAAAAAACGGATATGAGACATAACAACACTCATTGATTATAAAAATAAATTGAGTGGGGTTTATATTCCTTACAGCTCAAACAGTGAAATCAGTATCATAAAATTTATGAAATCGATCCCAAAAATAGACTTATTACTCTAATTTAATGGGACCAATCCCACACAGGAAGATTCAATAATTATTAATAAAAACATTAATTTACCTTTTTCTAAATAAGTCAATATGAGTCAAAAGTGACTCATAAAATGAAATTTATCGCACCAGACCAAAAAGTTAGTTATTAGCTCAACTGAGAACCATTGAAAACGAGTTTTCATTATGAGACATGAACCAAATAAGCATCAAAACACATATCTGAAAGCAATAGATGATGGTAAATTCTCGCCACACGTCGTGCCTAATACTCTATTGCATAATGACATCATCCTTTTTTGTCGAAACGTAATATCAATGAGAGTAAAACCTGCATCGAGCAAATCACGGCACTGAACTAGGACTACATATCCCCTTCCATCACACCAGAAAGAAGTGGGACTTAAAAGGATCAGAAACCATGTCACTTTGGGGATTTTTAGGAGCGGGGCTTGCTTACTTATTAATGACGTTTGCCTTTGTTTTTGGCGGCATTTTTTGGTTATGTGCGGAAGGTAATACATTAAGAGAAACAAAACGCCAATCATCGATAATGTCAGGGATTATTGTTTGCACTATGGGAACTTGGGTGATTGCATTTAGTATTTATATTTACGGTTACTTTTGGGATAACTCTTCTCACTATTATTTTTACTTGCTCGCTCCATGGCCTCTTGCCATTGTAGGCATAACACTTCGTAACCATTGGGTTAGCCAATACGCAAGTGTAAAACAAGAAAAAAATGAAAAGTGGCAAAGGCACTGGAGAGAAATATTAGGCGAAGATACTGAAGATCTTCCACCGTATCGATATGACTACGGGCTCTACTCAGGCATTTGGCAAGCCAATGAAACACTCAGAGAGCAGTGCTTTGCAGCGCTTACTCACGGGAATTCAGTCTATGAGAGAGTAAAGGCTTTTCAAAAAATGACTACTCACGAGCACAACACCGATGATCAAATTTTGCTGAGTAAACTCGCCCAATTAGAGAATGAAATTATCCAAGCACTGGAACAACACTCGCAAAAAAACGTAAGTATTGAAAAAGGCTCTGGTACTTTATGCAAAGAGTCAAAACGCAATGTTTATCGCCATGAGAATGGCCCAACAGAAGAACAACTGTACGACTCAATCAATCTCCAACATGATTTGGATCGAGAGCTACGTAACATTATCTATGACAGGCTTGGTGACGATGGCTTGGATGAATACTTTTTCCTCCGAGCGCCACTCGAAGAGCTTACCGAGAATGAAACCGCAATCAACTGGATGCTCTGGGGTTTAATAAGCAACCATTTTGACGTTGACCCATACCAAACGGCGTTGGAGCTCAATTTAATGAATGCGGAACCAAGATGGGGACAAGATGAGCGGTTTGTGGTGGTAACAACGGCAGCTTGAACGACTTTACGCGTTGATTACTAGACGCCCTCAAGCTGAAAACATTGCTCTGCCCGATAAACAACCAACTTATTGACTACAAGCTCATTTATCATAATCGAGATAAGCATAACGTTGCTCATCAAGCACTTAGGAGGCGCATTCGTCACGATCTCATCCAGAGCTTTCATCGGCTTCATGAGACATCGTAAAGAACTGTGCTTCCCATTTCTGCGTATATACTTTCTATCAACAGATGCCTTTTCAGAGAGTAGTTATGTTAGAAGAACGACTTTATGAACGTTATCTGCCTGGGTACTTAGAAAGTAATAGTGAAGAAGAAAAGCAGCGCCTATGGCAGCAAGCTGACCCTAACACGATTTATCAGCTCAATAGCGAATTACAAAAACTGCACGGTGAGGGGAACGACCTCATATCGTTTAGTGACCCCAATCGTTCGCACCTCCCGATCACCGCTTGGCCGGACATGCTATCGGCCGACATTGCCTTTTGGCGCAAGCACCAACACTGGTTATTGCAAAGTAATGACCCAGTCACTCCAACTAACGAAGACGACTTGAGCGTGAATTATAAAATTCCGCTCAATTACATCAATCAATACAATGGTGAACATTTACGCCTGTTCTACGGGTCTCGCCTCGTTTATGCGAGATTGTTCAGCGCCCTGCACTACATTTTGAATCACGTTAAATCGGTGATCGAAGATTGGAGCCACGATCGCTACCCCTATCAATTACCCATAGAACTGTACATACCAACGACAAGTGAGCCGCAATCGGCAGTACGAAGTACATATCACCATTTCAATAGTGCTAACTATCAATCACTTAAAAACTATTTCCAGCAGCACTATTCAAGTTGGATTGAAGAGCAATATCTAAATTGGATGTTCGAGCTCAACACACAACTTAATCACCAAACCGCCGCCACTTACATCGTTGAATATGAGGACGAGTTTGGCATTCCACGTGTCGACTTTATTTGCAAAAACGAAAACACTTTGCGGATGATTCGCCCCGCTCATTTTGTTGAAGACATGCGACAAATGGTGAGCTCGACCGATTATCTTGATCACCAAGTACAGCAAGTCGCGCTCAGAATCGAACGGCAATGCCGAGCGAAAGGATGGTAAATAAAGGCAGGTACAGCGTTAGGGAAATTCGAACAACAAAAAACCATCTTCTAAGCTTGATCATTAGAACGAGAAGTTTGAACGGCGAGAATACTCAACGGATGGATAAACGCTATGCTATCGATAAAACAATTATCTTATGCCTTGGCTGTCTCAAAAACGCTGCATTTTCGTAAAGCAGCAGATTTGTGTCATGTTCGCCAATCAACGTTGAGCACAGGCGTCAGTGAACTGGAGCGTCAACTAGGCATTAAGATTTTTGAGCGGGACAATAAAAAAGTGCTCGTCACGCCACTTGGTCGTGAGGTTTTAGACAAAGCCAGCAACATTATGCTTCAACTGGAAGACATGGCACACCTCGACCACAGTTGCGGCGAACCTTTTTGCTTTCCGTTGTCCATTGGCATGATCCCGACCATTGCACCTTATCTTCTGCCAAAGTTGTTACTCACCTTAAAAGAGCAGTACCCGAACGCGAAAATAGACATCGTCGAAGAACAGTCGCATGTCCTTGTCGACATGGTTCACAGCGGTGAGATTGACGCGGCCGTGCTTGCCATCCCCTATCCTTGTGACGGCTTGTTAACGTTAGAGTTTTGGCAAGAAGACTTTTACTGGGTCGCGCTCGATGGGCAAATGCACACAGACAAAAGCAGCATTACGTCCGAAGAACTCCAAAAAACCAACCTCATGCTGCTTAAAGAAGGCCACTGCCTCAAAGATCATATTTTGGATGCCTGCCGCCTCTCTGAACAAACCGCCAATCAGGAATACCGTGCCACCAGCCTAAACACGTTAATTCAAATGGTAATGAGTGGAATGGGCACAACCTTGATCCCGGAAATGGCACTGGAACAACTCGTCACGCATTACCCAGTATTATCAGCAGTGCATTTAAACGAGCCCGGCCCCCACCGCAGAATAGCCCTCGCGTTTCGCCCAAACTATGTGGACGTTTCCAGTCTCGAAGCACTTTCCCGTATCGCGAAGCAATCTCTCAAATAGTCTCGAAATCAAAATCGTTTAAACCCAGCAGCGCGCCGTTACCTCGGTGTGCTTTGTGGGCGTTGGTATTTGCTATAGACAACGCCTTCCATTCAGTAATCAAAATTTCCGAACGTTACATTCATTTTTATCATTTTTACAAATCAGAACATCTATCCAATACTTTTTTTAGTTGTTTGCTGACGGCTTACAAAAAGTCGTGAAACCAGATGGAATGAAGGAAGCTAGCATGACGCACATCGATATCGGCATTGATAGAGAGCACCGATTAAGCACCGCAGAGGGCTTGAAGCAGCTCTTGGCAGATTCTTACACGCTCTATCTGCAAACGCACAACTTCCACTGGAATGTGGAAGGCCCAAACTTTAGAGAACTGCATCTCATGTTCGAAGAACACTACACCGAACTTGCGACGGCTGTAGACGAGATTGCCGAGCGCATACGCACAATGGACTTTCCCGCTCCCGGCACGTTTAAAGAGTTCGCCAAACTCAGTGTAATTGAAGAGGTTGAAGGCGTTCCAAGCGCGACGGAAATGGTCGACATACTCACACACAATCACGAACAAGTCGTAAAGACCGCGCGTAAAGTGTTAAAGCTAGCCCAACAAGCGGATGACGAATCTAGCGTGGCGTTGGTGTCGGACAGAATGCGCATCCATGAAAAAACAGCATGGATGTTACGATCGCTGCAGAAATAACGCCGAGCGAAACGACCTAAGGATAATGCTCTGTATTAAAACATCAGTAATTAATAACGGATGCCCGTGTTTGTTCACCAGTTGTAACGACTAGCACTCGCAAAACGCAAGAATGGGAGAATTAACATGACACAACAAAATGCGCATTCCGAAGGCAAATGCCCCGTAATGCATGGCTCCATGACCACCAATGACAGAACAGAAAAGAACTGGTGGCCGAAGTCGCTCAACCTCGATATTTTGCATCAACACGACGCTAAAACGAATCCAATGCCGAGTGATTTTGATTACCAAGAAGAAGTCAAAAAACTCGATTTCGCTGCACTCAAACAAGACCTCATCGCACTAATGACCGATAGCCAAGAATGGTGGCCTGCTGACTGGGGACATTATGGCGGCTTGATGATTCGTATGTCATGGCATGCGGCAGGGACTTATCGAATCGCAGATGGTCGCGGCGGTGCGGGCACCGGTAATTTACGTTTCGCCCCGCTAAATTCATGGCCAGATAACGCTAATCTCGACAAAGCAAGACGTATCCTTTGGCCGATTAAGAAAAAATATGGTAACCAATTGAGCTGGGCCGATCTCATTGCGTATGCCGGTACGATGGCTTATGAATCCATGGGGTTGAAAACGTTCGGCTTCGGATTCGGGCGCGAAGACATCTGGCACCCAGAAAAGGACATTTATTGGGGCTCAGAAAAAGAATGGCTGGCACCTACCAACAACCCTAACAGCCGCTATTCAGGTGAACGGGATTTAGAGAATCCACTCGCCGCTGTGATGATGGGCTTAATTTATGTCAACCCAGAAGGCGTCGATGGACAGCCGGATCCACTCAAAACCGCGCACGACGTACGAGTTACGTTCGCTCGAATGGCAATGAATGATGAAGAAACCGTTGCCCTAACCGCTGGTGGCCACACCGTAGGTAAAGCGCATGGTAACGGTGATGCAGCCAATTTAGGCCCAGAGCCAGAAGGTGCCGACATTCACGACCAAGGATTAGGTTGGTTAAACAAGACAACCCGCGGCGTAGGCAACAACGCGGTCACCAGTGGGATTGAAGGCGCATGGACAAGCCAGCCAACGCAATGGGATAACGGCTATTTTCATCTGCTGTTAAATTACGATTGGGAACTGAAAAAAAGCCCAGCCGGCGCATGGCAATGGGAACCTATCGACATTAAAGAGGAAGACAAACCGGTCGATCCTGAAAACCCTAACGTTCGGCATAACCCAATCATGACCGACGCCGATATGGCGATGAAGATGGATCCGGAGTATCGCAAAATCTCAGAACGCTTCCATAGCGACCCGGCCTATTTCGCCGACACCTTTGCTCGGGCTTGGTTTAAATTAACGCACAGAGACATGGGGCCTAAGGCTCGCTACATCGGCCCTGATGTCCCGCAAGAAGACCTCATCTGGCAAGATCCGGTTCCTCACGGCAATGCAAACTACGATGTAGACGCGGTAAAAGCCAAAATCGCCGCCAGTGGGTTATCGGTTAGTGACATGGTCACAACCGCTTGGGACAGTGCACGCACGTTCCGTCAGTCTGACAAACGTGGTGGCGCAAACGGCGCTCGTATTCGCTTAGCACCACAAAAAGACTGGCAAGGTAACGAGCCAGAGCGGCTAGCCCGAGTATTACCGGTGTTGGAAAGCATCGCGAAAGATACGGGAGCCAGCGTCGCTGATGTGATCGTATTAGCAGGTAACGTCGGTATTGAGCAAGCCGCCAGCGCGGCGGGTGTTAACGTCACTGTGCCGTTCCTTCCAGGACGTGGCGACGCAACACAGGATATGACGGATGTTGAGTCTTTCGAGGTGTTAGAACCGTTGCACGATGGATATCGAAACTGGCTCAAACAAAACTACGTTGTAACACCGGAAGAAATGCTGTTGGATCGCACCCAGTTGATGGGGTTAACTGCCGCTGAAATGACGGTGCTCGTCGGAGGGATGCGCGTTCTTGGCACAAATCATGGCGGTAGCAAACACGGTGTGTTCACAGACCGAGTCGGCCAACTTACCAACGATTTTTTCGTTAACCTAACCGACATGAACTACACGTGGGAACCCGTTGGCGAAAACCTTTACGAAATCCGCAGCCGTCGCTCCAAAGATGTAAAATGGACAGCGACCCGCGTCGATCTTGTCTTCGGCTCAAACTCAATACTCAGAGCCTATGCCGAGCTGTATGCACAAGATGACAACGCAGGAAAATTCGTTGAAGACTTTGTCGCCGCGTGGACCAAAGTGATGAACGCCGACCGATTTTGATGTCATCCAAAGCGAAGCCTAATTTAACAATTAGGCATCCTTTCGCTTATATTAAAATGGCAGGTATCACTTACCTGCCATTTTGTTGCTCAGAAACCTTCGAAGCACATTCTTGTTTTGTCTTATCAAGCTTTGCCCAACATTCTCAGCAACGTTCCGTCCTGCTTAATAAAGTGATGCATAAAGCTGGCACCAAGGTGCAAAACCAATAGGAATGGCAACAACGCTTCACCACTAAACTCGTGGATCCCCTCGCCCAGCTCTTTCAGCATGTGTATTTCTCTGCCAGAACTCACTAATTCAAAACCAAACAGGCTCAGGCCGTACCCTTCTCCTACAGAAACCGCGATGCCAGACAAAGGCAACACCACAGTTAAGGCCAGAAGAGAATACATAACCACAGCCGCCGCGATAGACTCAAATTTACTTCTTTCAGTCATAGGTTTTGGCATACCTCCAATGAGTCTCCCAACTAACCTAGGCACGCTCAAGGCTAAGACTAAAAGTCCGAACGACATGTGCGCATTAAAAAGTAAATTGTTTGATTCATCATCCATGACTAGACCAGAAATGAGTACCGCAATCATTCCAAGCCCGATAACCCAATGGAAAAACATCATTGATTTTGAGATTGCATTGTTCGTTTTCGCGTCCATCTTCTTTCTCCATGTAAAAGACATGGTTATTCTTCACATGAGCCATGAATAAAAGATGAATACTTTATTCAGACAAACCACTCTCAGACGAACTAAACGGGTTGCCGCCCTCTAGTTGTGGTTCGTGTTGATACGATAAAAATAAAAACTTACGCCCATACTCAATATCCTTCCACACCCTCACTCTTATACTCTTTCCCAAAATGAGTAATAACCATAATAAATTTTTAGATTGAGGGGAAAACAATGGATATCTACCAAGAAAGCATCAGTTTTTTAGGTAACGACGCGAACTTCGATGCAAACGGATTATTTCAATGCGAACTGTCATCGAATACAAATGACCATGATGAAGCACTTTTCTTAACCATATTTAAGAACGAAACCACCATCAATTTGCACATGTCGTTGACCAGCCCTGTTGAGTTGCCAACACCTCTGCCAGAAGCCATCGCAATTGCAATCGGTGAACACGCGCTAGAACCATTTCGAGGTGGTTTCGGTGTTGGTTTAATGCCGGACAGCCGCAGACTGACCGTTTATAAGGTTATTTCGTTAGCTAATAAGCCTCAAAGTTATGTTCAAAACACATTCCAACAACTGCTAGAAAAAATTGAGCAGTGGCACCTCTTCATTGAACAAACCGATAACGAAGCAGCAATTCCAGAACAATTACCTGCTGGGATTTTCATTTAATCCCGCTAAAAACGACCATGTTTAGAAATGAGTTTATTTTATGTCGACAATTCAAATTAATAGCCAACATCGAGGTAATTTAGACCTCGCAGATATTCAAAATATCAAAACCAATGCGAAAGAAGGCGATACCGTTAAATTTGGCTCTGTATTTGGTAAAGAATACAGCGTTACCAAAAGCAATGATGGTGAAATTAGCCTCAAACAAAAAGAAAATCGCAGCTTTTTTAATCGCTTTTTTAGCAAAACAGATTCATCGAAAAACAGCGACTTAAAGCTGAACTTGATGAACCAACAACTGCACAAAAAAGAGAACAACGGCAACGTTAAGGTCCTGACGTTAACGTACAACCAAGCCAACCAAAAGATGCCTGCAGAGACGAAGAACTACTTCCAAAACCTTATCCAAAAGGGTGACTATGATGTGGTCTTATTTGCCGAACAAGAATCGAAATTGCTTGCTAACGACCTAGAACTCGATGGCATGAACCTGCTTAGCCAAAATAAAATGAAAGTCATGACCAAAGGGCTTGGTGAAGGTATCAGCTACACTTCGATGTCTGTTTTTGCGAAAGATGGCGTCGATATCAACGTGAAAAATGAGTCTGAATATCGTCACGGCATCGGTGGACGAAACATGGATTTCTTCATGGGTATCACAGGTAATAAAGGCGGCGTGAAAACGGCTTTGGAGATCAATGGACAACCTTTAAACGTCATTTCTGCACACTTGGATTCCAACAAAGAAGTCAAACGTGAGTTCGAAGGCAACAAGTTGATGGAAGGTATTAATCCAAATGAGGAAGTTCTGATCACTGGCGATCTCAATGAACGTGAGAAGCGCGTTGCTGAAGGCTCTGATGTGCTGTACGACCCAATTGCCCACGATGATACGCACTTAGCGAAACATGGCTTTAAGTTCAAACCACTCGATAGCCATACTTACATGCAGCTAGATAAGCACACTGGCAATATTAAGCAGAAAGAAGGCCGAGATCGCCCTGACTTCGGTGAGTTGGATAACACTGGTTTAACCAACAAAACGGGCAACTTACAGAACCACCAAACCAGCGTTATCACAGAGGGTTTTGAGAATGTCAGCGACCATAAGCCAGTGCAGTCTACGTTCGAAGTCAGAAGCTTTTCTCAAAAGTTGATTGAAAACGCATTTACTCAAAATGCCAATGACTTTAAAAATGATGCCGCCTATCTGAAGCCAGGCACGAACCCAGCTAACGCAACGTTTGATGATGTGACCTCTGCTAACCAAGCACGTCTGGGTTTAGAAAACTTAAACCCGAATGAACAAGCATTCGTGAAAGAGAATTTTGCGAGCTTTATTATCGGTAAAGACGCGATCTTCAGCCAGCTAACTAGCGGCTTTATGGAGGAGATGAGCCAACTTCATGCCTCTGATCTTGCTAAGAACCCAACTCATCTACAAGCGCAGCAAATTGCGTTGAGCGAAAAATACGAACAGCTAAGCGATAAAGTAAACGCTGAGTTTAATAAACAATTCGTGGCAAATCTTTAGCCACAGAGCCGTATTTATCTCTGTTCGATATTGAAAACATAGAAAGTTAAAAACACAAAAAGGCCCTCTTCTCGGGCCTTTTTCATGGCGTTCATTTGTTCGGCTTGCCTCCACCTTTTCCGCCGCCCTTACCACCACCAGAACCAGCAACCGTGATGTTATCGCTCCATCCACTCCAGAACAAAGAACCATCGCTTTGCTGAATGGTGCCAACACGATAATGCACTTCGCCATTGGCACTGGAATCTTCAAACGTCGTGGCAGTAGGGTCGAGAACATCCCAACTGCTTAGGCTTTGCCATCGATTACGTTTTGCATTCCAACTCTCGCGTTCGACTCTAAAGCCTGCAATGGCACCTTGATCCCCCGAATAGTTCCAAGTGAGAGAAACAATACTATTGTTGATCGAGATGGAAAGAGCTTCTGGTGCCTTAACGACTAGAGGAGGAGGTGGTGGCGGTTCCGAAGGTGTTGCAGTCAGAGCTCCCACCAAATTAAGTCGTCCGTATTGAGAGATGCTCTGTAAATCTTGCCCATCAGCACCTATTGGATCCGCTCCCTGTTCCAACATCATACGAATCATCTGGTTACAAGGTACGCCAGAGGCATCTTGGCAAGTTGCAGGATCGGATAACTGATCTGCATATTTGTATGCCCAAAGTAACGCAGCTGCGCCAGCAACATGAGGGCTGGCCATGGATGTACCCGACTGCCAATGCAGACAGGCGTCATTATCGTAATCGAAGGTGCCACACTGCTCATTTGGCATCGTCGAGAGAATACTGTCACCGGGTGCCATTAGCGACACCCAATCGCTACCGAAACTAGAAAAACTGGCACGATTGTCATCGTCATCCGTCGCACCTACGGCAATCACGTTGTCATAAGCTGCGGGGTAGTTCTTTATCGGGTCTCCGGCGTTCCCTGCTGCGCTCACTAACAACACGCCTTTCCCCCAAGCGTAGTTAACGGCATCATTTTCCGCTTGGCTATAACCGACTAAGCTAATCGGGTTGCTCTCTTCATCGATTTCATCAGAGCCATAACTCATGTTAATCACGTGGTAGCCGTTATCGGCAGCATAGGTGATCGCATCAATGGAGGAAGATAGCGGGCATACCCCCGTCGCAGCGATAAGGAAGCAGCCAAAAAATGGGTCGCAGCTATAAATCAGATATTCGTAGCACGTCTTCAGGTTGCCAACAGAACTGTTAAAACCGACCCCAGCAATACCAATACCGTTATCTGTCTGAGCCGCCGCAATACCTGCGACATGGGTGCCGTGTCCAACCACATCCTCTAACGTATCACTTTGATAATCGGTGACAAATTTCTGCTGCTCAACACATTTTCCGTTCCCGAACTCAATGCTACTCACGCTATCCCCTGCCATACGACAATCAATACCGGAATCGAGAATTGCTATCTTGACGGCAGAACTACCTTTCGTCATATCCCAAGCTTCGGGAGCATTGATATCTGCACCAGGCAAGCCAGAGGCCTCATCCAGATACGGACCAAATAGTGGGTCATTCACCACGGTAGAATGTACTTGCCCAGTATTATTGAGCGCCCACTGCTCAGAAAAGTAGTCACTAGCATAGATACTTCCACCGAGACCTTCATTGGGAACATACTGAACAATGTGGTTGATATCAGGTTCTGCATACAACACATTCGGGTTCTGGTTAAAACGGGCTAACTGCGCTTCCACTGTTCCAACGGGCACTTGCAAGACATGCACATCAATGCCGGAAATGACTTTGAGCGATTTTGCTCTGCTCTCATGCATCAACTCCCCTACGTCAGACGCCGCTGCACCGGGACGGAATTTAACGAGAATACGATCCACGGCATAAGCCGGAGGTGGAGTTGTATGAACGGGATGAGGATGACTATCGAGGTAAGCCTGCGGTATAGCAAGGCTTTCTGGAACTGCCGCCTGCACAATCGCAGACGACAACAATAAAATCGGCAAGGATAATGAATGATGCATGGCACTATACTCCGTGTTGGATAAGTCCCTTCCTTGACTGAGGAACTCCATTTGCCAGATGAAACGGCAGCGGGTACGACTCAGCCCCCATCAAAACCTTTTAGCTTAGAATAGAAGTCTAATGATAAATTTACCAATAAGGAAAATATCTAAGGCATGCAATAGACCGATAGCGACAGTGAGAAAATGAGCGGGGACTAACTATTTTCTTTGAAAAACCAGAAAATGTTTCTGGTCCGTAAAACACTTTCACCACATCAATTTTGGGAGAGAAGAGCGTTCTAAACGCATTTTTGGACATAAGTTTCTCAGAATGGTTACGTAAATTTGTAAAAGGCGAGTTACTTGAAGTATGGCAAATTAACGAGCTTACCACTCTTGTGATTATAGGAACGTTTAGCTTGGATTGAAGTATGTTTTATATGAACAATTGATACGCAGAAGTTTCAGGTGTTATGATGCCTAGTAGCTTCGTAAGCCTCTGATAGGGTGTGTATTTTGGTTGACTCAATAAAAATATGGCTGACTTCTAAATCGTGGTTTTGGAAATCTAAAGCTAAGTATGCAAGGATGGGCTTTCTTCTAGAACGGACTTTATACAAACAACGAGCATCTTTTACTAAAACTAAGAACAACACTACAATTTTAGGCTCGATTACCATTGTAGGTTTAAAGAGCCTTAGCGGAGTGATTCTCGCTTTGACTATTCTAGGCTTGTTTGAGAGTTATATTAGAGCAAACACAAATATTTTGGAGCCTCTTAGTAAAGAGCAAATAGAATTTAATATCAACCAGCTCAGATTGTATGCACAACTGCTTACCACCATATTTTCAATATACTTCGCATCAATAGGTATTATATTAAGTACGGGCTACACTAAACTTCGGCGTGATATTATTCAGCTTCTCACGACTGAACAGGTTGGTAATGTATATTCACGCGTTTTAGTCTTCTCGGCCATCTTTTGTCTCATCGCCACCACACTAGAATCCTATGGCATTGCGCTGGGAGTTTCAGTTTATGCTGTAGGAACATTTTTAACAGCTATAAGCTCACTTGCGTTGTTCCCTTTAGGTCAACGGCTATTCAACTTCTTCAATCTCAATCAATTGGCTACTAGTGAAGTACTACCTAGAATAGCTCACCATATAGAGAATGCAGCTAAGTCTAACAATTCAGTTTCTCTATCCAACCATCATTCAAAAGAAGCTCGCTTAGCCTTTAAACAGCTATGCTATATCGATGACGAGATGAAAAGTGAAACAAAAAAGCTTAATGATAACTTGCCTCAACTTAGCCATAATTATTCAGCATTATTACAACACTACCTACATAACAAACATCGTATCGCTCATACAAGCTATTGGTTCCCAAGGCGAAAAAAACATAAGCAATGGTTCTATGCCGGAGATAGCGCCACCCATACTGCTTTACAAACAAGTAGCCAATTAGCAACAGAAGATGAAACAGACTATCAATGGTTAGAGAATGAGATTATTGATAGATTAGCTAAGCATGTAGAGCTAGCATTTGCGACCGATGATTTTATGTTAGGACTAAACCTCCTAAGTCAACTGTCATCTCGAATATCAACTTATTCAGAACAATTTCAGTTCTCAATAGGAATGCAAGAAATTCAAAAAATACAGTCAGTTATAGAAACTGCTTTTGCTTCCATAGAAAAAATTGAGAAAGAACCAGAGGAACTAGTTCTATTGATTGGAATAGCTGACACATGGGCTGCATTAGGAAGCACTCTTTGCCTTGAAACAATGAGGCGTATGTTTATATTCGAGGAAGAGCTAAAGCACTTCTTTGATACTGATATATGGACAGGTAAACATCTAAAATATCTACCTTCTTTCCTGCAAGTAGAGTTAAACGTTGTCGTGGAACGCATCAACTTTGAACGAAGGATTGAAGGTCAGCGACTATCAAAACCTAAGTATGTCCAACAACTGGCAGTTCAAAAGGTTTTAAATCATTACGCAAAGGTGCTTCAGGAAATCAGCAACTATTATGCATTTACGATCCCTAACTTTGTAAAGAAGCTATCAGAAATGCAGATGAAAGAAGCTGCGACTCAAGTAATTTTGGCAAATCTTCACAATTATTGGAAGTTACCTAGATGGTTCGAAGATATATCTCAGCTAATTAATAGATACAGAGAGTTTGAACATTACTCCGAAAAGCAGTATTTATTTCCAGAAATAGATATTGATGCTTTTAGAAAGCAACACGCCACAGCACGAGATGAAGCAGTAGAGATGCTAGGTGAAGCTAGTATTATTGGGCATGTTTTTAGGCAAGAACAAAATGATGAACTACCAGATCATTTTGGGCACATATACTTCGAACTCGCCGAAGCTTGTATTGATGCACTTGAGCAGAATGATGAGGATAAGTTAAGTAAATCTATTTCAATGTTCATGCTACTAGCTTTTATGGCTTCCGACTCTAAATTCGTAGATCCTAAACTCGATATAAATGATGAGTTTCGATTACATCTCATTTCAACTGTATTGAACGATATAATGTCAGTTGTAGGATTTGCTATTTTATATGGAGCTTACTTCGAGAATTCGAGACTATCTGAAATGGCACTTGGCGAGTTCAATAAATGGATAGATAGGTTTCCAACCAAGAAACAATATTTGGAGAGGATGGTACGGCTTTCAAACCCTCGTTCGTTTAGCTCTAGTGCATCCCCAAGAGATATGATTCGTTTCAACTGGAAATCAGCTTTTGAAGATCGTACAAGGCAAGATGGATATGGAGACCAAATGGGTATGAATAGAGGAAAAGCCCATAAAAACAAAATAATTAGAGCGTTTCTTAGCAACTCATTTTCGGATGCTTCTCATCTGTTTATTGCTTTACATATCCTTCCGCAACTTGGCTCTGTTGATTTCGAAATAGGTCATGATATTTCCTCTCTTAAACGTTCTTTAGAAGATACTGAAGACAGTGAAGAGGATTACCTATGAAGCTTGTTAAAGGGAAACCAGAACATCATTTTCATTTCGATACAGAAAATATGGGGCTCTTAGAAAGACTTTTCATTAGTCCTTTGAGAGAACGAGAGGGCTTCTACCAAGGAATGTTTAATCAAGATTTTTCTCAAATTTTTAAATCGATTCATCGAAGAAATGAAGCTCTTTTCAGTATAAAGTCTAATGATGACGTGCTAGCTGATAAATTGCTTGGAAATGTCAAAGGGAGACGTAGGCATCATTGTTTAGACGATACTGTACGTGAGTGGGTGGAGGAAATAGCTCAAAAATTAGTGCGTTTGAAAAGTGCACGCTATTTTCTTCATGAAGATGCAGAAAAAGAAGAACTACATATAGTGCCTTTAAGTTCAGTTAATCTGTTCCAGTTCTTGAATATATTCATCCAGCTTTTGCCAAAACGACGCAAAGAGCATTGGAATAGCGATGGAGAGTTACTACCAGCAGAGCTACGAATCTTAGATACAAGTAAACTTATTCGAATTGATATTTCCAGTGCCACTAAGCAACTTTTGTTAGCACAAAATAGGATATTGATCGCTCTAGATAAGCACCAATATGACAACACTGCATTTTTTCCCGAAGCCACATATAAGAACCCCATACCAAGAAGCGATTTTGACTTTAACTATTGGGTAGATACGCAAGATAAAGCACTGTATCGAGCAACGAGAGATACTGGCTGGACTGGCAGAAAACAAGACTCATCAAAGCGTTCAGATTTTTTCGATTGCTATCGTTTGCTCCGTTTTAAAAGAAACCAATTAATACTGCGCGACAACATACTTTTCCAATTAGGAAAAGAGCTTACAAGAGTTGGACAGCAGTACAATCCTGAGTTTGAGGTTGTAATCTCCCCTACTAATGCTTTGCCTAATATCGCTGAACTGGACAAATTGAAAGAGCAACTATCACAAGAAGAAGTTAGCTTCACCGACATCATTGACTTTTGCTACGAACGTAAAAGGACTTCTTAATGAAACATTTCTAAATTAATTAGTCTAAATGTATCGTACGACCCACGACTTGTAGATACAGCTAGATTAGAAAATCTAAGGCATTTCTGTCTTAGCGCATCTGAGACGACACTCTTCGGTAAAACGGAAAGGGGCATAAACCAGTTACATCAACTTCAAGTCACCAATTCCAAATGACTATGGCACTGAAGTGAAAATTGGCTTCCCCCCTCTTTATCGAGTTTAACTCAGCACTAAAGAAGTGAACCAATAGTCTTATCTAATATCCGATGGACTTTGGACAAGAGTAGAGTGGGAACGAGAGAAGGCATAGATAGTTACCATCTATGCCTTTAGAACGAGCGTCTATTAGCTAATTAGAGCGGGAATACCCGGAAGCTGACCAACTACAGCAAGGGAACCTGCACAAACGATAAAGGCCACGCCAGGGATAAGGTATTTATCTTTACCCGATAGTTCGTTAGCGCGCTCATGATCACCGATAAGTCCGAGGTTATCCAACAGCATAGTTATTGCCCAGCCGAACACTGGGTTAACGAATGCACAAGCAAAAATACAGATACCCGCACTGAGTGAATCTTTATGCTTATGGATCATCTGCATACCCGCTTCAAGAAGTGGTAAGAACACACCGACAATCAACGCAACGCGCAAAACAGGCTCCCACATCGCGAGATCCATTGGGTAACCAATTACCGCTGCGGCAATACACATTAAGCCAGTTAATAGCGCGCCGCCAGGAATAGGACGTTTGGCAATTGCGGCTGGAATCATGTACGTACCCCAAGAAGAAGCTAGGTTGCCGCCACCTAATAGTGAACCAACCCCCTGACGAATAGACGCGCCGACCATCGTATCGTCGACATCCATTAGTACGCCTTTCGCTTCTTTTGGGTAGTTAAGCTCTTGAAAAACTCGATGACCAAGGTAGTCAGGAGACCACATAGCGACGGCTAACAGAGCAAATGGCGTAACAGCAATAAAATGCTCTAACGTTGGCCAGCCTAGTTGCCAGCCGGTATCTTCACCCCACCAGTAGAATGGACTGAAATTAGGCAGGCCCGGCTCCGTGGTAAAAGCAAACTCAGCACCCATCGCGTAAGCGACAATACCCGCTAGCGCAGAACACAGTGGGATAGCCAACCAACGTTTGTTGATTTTGGCTAAGTAGGCATAAACCATAACCGTTAGACCAATGACCACAAACGAGATGTAACCTTGGTCGGTACTTGCAGCCCACGCTTCTGTCTTATTGATTTGTCCGATCAATCCCACTGCGCCAAGGTAGATCAGCAACCCACCTCTAACCCCAATGCCAGTCAGGGTCATGAGCTTTGAACCGCCCTTAGTAAAAGCGAGAATTAAACCAAACGCACAGACCATCAAGCCGAGAGCCAGAGGATGCCCGCCAGCGGCAGCAATCATAGGAATCAGCGGTATCATTGGGCCATGAGTACCGGCTAAGTTTGCGTTCGGGTTTAGGATGGCGGAAAACAGGATAACGAACAGAGCACCTGCAATAAGCAGTTCGTAACGCACGTTTTCTGCAACGAACTCCGGAGATAAGCCGAACTGAGCAGCAAAGGCCGCAACCATGGCAGTCACCATAACCACCTTACCTATGGTGGCGGCTAACGCTGGTACCCAATCTTCGATTTCAATACTGTAATCACGCGATGGCAAATGAATACCCCAGCGACGAAAGCTCATAACGGTTAAATCATGGTTTAGAAAGTCTTCTCGGTTTTCAAATTCATGCGGTTTCTTGCGCACATCCCTGTAAAAAGTCTTACTTGAGTCAGACATTGAGTTATCCTTTTTTACGTTTCAAAGCTGAACCATCTCAACTAGAGTTTCGCGAGGTACACAAACCTTCGACCAATACGAGACCACACCCTAGCTGCTATCGAGCACCTTTATTGATTTGCACTTATTAAGCATGTGTTGCTACCGGTAGGAATATTAGACATTAGTAAAAGAGCAACAAAACTCTCACTTATTAAACATTAATTTAACAATGCGTTAGTGTGCGTTGATCTTGTATGAGTTGTTTTCTCAAGGTAAGCCAAAGGGAGAACGGTCGTCGCTCCAACTTATGTTTTAAAGACTAAGTTTTTTGGGGAACGTAATGGTTGCTATTGAGGTACGTTGTCTATTTACAGTCAGCTTGAAGCTATTAGAAGTAATGGTGTGAAAGGAATTAAATAGAGTTTCTGACTCTGAATGATTTTGGGCAAGAATAAGTGAATCATGGTAAGCCAATTCGTGCTTACCATGATTTCTGCTCGTATGTACTGGCGTTCAAGAAACTCGAAAGTCAGCTCATGAGCTCTGGGTAGAGGCTATGTTCTGTAGAGAACCTTGACCACATGCCAACCAAATTTTGTTTTGACCAAGTGCGGAGTTAACACTTCACCAGAAAAACAAACTTTGTCGAATTGAGGCACCATTTGACCGCGACGGAACTCACCAAGGTCACCACCACGTTTGCCAGACGGGCAAGTTGAATATTTTTTCGCTAGTGTTTGGAATTTAGCGCCTTTTTTCAATTGCTTGATGATGTCTTCAGCTTGTTCTTTGTGCTTAACAAGAATGTGCAATGCGGCTGCTGTGTTTGCCATGTGTTTATCTCTCACTATTCTGGTGGCGCAAGTTTACCGAATACACCGGTTTGCGCCAAACATTTCTCCACCTTACCCATTTTAGGCCATGGCTTCCCCCAAAAACACTTGGCTAGGTGATGAAAACCTGTGCAACACGGGTAATATTGACCTCGATTTATAAAGAGATTGCTTAAAAAGCTCACATTTACTTCCTATACGGTTGAAGCTGTCGCTTTATAAGATATGATTAGACACAAATCGGTGGCATTTATAAGGTTATTTCATGGCAAAAGTCGTTAGTAAGGCGAATCAATCTCAGGGTATGTTGATGTTTAAGCTCACCCTGCAACAAAACTTCGCAATAGGGACACTTAAAGTTCGTGAAATTGTACCCTACATGCCAACCACAAAAATCCCGTATTCCCATCACCATGTGATTGGTACGGTGACCATTCGTGATCTCACCGTTCCTGTTATCGACATGTCCGCTGCGGTTGGCTTTCGTCCAATTACGCCAGAAGAATACAAAAACTGCTACCTCATCGTGACCGACTGTTTACGCACTGTGGTTGCGTTTATGGTTCGTAGCATAGAGAAGATCATCGAATGTGATTGGAAAGCCATTGAAACGCCACCAGCAAGTGCTGGAAAAAACATCTTCGTGACGGGTATCACTCGTTATGGCGATCAAACAGTTCAAATGCTCGATGTCGAGCTACTGCTTTCTAAAATTTATCCGCAGTATGAAAACGCGAATATCCCGATGCTGACGGATGTAGAGCGTGAACGTCTCAAAGCACTGAATATCTTGTTGGTGGATGACTCGTCGATCGCGCGTAAGCAATTAAGTGACGCGCTAGATAGCATCAATATCTCCTATCAAATTTGTAAAAATGGCTCAGATGCACTGCAGTTGATGAAAAATGAAGCTGAAGCAAATCGCCCAATAGATATTCTGGTCAGTGATATTGAAATGCCGGGGTTGGATGGTTACGAGTTAGCGTTTGAAGTGCAAAATGACTCAGCTCTTAATCACTCGTACCGCATTCTACATACTTCACTGTCGAGTGAGATTTGTGTCGATAGAGCGCATCAAGTTGGCGCTCACGAAGCGTTAGAAAAGTTTAATGCTGGTGAGCTCATCGAAGCTATGCTCCGCGGGGCAAAAGAGCTAGAAGCCAATGCCATGGCTTCTTAACGTTTAACTGAACATAATATGTGGTTTTGTGGCCACTCGAATTCGTTATCACTTTGTCGTCATTTCAACGATTTATTGCTGACCATTGATGACACTGCGACGCTTAAGGCACGTGTACTAAAGCAACTTGTTTACAGCGTTTACTTCTTTGGCATAGCGTAGCTGCGAGACACAAACTCAGTTTCTTCCACTTGGTAAACATGATTAATGTAAGAAGCCAAGCTGTAAATGACATTGGCCATTAAGTTGGCGTAACGGAACAGAATCGGCGCTGGTTGCTTTTTCCCAGCATGCTCTATCGCGACGAGTGCTCGAACGGTTTTCTTTGCTTGGCAGCGACACAAATGCAGTTGACTAGACGTAGCATGGCCACCGGGCAGCACAAAACCTTTAAAACCACCGTCTATGCGCGCTTTTATGGCCTCATAGTCTGCTTTCAGCTCTTCAACTTCCGATTCTGTAATCGCTAACTTGCCACGCACCGAACCATTGAGATGGTAAACATTAGGCTGAAGGCGCGTGAGAATATCTCGACTGAAGTCGTCCAATTCCATCGACAGCACCAACCCAATCCGGCTGCACAACTCGTCTGCGGTGATCTCGAAATCGCACACAGGGCTGTCTTCGTAAATAAAGGGATAACAGATCTCGCTCAGTTCCTTGCTTACAGGTCTCATGCTGTTGTTCCAATGTAAAAAAGGGAGCCAGTATAACCTAACTCCCTCTTAGTAATCATAAAAACGACGTCCGCATTAGGCGTTTTCTATTTTCTTGTGGCCTTCTTGTAGATGCACAAAATCAACCAAGTCATCGCCTGAGACTTGATACGCTTGACCGAACCCTTTTACGAACAAACCTTTCTCAGCTTTTAGGTTGAACAGTACAAAGTCTTCAAGCTGGCTTAGACCGTCGATGATGTCACCGAAACGCGCTTTCATCTGACCAACGACCAATTGCCACATTTCAGTATCACGCTCAACAACCGTTGCGACCGCATCAAACGTCAGACGCTTACGTGCAAAAAGCTGTTTGGATGAATCTTCATCTTCGATCATCATCAGTGAAACGTTTGGATTTTCTAGCAGATTTCGAGCATGGCGAGCAATCTGAGAGATCAAAACGAAGTAACCTTCCTGATTCTGAACATAAGGCGCGTAACTTACGTTCGGACGGCCTTCGCTGTCTACCGTTGCAAGCTGTAAAGTACGGCGCTCCTGACGAAATTCTTTAATCTCTGGCCCTAGACGGCCTTGCAAACGCTCTTGTTTAACTTGTTGATCCATATTGATACCTGACTTTATTTCTATTTATTTGTCCCGAATTCTAGTTCGGTTATGTATGTTCGTGGTCGCGACTTCTCACGTTCTTGAACGTAAAAGCCGCGACGACTGGCTGTCTTTGTTACTGATTTAACTCAGCTTGCATGGCACGAAACGCCGTTACCTGCTCAGCAATAAGTTCGCGTTTTTCATCACGCCCTAAGTACACTTTGAAGATATTGCTGCCGCATTCAGAGAAAAAGCCAAAGTAGTGACTTTCACGTCCCATAAACGGTTTGCTGACCAGCGCGATATTTTTCACGTTGTCCAATTTGAGGTGACCATGTAGCTCACCTTCTCGCCCCATTAGATTGTAATAACCACGCGCAACTTTGCCTTTCGGAAAAGGCGCTTTCACTTCGAAAATGGAGCCGAAGGAGTGTACGATCGTCGTCACTGGGCCAAAGCCAACTAGGCTTTCAAGGATTGTTTGCGCTTGTTCACCCGGAGCAATCGCAACCATCTCTTGCGGCAGTGCAGCGACAACATCAAATTCTGTCACACCTAAACGCTCTGCCATTGCGGCAGGCAGAAGTTGAGGTTCTTGTTCCAATAGAGCTTCTACCTGTTGCTTGATTGATTCCATTTTGTTTTCCATCTTTTTCTTCAATTTGTCTTCATTAATTATTGGATACTTTTGGCACGCTTTCGTTCATCTCTGATGTCAGTACCTGAATACAGGCTTGCGCTAACGAAACGGCCCAAAAACTGCCCGCTAAAGTAAGCACTAAGCTTCGCTCTTGAAGCTCAACTAAGCCTTTGTCTTGCCATACTTTAAACAGCGGCATGAGAAAATCGAACGTATCGCTACCCATAAACATCGGCAGTTTACTTGCCTGAACAATGCCTCGGTCAAACCCGGATTTTAGCGCTGCAAATAATGGCTCTAATGGGCTGTGCTTCATCATCATCGCAATCGTACTTTGCCCTTCATTCACCGCTTTGATGTAGGTGTCTAAAGTACGGTGCAGCATCATCCCGTATCCGCCAATGTTGCCACCAGCACCGCATCCAATCGGCAACACTTCTGCGTACGTCTTGGCTAAGCTGTTGTATAGGCTACGCTCACGGTTATCGACGGCCCAGTGGTTCACGCTCAACTGCTTCATATGGTGCTTCGCCATAAAGTTCACACCCAGCTCATACATGCCCGCTTTCTCTGGCGTCGTCGCTGGTGGGGGGATCTTGCCTTTTTCAACGAGATTGAGCATTGGCGCAGTTCCACCCACGACCAACTGATACAAATCCAAGCCATGCGCGCCTGTCGACATAAAATCGTTAAGATCTTGTTCAAGTATTTCTTTGGTTTGATAAGGCAAGCCATACAACAAGTCGATGATGACTGGGATTTTGTCTTCCTTCGCCAGTTCCGAAACGCGTTTGAGTACGTCTTCTCTATCATCAAGACGCTTTGCACTGCGACGAACTTGAGTGTTGAAGCTCTGCACGCCAAAAGAGAAGCGATTAAAGCCGCCATCTAACGCACCTTGATACAACTCATCGGAAAAACGATTGATGCGCCCTTCTAAAGTAATTTCACAATCAGACGCGAGAGGGAAATAATCATGAATGGCCTGCCCCAGCACACGAACTTGTTCGGGAGAAAGATCGGTCGGCGTTCCACCACCAATGTAAACCGCATGGAAGATGCCGCTTTGCGTCCAAGGAAGTGCTGCTTTCTCCTTCAAATCCTGCATTAACGCAGCGAAGTACTCATCGACAAGTTTGCGACTGGCCGCATTCTGAAAGAAGTTACAAAAAGTACAGCGAACACGGCAAAATGGTACGTGAATGTACAAACAGCGTTTGTTGTTTCTCACGTTTTGGTCAGAAGTAATGCTCGACAAAACCCCTGCTTGTTGAGGTGGCGGTACTGGCACACTCGCTCCGCCAGCATGAGCCGAGTGCTTCTTCACAAAAGCAAATCTCAGGGGGTCAGGGCTATCGCTGCCCAGAACTGATTCGTCAAATTTATCAATATCGACGCTCATATATACTCACTTAAACCCCACCACATAAGGGATAGAGGCTAATCTCAAAAAAACTGCAAGGATCATAATTTGACCGTAATGATAATGCAATTGATAATTGATCTTATTTCGATTGTAAGTAATAATCGCCTCAAGTTTTCATAGTTCTACCGAGAATAACCCGTGAACGTACAAAGATATGTCATTGCAGGAGGCGCCTCTCTCGTCATTCATGCCGCACTTCTTTTTGTCTCGCAAGAGAACAAAGTGTTCGCAATGCCTGCTGGAAACCCAGCAAGCTCGGTAAGCCTCAACCTTGTATCTGCACCACCACCAACGCTCGAAAAGCCCACACCAGAGAATGTGGTACCACCAAAAGAGCCACAGCCTCAAAAACAACCTGAGCCTGAAAAGAAGGTCGTTAAGAAGCAGGTTGTCAAAAAAGAGGCGGTGAAGAAAAAGGTGGTCGAGAAAAAGCCAGAGCCAATTAAGCAACCTAAGAAAGTGGAACCAACCAAAACGGTTGCCAAGCAAGAAACTCAGCCCAAAGCCGAACCGAAGAAAAAAATAGAACCGGTGAAGAAAGATACGGTTACTCAGCAAACTGCATCAGCGAGCCAATCCAAAGGGGCAACGTCTCAGCCTATTTTGGTCGACAAACCAACGTTTGTGAGTCAACCAACGCAGCCCCGTTATCCAAGGTCTGCGCAAAGGCGCGGTATCGAAGGCGCAGCCTTGTATGAGGTATGGCTCGATGAGAATGGCAACCAAATCAAACATGTTTTGCTTGAATCATCTGGCACCGAGTCGCTGGATGCCTCAGCGCTGCGAGCTATTAAACAATGGCAATTTACACCACATATTTTAGGCGGGCTAAAAGTGGCTCACCGAGTACAAATACCAGTTCGTTTTAAGTTGGAAGGATAATGGAACAACTACAAGAATTACAAACTCAGTTCGGTCTTATGACATGGCCTTTGATCATTTGCTCGGCACTCACCGTCATGATCATTGCGGAACGATTCTTCCAAGTATTCATCAGTCTTGGCGTTGGCAAAAGTGCCATTCGTCAACATTTGGCTAGTCTAGACCCAACCAACAGCCGAGATATTGAAGCGCTGGCCGATGAGTTGTCGGGCAAGCGTCCCCTGCTTTATCGCGGTGTAGCAATGCTATTGGCTCACCACTCATTCGCTAAATCGCTGCGTGAAGACGCGGCTGGCATGTGGCTGCAAGAAAAGCGTCATCAACTGCATTCTGGTCTTCGCCTTCTGACGTTGATCGGCGTGATCAGCCCGCTAATTGGTCTTCTCGGCACAGTATTGGGATTGATTGAGATGTTTAAAGGCATCGCGGTTTCAACTGGGAACATCACACCTAACGATTTGGCTGACGGCTTGGGTTTAGCCATGCGCACAACGGCCGCTGGTTTGATCATCGCCCTACCCGCTATTTCTGGCGCACAAATCATCGGTTTGTGGGCTGACCGCGTACTCGCCAAACTTGAGCATACTCTCAACTACGTGAATTTGTGGCTTGAAGGCATTTCCCTGCAGCACGTGTCTCCAGAAAAAATAAAAACAACGTTAAGTGTCACCAAAACGGCTGAGGCGAAAGCTTCATGATCAAAGTACCACAGGACAATAACCGCAACGGCTTAACACCAGATTTAACACCGCTGTTAGACATCATTTTTATTGTGATGGTTTTCTTGATGCTTACCGCCGCAGTCAAACTCGATTCATTAGATGTCGCGCTGCCAAGCACCGACTCTCAGGCCGTTGCAGAGGTAGATAAGCAGTCGATTACCGTTAATATCCTCAAGGATGAGCCTTATTGGGCGATCAACGGACAGACGTACATTGATTGGGAAAACTTCACTCTCGCGCTGTTAGAAGAGAGTAAATCGACCGATAAACCTATTGTGATTGGTGCAGAAAAAACAGCTAATATTCAATCACTTGTTCAGCTTCTTGGCTTTTTGCAAGAAAACGGAATTCAGGCGACTCAATTGCTCACTGAAGAGTCGCCATAACAAGAACATAAAACTGAGAACATTTTCATGAAGAACACATTATCACCAGTGCGCACTGCGTTGACTGCTGCCGCTCTGTTACTTGCAAGCACGAACCTATTTGCCAACAACGCCCCAAACTCAGAACGCGTCGTCAGTGCGGGCAGCGCCGTTACCGAACTATTACTTGCGCTCGATGCGAAAGACAGCTTGGTCGCCGTGGATGTAACCAGTACTTTGCCGCAAGGCATGGAGTTACCCGACGTTGGGTATCATCGCCGACTTTCAGCAGAGGGGTTGTTGGCACTGAGCCCAACCAAGTTAATTGGCTCTGATGAGATGGGCCCAGCAACCACCTTAAATCAACTAAAGTCGGCAGGTGTGGATGTCGAGATAGTAAATACAGAAGCCAACGTTGACGGCCTTCTACATCGTATCGACCAGATTGCAACGATCATGAACCGTGAGTCTCAAGCAACAAACTTGAAGCAAGAGGTAAAAGCGCAAGTCGAATCTTTGCAAGCGAATCAGCCTGCACCTTCTGCTAAAAAGAAAGTGCTGTTTTTGCTTATTCACGAAGGTCGCCCAGCCAATGTTGCAGGCTTGGATACCACGCCAGACGCCATCATCGAGTTAGCAGGCGGTGACAATCCTGCGGCGAAAAAACTGACCTCTTACAAACCACTGTCAACCGAAGCGATGGTAGAGATGCAACCCGATGTCATTTTAGTTAGTGGCCGCAGCTATGAGACCATGGGCGGTGCAGACGCCATTTTAAAGGCGATGCCGTTACTTGCAGCAACACCAGCAGGCCAGACAAAGAACATCATCACCATTGATGGACACGCTTTGGTTGGCGGTTTGGGACTAAAAAGCCTGTCAGAAGCTAAACGTCTCAATGCCTTGCTTTACCCATAGAGATTTTCGATGCTGTTACGACGTATTCCTTTATCAACCACGCTGATTACGCTGTCTGGATTTTTAGCGTTTATCGCCATCGCTTCTATAACCGTCGGCCCGATGAACATTAGTTTCACAGACAGTCTGCGCGGCTTAATTGGCGCGCATTCAGAGCTGACACCGCACATTCAACTCGTTATCAATGAGATTCGCCTGCCTCGTACGATTTTGTGTATGTTCATCGGCGCAATCCTCGCAATTTGTGGGGTGGTCATGCAAGGGCTTTTCCGAAACCCATTGGCAGAACCCGGCATTATTGGGGTTTCTGCTGGGGCGGCGCTGGGCGGCGCTTTTGCCATCGTCGTTTTTGCTGAGTTTAGCCAAAACCATCCTCAACTCATGAACTTAGCAGCGTTGCCATTATTTGCTTTTCTGGGCGGTGCTCTGACAACGGTGCTGGTGTACTGGCTTGGTACGAATAAGTTTGGTACGTCCGTCACGATCATGCTGCTCGCTGGCGTGGCGATCAGTGCACTTTCAGGTGCCGCGATCGGCTTTCTCAACTTTTCTGCGGATGACCAAATGCTGCGCGATTTAACGTTGTGGTCGATGGGTTCGCTTGCGGGCGCAAACTGGGCAGGCATTGGCTTAGCTTCTGTGACTCTCGTGGTGCTACTTTTCTGGTTTCACAAAAAAGCCATGTCTTTAAACGCATTATTGCTTGGTGAATCAGAAGCTCGCCACTTGGGCGTTCCGGTACAAAGATTGAAGCGTCAGCTCATTCTGCTTTCCGCCGTAGGCGTTGGTGTCACAGTTAGTATCTGCGGGGCTATCGGCTTTATCGGTTTGGTTATCCCACATCTCGGACGCATGCTAGCAGGCCCTGATCATCGCACACTGTTACCTATTTCGGCGTTGTTGGGAGCTTTATTGCTGACCTGTGCAGACATGATCGCGCGAGTGTTATTGGCACCAGCCGAATTACCTGTCGGAATCGTAACTGCGCTCATTGGTGCGCCATTTTTCATCTACTTACTGTTCCAGCAAAGAGGGAAGATTCTGTAATGAATCACGTGGTTTTATCTGGCCGGAATATTTCAATGAAATACGGCCATCGAGTAGTACTTGATAACATCAGCATCGATATTCGAGCCGGCGAAGTGACGGCGTTATTGGGGCCAAACGGCGCGGGGAAAAGTACACTACTTAAACTTCTGTGTGGTGAGACTCCATCACACAACGAGATTGACTATTTTGGCGAGCCTAAAGAAGCCTGGAAACCTGAAGACATAGCAAAGCACCTCGCCATGCTGCCCCAGCACAGCACGCTCACTTTTCCATTTTTGGCACGAGAGGTGGTCGAACTCGGTGCGATCCCTTTGTCGCTTTCAAACAAAGAAACGACTGAGCTTGCCCTACACTACATGCAAAAAACCGATGTTCTGCACTTAGCGGAAAGCTTGTACCCTGCCCTCTCAGGCGGAGAGAAGCAACGTTTGCACTTGGCTCGAGTACTAACGCAACTGCATCAATCTGGTGACAAAAAGATTCTGATGTTGGACGAGCCTACGTCGGCACTGGATCTCGCCCACCAGCACAACACGCTTAAAATTGCTCGTGAGGCGGCAAAAGCGCAGAACGCTGCTGTGGTTGTCGTATTGCATGACTTGAACTTAGCCTCACAATACGCAGACCGACTTGTGTTGCTCCATAACGGCAAACTTGTATGCGATGACAACCCTTGGCAGGCCCTAACGCCCGAACGTATTGAACAAGTTTATGGGTATCGCTCTATCGTGACAAAACACCCGACTCTGGACTTTCCTCAAGTCCACGCTGCGGCATAGCTTAAAGAGGCGCAGAGCCTCTTTAAGAAGCGCTTTCGAGCACTAGCCAGCTCTGCCACTCACTTGTTTAAATTTCCCCTCAGAAACGCAAAAGCCCCACTAATAATTAGCGGGGCTTTTTGTAATTTTTGATTATTTGCTCATTTGAATCAGCGAGCGTCCAATCAACCATTCCAGTTCTTTATCTCCACCTGAGCCAAACTGGCTTTCTACCATCTTGTACAGACGATCAATGCCATTTGCTGCAAATTCGTGAGCGCTTTCAGACGTAACAATGTGATGGAATAGTAGTCGTAAAATCGCTAAGAATTCAGAATCTTCTAAAGCTTTAATCCAGCTCTGTGAAAACGCATCTAAACCTTTTTCGAACTCTAGATGTTCGATAAACATTTTAAAGATACGACCATCTAGTGCTGCGGTGAAGTCCGTTTTCTTAGGAAAATGGTGGCTAATACCTGTACGCGATACACCTGTCTGCTGACTCAACGTCGTATACGACATTTTGTCGTAACCAAGTCTTAGCAATTGATCAACAACGGCATCCATGATCTTCTGGATAGTGATTTCGGTATCTTCTTTACTACGCTTTGGCATACTTTAAGCTCTTCTCTTTGTAAATCCATCTAACTCACAATTAAATGAGGCCAGAATGAAATCATCCTCAGCATTATGTACTGTGCTCTCCTAACATAACGTTAGGCCCTCAATCATAACGAAATTGCACTGCGTAACGTGCAATTTACGGTGATATTTGTGTCAATACACGTCGCTTAAAATCAGGCGAAAAGTGAATTGCATCAAAACCTTGCGCCAAATTATTCATTGAAACTATTCAAAGACCAAGAATGATAATTATGTAGAAATAATCAATCAAGAAATAGTCTTATAAATTTACCCCTAGTTCAACTGGCCTGACCCAAATCTCGTTAGTATGTTGGTTAATTGCTCTTAAATGTTGATACATATCACATTAACGTTATTGTTGACTTACTCACCCAACCGTTAACCGGCAATTAACAAAACAACATGCTGTTGTATTTTTATACGAAACTGCTCATTTTTGTAGATACAGATCAAATACCTGCTAGAATACCCTTAGTTTTTACAAGAGGATTCGTTATGAGTGTCGAATTAGAAGAAAGCCAAGTATGTGAAGCTTGTGGCTGTGCTGGTGAGATTGGTTTCATCATCAAAGAAGGCGACGAGGTTGCTGACGTAACGATTTTCGCAGAGACTAAAGATGCATTAGAGTCTGAGTTAGCGAAATACATCGAACTAGCTAAATCAGTCTGCGCTGGCGTTGAATACAATGTGTCAGAGCTGACAGAAGAATCTAAAGAGCTAACCGCTCGATTCAAGTTTGAAGTAAGTGCAGAAAAGCTTATTTTTGAACTGAAAACTCGCTCTCTAGCGCGTTAATTCAATTTAAAGCGAGCAACGAGCTCGCTTTATTCTTATCTAAATCACTTCTTTTGCTTCAACACGACCCACTTTAACGACCCATTGGTTTCGTAGTCGTTTTCATCAGAGCACACCAAAAGCACATCATCGACTTTGATTACCGCACCAGCGGTATAGGCTTTATCTTCGTAGTAACAAATTCGCTGGCCTATTTTACCATCAGCAACCACCAAAGCCTTTGACTCCGGCGTGCTGTAAGATTTGGCAAAAACTGAACCAGACAATAGCGCGACCATGGCGCTCAGAGTAAAAATAGAAACTCTTTTAAACTTCATGAATATCCCCTTATGCCCGAACAATACTAGCAAGGAAGTATTTCAGGTTCTTGGCAGAATCTCATATTCTAGCAATTTGTTCTTACTTCTAATTCTCAGATATTCCTCCACGTCGTTACGAACAACGGCGAGTTAAGCTCAGCCCGATATAGCCGTCACTGACTCTTTAGGTTATGCTTTTATCGTTTTTTATTGGAAAGTAATCGTTATGCGTTTCATCCCTTTAGCCCTCGCGTTAATTGCATTTAGCTCGTCTCCTAGTGCTTACGAGCTCGATTACTATTCCAAATTTGGCCATATCGACAACTATGGCAATCTAGATCTTCGAAACAAGCCATACACTGAACTCCCATCTGGCTTGGTCATAAAAGGGAATGTGGACATTTCCCAAACGCCAATTACTCAGCTGCCTAAGGGCTTAGATGTTGGTGGCAGCTTGGACGCAAAAAATAGCTCCCTGAAAACAATCAAGTCGGGCGTAAAAATCAAAGGTTACGCTAACTTACTAGGTAGTAAGATTGAAAGCTGGCCCAAAGGGGTAAAGCTGGGAGGGTATTTGAACCTGACCGATACTCCGTTAAAAACACTTCCGGCAAAACTTCGAGTAAAAGGTGATTTGAGTGTGATCCGAACGCCACTGAAAGCGCTACCAGAAGGCTTGGTGGTCGATGGCAACCTCTACATTGGTGGTTCGGCCCTGACCGAGTTTCCCGACACAATGACGGTAAAAGGCAACATCTTTTTGGGTGGCAATAAGATAACCAAGTGGCCAAAGAATCTGACCTTAGGTGGCGCAGTCGCACGCTAATTGGATAGACAAAAAGAGATACGCAGAGACAAAAACACCTCGTTCAATACGAGGTGTTTTTCATTGGAGTAGTTGGATGCGCCTAACTCATTTGGGCAGCATACACAGCGACTAATCTTGGTTATTCACTGGGTTAGCGTAGCTCGCAACAAGATATGGTCTTGCGCCTTCTGGTAGCTGTTCTAGCTTATCAGCAAGCTGACGTTTCACCGCTTCTGTGATAATGCTTGAATCTTCACGACCTGCAGCGAGCAAGTTGATCGGATACAACTTATAGTTCTCGTGGATCTGACGGTCGATTTCATTCGCTAGCGATTCTGGCGTTTCAAACTCTTGCTCAATCACGTCACCAAATGCCACATGAACACGGCCTTTGTAACCAACAATGCCTTGGATGATGCTTTCGATATCTTCAAACTCGCCTTTTTCATAACGGCCGTTTTCTGCTTTCTCAAATAGCTCTTTTGCCTTAGCGATGTCACATGGATCGTTCTCGTAAGCAATCGAGACCGGCACAATTTTTAACGAGCGCATGTACTCGCCAAACGCGATCTTTTGCTTGCGACCTTCAACGTGGAACATTTTTAAGATCGCAGGATCTGTAAAGTCGTTACCGTCTTTTGCGCGCCCTTCTTTTTGAGCAATCCAAATAGAGTTACCCGTATCCAGCGAGTGTTTGATGTAGCCAGACAACTGTCCAAGCGCTTTCATCATCTCTCGTGGAGCTTTTGCAGAACGCTTAACAATAAAGCTCTTGTTCAAACGCATCAGCTCTGTCGCACACGGTTTTTTCAGCAAATTATCGCCGATTGCAATACGCACAGTGCGGTGACCACTTTGGTACAAACCGTAGTTAACTAAAGCGGGATCCATTGCGATATCGCGATGGTTAGACACGAATAAGTAGGAGGTGTTTTTATCCAGTTTGTCTAAACCAGAGAACGTGACGCCATCCGTTGTCTTATTCAACGTATCTTGAAGGTATTTTTTCACCTCGATTTGGATCGCTTCTACGGAGTCAAGTTTGCTCCACTTCGCTTTTAGGTAAATGCGAAGGAACGGACTCATGAGCGTTTTGAACCATTTCGCTTTGTTTTCAAAACGGTGATCGAGAATCGCAGTGATAAATTCATCATCTTGGATTAGACGATCCAGCGCTGCTGGAATTTCTTCGTCATTGTAAGGACGAATTTCAATATAAGGATCGGTATTGGCAGTCATTATTCATTACATATCAAAAAAAGCTGGCACATTTTACGCATAGTTTTGCTGTCTCGCAGCATTTCAACCCATACTTTTAACATGGTCATACCAGTTAGGCTACAATTTCTCATGCTAAAAATTACGGTTAGCTGGTTGGAATCGTTTAGGTTTAGCGTTACCCTTAGCGCCCCAAAAACACTGGTGATCATAATGAACTACGCTATTGAATTTCACGACGCTAATTACCCTTTTCTGAACGTTGCCGCGCGTAAAAAATCGCTAAAGCACAGTTTACTGTCTGTCGTAAGCGGATTAGCGATCATCAAATTGGGTAAGCAAGAGTATGCCATTGAACCCGGCCAGTATTTTTGGATTCCTCAAGAATGTTTGAGCTCACTCACTTTTTTACCTAACACTCATGTCCATCGTTGTGATTTTTCTGTGCGTTTGAATGATGCATTTGCTCAACAGGCCGGTTTTATCAAACCATCGATTTTGCTGAAAGCCTTAATTGAAAAGCTGGCGAAGACCGAGACGCGTTCTGATATCCAGTTAGATTTGCTCGCTGTGGTTAAACACGAAGTACTGGCGATTTCACCAAATCTATCAAACTCGGCACTCAGCCTGGCAATCAATCAGTGGAAGCCAGGATGCGAAGCTCGCATTTCGAGAGAGCTTTGTTTGGTGCTTACGCTGCGCGAAGCAAGAAAAATGAAGTTGTCTGGGAAAAAGGAATCTCAAATTGTTGAGCACTTGTTTGCTGGCAACACAGAAGAATACGAACAGCTTTGCTTTTTAGTGTTTGGTGAAGCGCTATAAGTTAACGGTGTATAGCGTTTTCTCACACGAGACTCACACAAGATCAAAAAGGGCGTACTTTGCGGTACGCCCTTTTCTTATTCTTTGCCTCACGTAGGGTCACATATTTCCCCAAGTAATCCCAAGCACAACACACATCGAACGCTCGGTGAAAAACAATGAACTAAAATGGCACTTCAATTTGCATCATCCAGTCGGCGTCGTAATACTCGTGCCAACGATAGTCGAAGCGCATTCTTGGCTCACCATCAGCTTTATTACCAAAACCGATGCTGAACATGAGACCATGGCTGCGAAGCCACTCTTCTGTGGTCATTTTGTTTTCTTCTTCACGTAGCTCTTCTGGCATCCAAATACCAAGACCAAAATAGTTTTTGTCTACGTTTTGAGTAAGAAACGGAATGTCTTGCGATTTGATTGCCCACTCTTCCCAGTAGTTTTCTGTTGGTCCTTCTGCTGTCGCTTCAGCAGCATACCAATCTAAGGTATCGGTACTAAGCACACCAACAGTATCAAAAATTTCTTCACAGATGGGCATGGTGTTCTCTTCAAACACCACGGAGCGATCAGAAAGATAGTTACATGCGGAGTTAGCTTGCGTCACCACAAGCAGCGCACATGCACTAAATACGGCTACTCTGACCATGAAAACCGACCTCTTATTTACCAGATAATGTTTCTCTATATAAGCCTTCGTTGAGCAACTGTTCGCTGACAGTTGGTGTCGTATAGGTGCTGATATCTTTGCCTTCTATGAGTGCATTGCGGATATCCGTGCTTCTAATTTTAACTTTTTCTGGGCACGCCATGACAGTCCAACGTTCCGTAATTTCTTCCGCCTTATAAAATTTAGCAAATTTGAAGAAATTATCCGGACCAATGACAAAAGTTATATCGGCAGTTGGGTAGATTTCTTGAATTTTTTCTAATAACGCATAGGTCGTCACACTTTGTCCCGGTTGGTACAAAGCTTGCTCTAGGTCTGAGCGCTGAACATTAGAAAGCCCCATGTCCTTGATAAAGGCATCAACCAGTTTGCACCGAATTGGGTAATCCAACATATTCTTGCCCCATGCATGTGCAATGCTAGGTTCGAGTAGCACAAGGTCGAAGTGGCTCAGAGACTCGATTACGCTCTTGTGACCTAAACTAGGAGGGTTAAATGCGCTACCAAAAATGGCGATTTTTTTCATATCCGGTGATTACCTGGTTGAAGAGAGTTTTCTAATCTGATGAATTCGGTATGATACTACTAATCTTTAGAGCTTTTGACACTAAAGCGACGTTTACGAGCCTTAATTGAATGGTTTATCACCATTTTAGCTCGATAACGACGTCACACTGTTTGATCTTTGGTGAATGACCACTCGAAGCAGTTTTTGTGTCTAAGATATTTGCAGGAAAAGGAACCCTAAATGGAACAATCCATCCGTGACGAAATGCGTGTGTTGCCGTCAATTGACCCGCATTTCGAAATTGAACGCCGTATTGCTTTTATTAAGCGTAAGCTACAAGAAGCAGGTTGTAAGTCACTTGTGCTTGGCATCAGTGGCGGTGTTGACTCAACCACGTTAGGTCGCCTTGCCCAACTTGCTGTAGACCAACTTAACGAAGAAACTGGCAGCAACGATTACCAGTTTATCGCAGTACGTCTGCCTTACGGTGAGCAAAAAGACGAAGATGAAGCGCAATTGGCGTTGTCATTCATTAAACCTACGCATTCTATCTCTGTGAACATCAAACAAGGTGTTGATGGTATGCATGCCGCTTCTAATATTGCACTAGAAGGCACAGGGCTAATGCCAGAAGACGCGGCAAAAGTAGACTTTGTAAAAGGTAACGTAAAAGCACGTGCTCGTATGATCGCTCAATACGAGATCGCCGGTTACGTCGGTGGCTTGGTGTTAGGTACTGACCACTCTGCAGAAAACATCACTGGTTTCTACACCAAATTTGGTGATGGCGCGTGTGACCTTGCCCCTCTGTTTGGTTTGAACAAACGTCAAGTGCGCGAAGTAGCCGCAACGTTGGGCGCGCCAGAGGTGTTAGTGAAGAAAGTTCCAACCGCAGACCTAGAAGAACTGGCACCGCAGAAAGCAGATGAAGATGCACTAAACCTAACTTATGAGCAGATTGACGACTTCTTGGAAGGTAAACCAGTTTCTCAACAAGTTGTCGATCGTTTGGTTTCGATTTACAAAGCAACTCAGCACAAGCGTCAGCCAATCCCAACGATTTACGACTAAGTGATCTTTTTTGCTCGCTTTTAAAACTCAAAACGCTGCTAAAATTAGCAGCGTTTTTTGTTGGTTAGTGGCCGCACCTTCTCGGTTATTCCGTTACCGTGACATCCGTTTCTGGAATCGCGCAACACGCCAATACCGTTCCCATTGCGCGTTCTTCATCCGTCAAGGCTGGTACATCTGGGTGATGAACTTGTCCTGATGTGAGCTGTACCTTACACGCACCGCACAAGCCAGCACGACAGCTATTACTCACTACTTTCCCTGCATCTTCAATTTGATCCAAGAGCGTTTTTTGATTGTTGCCTTGGATCTTCAAGCCATTGAATTCAATCTCAACCTCTTTTTCTGGTCTTGCTTCCACAGCAGAAACACCAAAGGCTTCTTGATGATAATGCGCCTCTGGCAAACCTTTCTTCAACAATAAGTTCTTGGCCTTTTGCATGAAACCATCGGGCCCACAAACAAACACTTGGCGCTGTTCAACGTCTTTGATTTGCTTGATATGAGACAGACTTAAACGCCCTTTAAGACCAAACCAATCCACCGCTGGTTGCGTTAAACAGATTTTCACTTCCAGCCCTGAATGTTCGCGTTTTAATTGCTCTAACTCTGAGCGACATGGAATATCCTGCTCAGTACGGCATTGATGGTAAAACACCACGTCATTCAGTTGATTGTGGTCTGCAAGATAGCGCACCATCGACAGCATTGGAGTAACACCACTGCCCGCCGACAGCAATAGTAGCGGCTGCGCATCATGCGTTTTAAGGTGGAACTGACCATCTGGGTTTTCTGCCTCTAATACATCACCGACTTGTAGGTTGTCTAACAAAGCATTCGACACGCGGCCACCCGCAATACGCTTAACGGAGATAGCATAGCGACCAGGGCGAGATGGGCTAGACGATAAGGTATATCTACGACCAATTTTCTTACCATTGATATCCACCTCAATCGGCAAATGTTGGCCCGGTAAGTAGTTTGGTAAAGAACCTTTGCTCGGTTCTAGCCATAAGGTCACGAAATCTTGAGCAATCTCTTCACGCTCAACACACGTCAGCGTCATGCGCACAGGTGAGTTGTCCGGATAAAATTCCGGCTCCTTATATTCGAGCACTTCAACTTTATCGCCTTGGCGAATAATGCCCTCATTGCGCGCCACAAGGTTTTGTCCAAAGAACACACCACCTCGTTCATTGGCGCGGAACTGTTGCAACGTTTTGAGCGGCTCTTTGCTTTCACGGAAAGTGCCACGCTGAGTATTGATCGTGGTAAGAATACAACGCTCACAAGGTTTGAGAGATTCGAATTCCACTTCCCCTATTCGGATGCGCTTCCAAGAATCTTCTTCAAATGGCTTGGTATCAGATACGACTAAGTTTGTGCGGAACTGATCCATGGAGTGTTGCTCAGAACTTCTTTTGTTCAATTCCTCTAGCGAAGCTTGGCTGATCACCAACACTGGATAGCCGTCAGCAAAACTCACATTTTGTCCCAGTTTTTCACGGACACGATTGGATTGTTCACCGCTAAAAAGCAACTCTACGCGCTGTCCCAATACCTGACTAAACCAATCATCCGCATCATCGGTAGTCGTGTAAGCGGTGAAGGTATCTTTCCAAACCGTTGCGGGTGTTTCCTGCATTTTTAAATCTTGATAACGGATTTTAAGTGGTTCCATTCCCAAGCTACTGAACACCACTCCATCGGCAAGCAACGCTGATTTCACGGTTACCATTTGAGGGTACTTTCGCGCAGTGATCATCGAACCATCGGCTTTGGCAATCATAAAACGACGGTCAAAACTCAACCCTTGTTTTTCTACCCATGCGGACGAAAGCGACACACCTCCGACTGATTTAACCGGAAAAACATTGATTTGGGATAAAACGGGGTGCGACATAGCCTTCTTCCTACGGGTGATCTTTAATTGTTGCAGTATTGTATACCTAAATGACATTAAGATGCAGATTCACGCATTAGCATTTATCCCAAAATCAAACCTTTAAGAGAGAAAACGGCTTGGATTTACTGAGATGCCTTTACTACACTCAGAATTCACATTTTTTAACACTGCTCTGACCAAATACCATTTGATAAAGTGTGACACGAAACACATAATGCGCCATATTTTTGACGACATCCATTCATTGACTTGGAGCTTTACCCATGGATACAAAAAAACTGATTCTAATTTTGCTGTGTATCTTTCTTCCACCGGTAGCGGTTTACATGGAAAAAGGTCTGAATAAAGACTTCTTCATCAACTTGATCCTAACTTTCTTCTTCTTCCTACCAGGTACGATTCACGCACTTTGGTTAACGATGAAGTAACCACTTACACTCCTACTCTGTAGAAAAGTGAAAAATGGGATGAAATGTGAGGGCAATTCCTCTATCATCCTGTCGCCTAAGCGCAAGCGTTTGCTCCAAAAGGCAAATGCAGCGTTTAGGCTCCAATCAGACAACTTTTCAATGGTGGGAGCAATTAATGACAACACTGACTATTACTCGTCCTGACGACTGGCACGTTCACTTACGCGATGGTGAAGTTCTAAAAGACACCGTTCGCGATATCAGCCGCTACAATGGCCGCGTGCTGATCATGCCAAACACCGTCCCACCTGTTACCAATACCGAAATGGCACTTGCCTACCGCGATCGAATTCTGAAAGAGCAGCACGGCGAACAATTCGAACCTCTGATGGCGCTTTACCTAACCGATAACACCACGCCAGAAGAGATTCGCGCAGCAAAAGCAACCGGTAAAATTGTCGCAGCGAAGCTTTACCCAGCAGGAGCAACGACTAACTCAGATTCTGGTGTGACCGATGCGAAGAACATTTACCACGTTCTCGAAGCCATGGAAGAAGTCGGGATGTTGCTCTTGGTTCATGGAGAAGTCACTCATCACCACGTTGATATCTTCGACCGAGAAAAAGAATTCCTTGATACCGTCCTCGCTCCTATCGTTAATGACTTCCCTAATCTTAAAATCGTTCTAGAACATATCACCACCGCCGACGCAGCACAGTTCGTTAACAACGCGTCTGATAATGTTGCCGCTACCATTACTGCTCACCACCTTCTTTTCAACCGCAATCACATGCTTGTCGGTGGCATTAAGCCTCATTTTTACTGCTTACCGATTCTAAAGCGCAACACCCACCAGCAAGCGCTAATCGAAGCCGCAACCAGTGGTAGCAAGAAGTTTTTCCTAGGTACCGACTCCGCTCCGCATGCAAAAGGCGCGAAAGAATCGGCTTGCGGTTGTGCAGGTTCTTACACTGCGCACGCGGCGCTAGAACTTTATGCAGAAGTCTTTGAAAAAGAAGGCAAGTTGGAAAACTTGGAAGCGTTCGCAAGCTTCAACGGTCCTGATTTTTACGGTATTGCACGCAACGCAGATACGGTGACGCTAGAAAAATCGGCTTGGGATGTTCCTGAATCCATGCCATTTGGCAATGACATCGTTGTGCCTATTCGTGCAAACGAACAAATTGAGTGGAAAGTGAAGTAATCGCTTAACGTAAATAACGTGCATAAAAAAGGGCCTGACGTTCTCCGCATTAGAGACAGCATGGCCCTTTTTCATTTGATATGTGGATTATTTACCGCGAAGCTTTTCTACCACCGCCCATACAGCAACCACAATCAAACCCGCGACAAAACCGATAATGCCGTTAAGCAAAATAGGCAGAATCGCTGTAGCAACCGAATGACCACTAAAGTTCATAATAATCGGTTCTACAAAGTGGTGAATGGCGGGTACGTTGTGCACTACAATCCCACCACCAACTAAAAACATTGCAGCAGTTCCTACAATCGTTAACAACTTCATGAGCTTTGGTGCAAAAGCAACTAAAGCACTGCCAACTTTCGCCATCCAGCCCTTACCTTTTGAGCGAATTTCAAGGTAGAAGCCCAAGTCATCCAATTTCACGATGCCTGCTACTAAGCCATAAACACCAATGGTCATGATGACTGCAATTAAGCTCACCACTAAGATTTGCGTCACAAGACTCGCCCCAGTCACGGTGCCCAACGCAATCACAATAATTTCCGCTGAGAGAATAAAATCAGTTCGAATCGCACCTGCAACTTTTCGCTTTTCGTAATCCTCTAACGACTCGTCCGTATCCACAAGCTCTTCTTTTTCTTCATGGGGATGTGAGTGTGGAAACAGTTTTTCGAGTACTTTTTCAGCCCCTTCAAAACAGAGAAACAAACCGCCGATTAGCAGCAATGGCATGATCAACCAAGGAATAATTGCGCTAATCAATAAGGCAGAAGGCACCAAAATCAGTTTGTTTTTAAATGAACCTTTGGCCACCGCCCAAACTACTGGAATTTCTCGCTCAGATGCGACACCCGAGACCTGCTGAGCGTTTAACGCTAAATCATCACCCAATACACCTGCGGTTTTCTTTGCCGCCATTTTTGACATCAACGCAACATCATCCAATACCGCGGCAATATCATCCAACAGTGTGAGTAAACTTGCTCCAGCCATTTTTTATCTCTTATATGAAATTGAGTAAGTAACAAAATGTAACACCATTAAACCCCTTGGCAAAGTGATGATTTTGCAAAGAATACCGTCACAATTGGTGTTTTGTATTGCCGATAAGATAAGACAGGTCTAGTCTTGTCATACCTTTCAGCACACAAAAGAAAAAGTATAGATGAAAAGCGGATACTCTTACCCAATCGGTACCCCAGGCCAACCTTGGGGAGAAGCAGAACGTAAAGCGTGGCTCGCACAGCGCGAAGTAAAACGCAGCTACCAAGAAGAAGTAGTCAGCAAAATTGATGCGCTACGTGACCGTTTCGATGTAGAACAATATGGTGCACTTTCTTACGACCAAGCTCGCTTCCCACTGTTTTGCATCAAAACACGCAACTGGGACTCAGCAAAACCGATTGTTCTTGTAACTGGCGGAGTGCATGGCTACGAGACCAGCGGCGTACACGGCGCGCTAAAATTCGTAGAAACAGAAGCAGAGCATTACGCAGAGCACTTCAATATTGTAGTGGCACCCTGCGTAAGCCCTTGGGGTTACGAAGTGATCAACCGTTGGAATCCAAACGCGATTGATCCAAACCGCTCTTTCTATGCAGATAGCCCAGCGGAAGAGTCAGCCAACTTGATCAAGCTCGTATCGACATTGGGCGACGTGTTAATGCACATTGATTTGCACGAGACAACAGATTCTGACGAAACTGAGTTCCGTCCTGCCTTAGCCGCTCGTGATGGTATTGAGTACATTGAAGGTATGATCCCAGATGGCTTTTACACCGTGGGAGATACTGAAAACCCTCAACCTGACTTCCAAAAAGCAGTCATTGAATCGGTTGCAAAAGTGACTCACATTGCACCAGCAGATGAACACGGCGAGATCATTGGTTCACCAGTCGTACAATTTGGCGTTATCAACTACCCAATGGTGAAACTGGGTCTGTGTGGCAGCGTAACAAATTGCGTTTACGGCACCACCACAGAAGTTTACCCAGACAGCCCGAAAGTAACGGACGAAGAGTGCAATGATGCACAAGTCGCTGCTGTTGTGGGTGGTCTGGATTACGTCCTCGCTCAGCTATAACAAGCGATTCTTATATTGCTCCGGTGTCATGCCGGAGTATTTCTTAAACATCGCGATAAAAGGGCTGGCTTGATTGTAACCTAACGTCAGCGCGACTTCTTTTACGGTTTGCCCTTTGCGTAGCAACTCCATCGAGTGCAAATACCGCACACGTAAACGCCACTCAGTAAAGCTCATTCCTAACTCACTCTGGCAATGTCTCGCTAACGTGCGCTCTGTGGTATGCACTTTTGCCGCCCACTCCGCCAAGCTGATTTCATCGGTTGGCGATTCTTCTACCGCTTTTAAGATTGGCTGAAGATATTTGTTGTCGGTTGTCGGTAAAAAGTGATGTTCCACTTCTTGTTTCGCCAGTTGATCCAACAACACTCGCACCAAACGTTTGTCTTCATCACTCTGCGCGACGTTAATGTCACGCTGACGAAAGTCCTCAATGATGGCAGAAACGATGGGGGTGACTTTAATTAAACTGGTTTTGGTTGGAAAATGCGCCGTCAGCTCTGGAGCAATATTCAATGAGCAATATTCGATTGGTTTTCGGTTGTAGCTGGTATGACGAATGCCCGCTGGCACCCAAATTGCCAAATGAGGTGGCGCTAAAAATCGTGTGTCCTCCGCATCCATTTCCAAAATCCCACCGCTGATCAGCTGCACTTGCCCCCAAGGATGGCTATGAATCCGGGTTTCCGTGTTGGAAAGAAACGCTTCAAAATTCATAAAAACATCCGATGGCGCACGATCAATTGATAATGAAGGATGAAGATTTCTCGCACTCTTTTTCAAAATTGTCTTCCTATCGCTTACGATGTCTTTTAAGAGATACTTTTCATTATAAAGACCTGTCAGACTAGCGCCATCAATTATTGTGCGATGAGGTTCTCATGGTTTATTTGCTTCCGTTTTTTACTGTCATGATTTGGGGTGGAAATTCTATCGTAAACAAAATGGCGGCAAGCACGATTGAACCTAGCGCAATGAGCTTCTATCGTTGGTTTGTTGCGATGGTTCTTCTAACGCCATTTTGCTTGCCAGCCGTAATCAAACAGCGTCATGTAATTCGTCCATACCTTACTAAACTGGCATTTTTAGCCCTACTCGGCATGGTACTTAACCAGTCGTTAGGCTACTACGCAGGCTTAACTACAACGGCTTCAAACATGGCGTTAATTACGTCATTAGTGCCTTTGATCAGCGTGTTTTTAAGCGTCCCTCTATTGGGTAAATCGGTTTCTATGTTGAGCATTGTCGGAGGGGTAATTTCACTTGGTGGTTTAGCATTCATGCTTGGGCACGGTGACGTCACCTACTTCTTGCATCAAGATATGACGCAAGGCGACAGCTTAATGTTACTGGCCGCGTTAGTTTATGCCGCATACTGTGTGCTTTTAAAGCGTTGGAAGATGCCATTTAACAGCCTAACATTGGTTTACATGCAAGGCTTCTTCTCTGTCATCATGCTGACTCCACTGTGGCTTTCAAGCGAACAACTGCTTCCTAGCCAAGAGGCGCTTCCACTGATCGCTTATGCTGGTATCGCAGCGTCTATTTTCGCTCCATTGATGTGGGTAAAAGCAATAGATTTGATTGGTGCAGACTCCAGCGCCATGTTCATGAACTTAATGCCTGTGGTCTCTGTCGCCTTAGCGTCAACACTGCTCGGTGAAGAAATTCATGTGTACCATATTATCGGCGGCTTGATGGTTATCTCCGGCGTGATTCTGTCGCAGATAAAAGTACGGAAGAAGCAAACTCTTGCAGGCCAAGAGCTACCATCAACTTCCGCCTAACAACAAAGAGAAAAGCCACGGAGTAGAGCCGTGGCTTTTTGGTATCAACACCTCAAACAAAAGTTAATGTTTTGTTGCTCGCCCTATTCCCGTCACAAACGCTTGCTGCTACATTGTCAGAACAATAACTCACAAAGGAATGACAGATGAGCAGTGGTCAAAGAGATATTACCCTTCGTTTTTTAGCTGAACCTGGCGACGTTAATTTTGGCGGAAAGGTTCACGGCGGCGCTGTAATGAAATGGATCGACTTAGCCGCTTATGCATGCAGTGCCGCTTGGAGTGGAAAATACTGCATTACTGCCTACGCGGGTGGGATTCGTTTTGTTGCACCTATTCATGTTGGCAACCTTGTGGAAGTCAGCGCGAAAGTCATTTACACCGGTCGAAGCTCAATGCACATCGCCATTGATGTTCAAGCTAGTGATCCAAAACAGATGAAAAATCGTTTAACTACGCACTGTATCGTGATTATGGTAGCCGTAGATGAAAGCGGTAAACCTACCGATGTACCGAAGTGGATTCCTGAATCTGATGAAGACAAGGCTCTAGAGCAATCGGCTATTCGCTTAATGAATATGCGTAAAGAAATTGGCGAAGAGATGGAAGCGCACGTTAAATATCTTAAGTAATTTTCCTGCTTCGAAAGCCCCTCTTTACCCCACTTTCCAACTCAGAGTGTGAAGCAATGTCATGCTTCGGCCATTTGCTTCACACTCGCGACACATTGTCATAATTCCGTCACCTTGTTTTGCTTAAATCCACCCTGTATTTTGGAGCTATATAGAGTTTGGATCTTGAGACTAAAGCAAACAACCTTAAGTGAAGAGACGTTGACCAATTTGAAAGCGGTCGAATATCAATGGGTAAGGACCATGTACGTCGAGGGTTATAACGAATCGGAAATTAACCATTATATTCAGACCTGTTTCGGCGGCGATACCACCTTTGCCAACCTGTTTCGTCGCGTAGCGCTACAACAAGAGAGCTTGTATACACTGCTACAATACGTTGGCTGCGCGCCGTCTAGCCGCGAGTTTTAAGCACCTCGGCATTTCCCGTCTTCACCTCGTTAAAACTGACGTCCTTACTCGTAGATACGTCCACGACACCGCACATTAGTAAGACCTAAATCTCATACTTTCCCGCCATCTCAGGTATTTATGTGAAGTGATTCGCAGGGCACCTCGGCGTCCCTGTGTAATCCATTGCAAAGCCGCTACTCTTTGTGTGTTTATTAAGCATAAAAAAACCTGAGTCAAGACTCAGGTTATGGTTACAAAAACTGTTAGTGATTGAATCGTAAGGAACTAAGCTAACAGCCAGCTATGCGTAACGCCAATAGAAGCAGGATATTACTGATCGGCGGCCAAACCAAAAGTGTAATATCGATGCTAAATATAAGGGCGACCATATGGTCGCCCTTTTCTAGTTATTCTTGTCAATCTCAGACCACTTGAGATTATCCTTTCACACCACCAGCGGTTAGACCACCAACCAACCAGCGTTGAGCAAGTAAGAATACTGCAGTGATTGGCACTGCTGATAGAACTGCAGCAGCAGCAAAGTCACCCCACAAGTAGTTTTGTGGATATAGGTATTGCTGCATACCTACTGCAAGTGTGTACGAGTCTACATCAGAAAGTAGTAGTGATGCTACAGGAACTTCACCAATTACCATGATGAACGACAAGATGAATACTACCGCTAGGATTGGCACTGACAGTGGCAGTAATACCAAACGGAATGCTTGCCATGGTGTTGCGCCATCAAGAGCAGCCGCTTCTTCTAAAGACGAGTCAATACTTTCGAAGTAGCCTTTAATCGTCCATACGTGCAGTGCGATACCACCTAAGTAAGCGAAGATCAGACCGCCGTGCGTATTCAAACCAAGGAAAGGAATGTACTGACCAAGTTTGTCGAACAACGCGTATAGAGCAACCAATGCCAATACCGCAGGGAACATTTGGAAGATCATCATCGCTTTGAGGATGGTGTTCTTACCTTTGAACTTCATACGCGCAAACGCGTAAGCCGATGTTGTAGACAGCGCCACAATCAAGATTGCAGAGATGCCACCAACTTTTACCGAGTTCCACAACCACGTCATTACTGGGAATGGAGGTGGTGTTACGGTGCCATCTGCGTTCGTAATTGAGAAACCAAGCGCTAACTTCCAGTGGTCAAGCGTTGGGTTGTCTGGGATCAAGCTACCCGTTGCGAAGTTACCTTCACGGAACGAAATCGCGATGATCATCAATAATGGGAAAATAATCAGTGCTAAGAATGCCCACATAGCAATATGAGTAGCCCAAACACGATACTTTAATGACTTACCTTGTACCATTGCCATTGTAATCTCTCCTTAGTCTTGAGCTACTTTAGTTACACGTAGGTTGATAAGTGCCAACGCGCCAACCAATAGGAAGATAAGTGTTGCTACTGCACTTGCTAGACCGAAATCTTGGCCGCCCGCACCTTCGAATGCGATTCGGTAGGTGTAACTTACCAATAGGTCTGTGTAACCCGCAGGTTCTGATGTACCGATCATGTTTGGACCACCACCTGTCAACAACTGGATAAGTACAAAGTTGTTGAAGTTAAAAGCAAAGCTTGCAATCAATAGCGGAGTCAGCGGTTTCAGCATCATCGGCATTGTGATACGCGTGAAGTTGGTGATGAAGTTCGCACCATCGATAGCCGATGCTTCATAAAGATCATCAGGAATCGCTTTTAGCAGACCCATACATAGAATCATCATGTAAGGGAAGCCTAGCCACGTGTTCACAATCAGGATCATGGTTTTTGCCATGAATGGGTCCGAGAACCATGCCGGGCTGATACCAAACAAACCTTCCAGAAGCATGTTGATCTCACCAAAGCTCTGGTTGAACAAACCTTTGAAGATCAGAATAGAAATAAACGCCGGTACCGCATAAGGCAGAATCAGTAGTAGTCGGTAGATTGAACGACCTTTCAACGCTTCCCACTGAACAACACTTGCTAACACTAAGCCAATAACCAATGTGCAGACTACGGTTAGCGCAGAGAAAACAATAGTCCAGATAAAGATGCTGATGAATGGTTCTTTGATGCCATCATCTTTCCACACACGTTCAAAGTTGTGCGTTCCAATGTTCACCACGAAACCTGGAGACACGGTGCTGCCAACAAACTGACCGTTTTCATCCACTGGTTGGTAGTAACCCACTTCCATATTTGGACGCAGTGTTTCTTGGGTACGGTTGTTGTAAAGGGTTTCGCCGTCATCTTGCAACGTGTAGAGCGGAACCACTGCTGCGAACTTACGCAAGCCGCTCATACGGATATCGTCACCGTTCGGAAGATGCAGGTCAACGCTACTTAGCGCAGTGCGGTTCTTCACGATGGTTTTGATTGGCTCTTTATCGCCTGCCGCCTCTGTAATAGGCGCTAGGTCTAAGTCTGTCTCTGAGAAGCCTTGAAGTTGGAAAACAGGAGTTGCTAGTAGCTCGCCATCTTTCTCAACCACAATTTGGTGGCCCTGCTCGGTGTTGTACAAAGTGAATGGATAGCTATCACCACTTTGGTAAGTTCTGTCTAACAGGACGCTCTGAGCACGATCAAATGAGAGTTGGTTTTTCGCGCTGTAGTTAGTAAACGCTAAACCGATGGTATATGCCAAAGGGAAAAGGATGAACAAAATCATCCCTGCAATACCAGGGTAAATGTAACGGTGTGCGTACGTCTTTTTACTACCGAAAATGAACAACGCTAAAGCGGTAAGAATGATCGTAAGTAGTGCAAACGCAATCTCACCGCGAGAATACATTAGGATTGTTGCGTAGCCATTGAGAATGCCGACGGTGCCTAAAAGTGACCATTTGATGAACACTTTTTTGCTGCTCGGAAGGCTGGCTTCTGGTGCTGTCATAGCATTTGTACCTTGAACTGACTGCATAGGGAACCTGCTAGCGAATATAGAATAAATATAGAAAAGTAAGGAGGAGTTGCCCCCTCCTTAAAAAAGTATTACTGAATTATTTAGTCATTTGTTTTTCTGCATCTGCAAGAGCTGCATCTACAGTTTGACGACCGTCAACAACGTTGATGATTGCGTTCTTAGCCGCACCCCAGAATGCGTTCATTTGAGGAATGTTTGGCATGATTTCGCCGTTCATCGCATTGTCCATTGTCGCAGCGATACGAGTATCTGAATCTAGCTCACGTTGGAACGAGTTAAGCGCTACCGCACCTAGAGGCTTGTCGTTGTTAACCATACGTAGGCCATCGTTTGTTAGTAGGTAGTTCTCTAGGAATTCAACCGCTAGGTCTTTGTTTGGAGACGCAGTGCTGATACCAGCAGTTAGTACACCAACGAATGGCTTAGAAGACTGACCTTGGAACTTAGGTAGTGTTGTTACGCCGTAGTTGATGCCAGACTTCTCGATGTTGCCCCAAGACCATGGACCGTTGATAGTCATCGCAGCTTTACCTTGGTTGAACGCAGACTCAGAAACTGAGTAGTCCATATCCGCAGAGATAACGCCTTTGTCTACCAAGCCTTTCACGAAGTTCATCGCGTCTTTCACGCCTTCTTTCGCGATACCTGCGTCTTTAACGTCGTAACCTTCAGAAGTGTATTTGAACGCGTAACCACCGTCAGCAGCCATTAGAGGCCAAGTGAAGTACGGTTCTTTTAGGTTCCACATGATTGCAGACTTGCCGTCTTTTTTAAGTTTTGCATCTAGCGCTGCAACTTCTTCCCAAGATTTTGGTGGGTTTGGAACTAGGTCTTTGTTGTAGATCAGAGATAGAGACTCAACCGCAACAGGGTAGCCAATCAGTTTGCCGTCGTAACGTACTGCATCCCATGCAAAGTCAACGATGCCTTCTTGGATTGCTTTAGAAGGTTTGATTTCTGCTAGTAGGCCAGCTTCTGCGTAGCCACCGAAACGGTCGTGAGCCCAGAATACGATATCAGGGCCATCACCTGTTGCTGCAGTTTGAGGGAATTTATCTTGAAGGCCGTCTGGGTGAGCCACTGTTACTTTGATACCAGTGTCTTCTTCGAACTTCTTACCAACTTCAGCAAGGCCGTTGTAGCCTTTGTCGCCGTTGATCCAGATAGTAAGTTGTCCTTCTTCGATGGCAGCATTAGCACCAAAAGAACCCAAAGCAACAAGAGTACCTAGTGCTACAGCGCTTAACTTTTTCATATTCGTATCCTTTTTATATTTTTGATGTAGGGCTAGTCCATTGAGGTTCAGCCGTATTTCGACATATATCATCTGAAATAATCCAATATGTCTCATCCTCCTAATCCCTACGCCCTTACAATTATGACGTATTTTCGTGATCTAAATCGCCAAGGGTAAGAGACTCAAATCACAAAATGGATACTTCCTGTGATCGGTTTCAACTTTAGGCGGTGCAATAATGTGATTTCCGCCCAACTGCTTCATTACTCCTCCTTTTTTACTCCTCCCCATCTACTCCCCCTACAATTATTTCGATTAGGAGGATGTAGCAGATAGCACAATCTTAGAAACTGCATTCATCCAAGAGTGGATGGTAAGAACCCTTTCCCAGCAGTGCCTATTAGCTAGGTAAAAAGATTTGCTGGTTTTGCATTGCCAGACGAGTGGAATGTCATTATTGGTGTTGTTTGTGGTAATTATTTCACGGGGGAGACAACACGAATAATGTGGGGGAGAGAAACTCGTACTTGGCTATGATGGGTAGCACTTCTATTTAGGACATTTCATTGAAGTGCTACCCTACTTTTCTTACCAACCGCAATAACTTACCGATTCCTACTGTTACTGCTCGCTAGATAATTCATATAATGATGAGCGGTGAATAATAAAAAAATTGATCGAGGACGAGCTACATGGCGAGTGTCACGTTAAAAAATGTTTGTAAAGCGTATGGCGACGTACTGATTTCTAAAAACGTAGACCTACAGATTGACGAAGGTGAATTTGTTGTTTTCGTAGGTCCATCTGGTTGTGGTAAATCTACCCTTCTACGTTGCATTGCCGGTCTTGAAGACATTACTTCAGGTGATTTGTATATTGGTGACCAGCGCATGAATGACGTCGAACCATCCAAACGTGGTGTTGGTATGGTTTTCCAGTCTTACGCTCTATACCCACACCTAAACCTATACGACAACATGTCATTTGGTCTAAAACTGGCTAAAGCAGACAAGGCAGAAATCGACAAACGTGTTGAACACGCAGCAGAAATCCTACAACTGGGTCACTTGCTTGAGCGTCAACCGAAAGCACTTTCAGGTGGTCAGCGTCAACGTGTGGCTATCGGTCGTACACTGGTATCGCAACCAAACGTATTCCTTCTAGATGAACCTTTGTCTAACCTAGATGCCGCGCTACGTGTAAACATGCGTGCGCAAATTACCAAACTACAACGTCAACTTGGCTGCACCATGATCTACGTTACACACGATCAGGTTGAAGCAATGACCATGGCGGATAAAATCGTCGTACTAGATGGTGGTTACGTCTCTCAAGTTGGCAAACCTCTTGAACTTTACCACTACCCACAGAACCGCTTTGTGGCTGGTTTCATCGGTTCTCCAAAAATGAACTTCATGAGCGTGTTCATCGATGAAGTAGAATCAGAACGCGTTAAAGTTCAGCTATCTAACGGCGTATCATTCTGGATTCCTGTAGATGGTACAACCGTTAACCGTGGCGACCGTATGTCTTTGGGTATTCGCCCAGAGCACCTACTTTCAGCAACCGAAGCTGACGCAACCATTCACGGTGAAGTGATGATCGTAGAGAAGCTTGGTAACGAAACTCAGGTATACCTAAACCTAGAAGGCGCAGACGCGGATGTGATCTGTCGTCAACCAGACACGCTAGCTGTCGACACGGGCGATAAATTGGAAATCGGTATTCCTGCTCACCGTTGTCACCTATTCCATAGTGATGGTCGTGCTTGTAAACGTCTATTTAAAGAAAATGGCGTAGATTTCGAATAAATTATTCACCTATAGTTGTTATAAATCCCTCTCTCCTGAGAGGGATTTTTTGTATCAAAACCACATAAATGACCGACATCACTCGCTCGCTGGACTCATCACTCATACTCCGCACCCAAGACTAAATCATTAACTTCCCTGTAAATAAGTCATCCGTTAGACCATCAAGAAATTAAACCTTAGTTTTTATAATCAAACTCGCTTCTTAATACTTTTCCTCATCCCTGCTTAGCAAGTACCAGCTTTTTCCTAAACAGCAAAACTTAGCCAAAGGTCTAAATTTCATTCTTATTTCCACTTACCTAAACAACGCGAATTTTTAAACTTACCTTCGAATTTATGCGTTACAGAAATTCAGAAACATTCATAGAAATGTCTCTGCTCATCAATTAAAACGTTCGCGACACGGCTATTGGGCAATCACCCCAATGGCGGTAGCGTGCTAGAAGGGAAACTAGGTCATGAAACACAAAGGACTAATTCGTTCTTATGAGATGGAGTTCGCTTTTTTATATCGCCTCTCAGATCTTGCTGTCATTGTCACCTTTATGCTGCTCCTAGTATTGAAAGACACAAATACCTCGATGGATAAGGACTACGTCATCTTGTCCTTCGTCGGGGGTATTTCATTTTTGTTTATGGCGGAGAGCGGCAACCTATATCGCTCATGGCGGACAAGCTCGTTTAGAGAGCAAATGTTCATTGTTTGCATATCGTGGTTAATGACAAGCGCCCTACTTTTCATGGTGCTTTACTTTTCCGAAGTTTACCCTTTGTTTGACCGCAGTATCTTAGCGTTATGGGTTACTATTACGCCGGCATTACTGTTGGCGTGGCGAGTAACCTTTCGTACCGTTTTGGCCTATTTGCGAAAAATGGGCTTCAACACACGCACCGCTATCATCATCGGTCAGACCCCTCACGGCATTACCCTTGCCAACGAGATTCAAAACCACACCGAGCATGGTGTTCTATTTGACGGCTTCTATGACGAACGCTCTAGCGACAGATTGCCTAGCTCCGAATACCCAATCAAAGGCGCGGTAAACCAAGCGTTAGAACGGGCAAAACGAGGTGAGGTCGATTACGTATACATTGCGATGCCAATGCATGCTAAAGAGCGCATTGCTTCCATCCTGAACCAGTTCTCCGACACCACAGCGAACACTTATCTGATCCCGGATTTCTTTACTTACAACCTGCTCCATTCTCGCTGGGATCAAATTGGTCAAGTTCAAACTCTCAGCGTGTTCGATACGCCTTTTGCTGGCGTTTCATCCTGGATTAAACGCTTCGAAGACATTTTGTTCTCTAGCATTATCTTAGTGTTGATATCACCAATCCTGCTTGCTATCGCCATCGGTATTAAGTTGACGTCAAAAGGCCCTGTAATATTTAAGCAGCATCGTTATGGTTTGGATGGTCGAAAAATCGAAGTTTGGAAGTTCCGCTCGATGACGACGATGGATCAAGGGCCAAACATCAAACAAGCTACGAAAAACGACCCTCGTATTACTCCGTTTGGCGGTTTTCTACGTCGCACCTCATTAGACGAACTGCCGCAGTTTATCAACGTATTACAAGGCACTATGTCGATCGTTGGCCCTCGTCCTCATGCCGTTGCGCACAACGAAGAATATCGTCAGATTGTCGCCCGCTACATGTTGCGCCACAAAGTAAAACCAGGCATTACAGGTTGGGCTCAAATCAACGGCTATCGCGGCGAAACCGACACGCTCGATAAGATGGAAAAACGCGTCGAGTTTGATTTGGATTACATCCATCATTGGTCGGTTTGGATGGACATCAAAATCATCTTCCTTACCGTGTTCAAAGGCTTTACTGGCTCCAATGCGTACTAAGGCGGCGATGATGAAAACAATAACTCCAGCACTTGCGCTTGCCCTTTGTTCAACAGCTGCATTAGCAGAGCCAATGGCGTATCAAACTGAATCTGGCATTGAGTTTATCCCATTGGTCAAAGCCTTCTACGAAGGCGACGACAACATAAACAAAGCGGAAAAATCTCAAGATATAGAATCCGTAAACATTTGGGGACTAGAGCCTAGCTTGTTGGCACGTATCGAGCGCAATCAATATCGCGCAGATATTCAGTACAAGCTAAAAGCGGGCTTTTCTTCGGACGATAAGAATGATTACGATGACCATACCTTTCAGTTCACCAATTTTTTTGAATTCAATCATCGTCATCGTTTAGTCGTGGATTATCGTTTTCAGGCATTGCATGAAATCCGCGGTGAAGACATCACTGAAGGACAAGGTAACCTTCTCGATTCACCTATCGAGTTTTACCGTAATGATTTGAAAACCAACTACGTGTTTGGCTCTACTGGTGCGAAAGGACGATTCGAATTTGGCTTAGGCTACAGAGATAAAACTTACCAAAATTATCGTAACGGTTTACCTAGCAAGCCCAACGCAAAAACTAAGTACAACAACTTCCGCGCTCCAAACGCTCACGTTGAGTTTTACCTTAGAGCGACTCCTAAAACCTATTGGTTAGTTGGGACGAAACAAGTCTTCACCGAGTACCTTAATAAAAACCCTCGCGCTGCATCAAAAGACAGCGACACCGGTTTTTACTACACCGGTGCTGAGTGGGAAATATCGGGGAAAACCCAAGGTATCGCAAGGCTTGGCTATCAAGTTAAAGACTTTGATAGTGAACAACGAGAAACCTTCAAAGGCTTTAGCTGGGATATCGGATTTGAATGGCTACCACAAGAGCAAACGTTGGTGACGGTCAAAACTACCCAAGCAGCCGTCAACCCTGACCAAGATGGTGACTACAACTTACAGACTCGTTATCGCCTAGATATCAAACACGATTGGAACAGCTATTTAGCCACTCGTTTAGGTGGCATTTATCAAGAAGATGATTACACCGGCATCACGAGAAACGACGAACGATATACCCTTTCCGCTGGCGTTGATTATCAAATTAGACGCTGGATTCAATTGAAAGCGGATTGGCAATATCAAGACAAAACATCCAATCGTTCAGGTTATAGCTACGACCAAAATGTCTGGACTTTAAGCGCGCAATTTTCGTTGTAACAAGGAATGTTAATGAATCCATTATTCAAGTTAATTGGCCTAGCTCTGCTACTTTTCAGTACTTTTGTTAGCGCAAATTCAAACGAACAAGATTACCTACTCGATACTGGCGACACTATTTCAGTGCAAGTTTACGGGGAGGAAGATCTTTCTATTAAAAACATCCTCATCACGTCAGATGGTTACTTTGATTACCCTTACCTTGGACGAATCAAAGCGATAAATAAAACGCCAAAACAGCTCAAGTACGAAATCGAAACGGGCTTAAAAGGTGACTATCTAATCAACCCGAAAGTCATGGTGACAATCAATTACTTCCGTTTGTTTTACGTCAATGGCGAAGTTCGTAAACCCGGAGGATTTGAGTATCGACCAGGACTGACGATAGAAAAAGCCATCGCACTAGCTGGCGGGCTCACCGATAGAGCTTCACGTAAAAGCATTAACTTAACCAAACACAAAACTGGCAAAACCGTAGAAGGCGTAAGTATGCAGCGCACGGTTGAACCAGGTGACATTGTCTTTATTGATCAGAGCTTCTTCTAGTGACAGGTAATCAAATGAACGGAACTCATCCCAACAATTTCCAGATGAACAAAGTGGAACTGATTCGTTTTGGCCATCACTTTAAAACGCTGAAAAAAAACTGGCTTAGCATTGCTGCGTTCACGCTTATATTCTCATTGACGTGCACTTGGTACATCTACTCCAAAACATCCATTTACCAAGCAACAGCAACGTTATTGATTCAAGAAGAGCAAAAAAGTGCGCTATCGATTGAAGAAGTGTACGGCGTAGATACGACCAAGAAAGAGTACTTTCAAACACAAATCGCTATTCTGAAATCCAACCACATTGCCGACAAAGTCATTAATGAACTGAATTTAACTCAACACCCTGAATTTACGAGCTCCGGTGGACTAAAACAAAAAATCGACGACATCAAAGCAGTCCCGTTAGTACAAGATTTATTGAATGTCTCTCCTAGCCCAAAAGAGACTTCACAATACTCTGAGTCTTACTATCAAGCACTTCAAGCCTTCAAAAGAAAGCTAGAAATTGAACCTGTTCGAAACACACAGTTAGTGCGCATTAGCTTTCGTTCTGCCGATCCAAAGTTAGCAACAAGAGTCGCGAACGCGGTTGGTCAGGCCTATATTGATGCCAACTTCGAAGCCAAGCTCGTAGTGACTCAAAATGCAGCAACATGGCTGACTAATAACTCTCAAAAACTCGAAGAGCGCTTAAAAAAATCAGAGCATGCTTTGCAAGAGTTTTTGCTCAAAGAAGGCCTGATTGATATCAACGGCATCGACGATATCTACGCCAACGAACTAGAAGAGCTTAACCGTAAACTCAATACCGCTGTCAATAAGCGCATCGAAGCGCAAACCCTAATCCAACTACTAAAAAGAAAATCGTCTCAGAATCTTGATAGCCTGCTGTCCATTGACGAGTTTGCCAATCAAGCTCAGATTCGTGATTTAAAACTTTCAGAAGCCCAAGCTGCGAAGAACGTTTCTGAACTGGCGCAACGTTATGGACCAAAACACGATCGAATGGTCCAAGCGAAAGCGCAACTCGCCTCTATTCAAGAGCGAACTCAGCAATTGATTCGCGAAATCTCTTTTAGTAAGCAACAAGACTTACTTGCAGCGAAAGCTCAAGAAGACATGTTGCGCGAAGAACTGGACAGAAAAAAATCAGATTTCCAATCATTGGGTTCGCAAAAGGCGCGCTATGAGCAATTGAAACGAGAAGTAGAGTCAAACAAAGATCTTTACGAAGCTTTCTTAAATCGAGAAAAAGAAACCAGCGCTACTAGCGATTACAAAAATGTGACCGCTCGCTTTACTGATAAAGCGATCATTCCACTGTTTCCTGTCGCGCCACAACGAATGAAACTGGTGCTTATCGCCACATTCTTCGGTTTTGCTATCGCTTGTGCATTGGTGATCATTTTAGAAACGTTGCGAGAAGTCATCCGCACTTCAAACGATGTTCAAGATAAGCTAGGCGTGACATGCTTGGGGGTTATCCCAATGGTGAAAAAACGTACCCTGCGAAAAAATGGGGTAAGTTATACCGCCTACTTAGATAAAGATGAAAAACTCTTTAGCGAAGCTTGTCGCTCTGTTCGAACGTCGTTGCTATTAAGGCTGACCAACACTAAGCAAAAGATCTTACCTTTTACTTCAGCGATTCCAGAGGAAGGCAAAACCTCCACCAGCATCAATATGGCGGTGTCCTTCTCGACTATGGAGAAAGTGTTGATTATCGACTGCGACTTGCGTCGTCCATCTTTAGCCAAACGATTCAATATTCCTGAGTCCCAGCCAGGTTTAACCAACATATTGACGATGGATACCGCAATAAAAGATTGTATCGTTCGCATCGATGATGCCAATTTAGATGTACTACCTGCTGGGCTGATTCCACCCAACCCACAAGAGTTGCTGGCATCCAATCGCTTCAAAAAACTACTGGACCATTTTCAAGATAAATACGATCGCATCATCATCGATACACCACCACTGCTGTCGGTCAGTGATGCGCTCATCTTAGGCCAATATGCGAACGGACTCATCACAGTGATTCGTTCCGAGTCCACCAAAGCATCACTGGTTAATGTCGCGCTATCTAAACAAATACAACACTCGATACCGTCTCTTGGCGTGCTTATCACTCAAGCAAAAGCTAAGGAAGGAGAGACTTTATATGTCCAGAAATACGCCTACTAATCAACATGCGTCTTGGTATCAGATATTAAAAAGCCAAGAACGCCCAGTGCTGATATATCAAATGGGTAAAGTCGGCTCGAGTGCGTTAGAAAAGTCGATTCCTAACTCGATTCATTTGCATGACCTTATGTCGATTGATGCAAACAAGCAGATCTCTCCAGTGAGAGCGAAGCTGCATCAACCAAACAAGCATTATGTAAAACGTCTGCTCAAGCGAAGCATTATGAGCCACATGCTCAAACGTAAACAAGACGTGCGCATTATCTCATTGGTGAGAGAGCCGATTGGTAGAAATATCTCGATGTTCTTTCAATCTTTACCTTTCTGGATGGCAGAAAAATACCTAAATGATGACAGTGCAATTCGCTCTGAGCGTCCGCAATTGTTGCAAGAAGCTTTCGAAGAGCACATGAATCACCACTACCCTTTGGAGTGGTTTGATAATGAAATCAAAACGCTAACAGGGATCGACGTGTTCAATAAACCGTTCGATCATGAAGCTGGTTGCCAAACCTACCAACAAGGCAACTTTTCTCTGCTCGTAATTCGAAGTGACAAGCTGAAGCAATCACCAGCTACCGTTGGCGAGTTTCTCGGCTATCCAGTTGATGTGGTCCACGACAACCAATCAAACAACAAATGGTACTCCTCGCTGATCAATGAGTTCAAAAACAGCTATCAACCTAAACCTGAGTTTATTGAGGAAATGTTGTCATCCCAATTGACGACCCACTTTTTTACTTCAAGTGAAATTTCCGAACTCAAACAAAAGTATCAAATGGCGCAATGATGAAGACGAAAATTTTACACATCATCAACGACCTATCTCAAAATGGTGGGGCGCAAAAGTTCTTAGTGGACTTGGTGCTCGAGCATAATCCCGAGTATGAAATCAAGATCCTCGTGTTGTGTGCTGAGAACGACTATTTGGAACAACTCTCCGCACAGGGAATCCAATGCTTTAACTGGCAGACACTGTCTCTATCGGGAAAATGGTCACTACTACGCTGGCCAGATCTCGTTCACGGACACCTGTATCCGTCTATTTACCTAGCGCTGCTTTCGATCGGGAAAAAACGCATTCAAACAGAACACTGCTCTTACAACCGACGCAGAGATTACCCTCTGTTTAAGTTCATAGAATATGTCCTCTATTGGGGTCACCACTATACCGTTAGCATCAGTGAAAAAGTTCAAGAAGAATTGGTGAAGTTCATGCCTCGGTACCAACACAAGTATCGAGTTGTACATAACGGCGTCGACTTAAATCGCTTCCCGATGGCGGCTAAACAAGCCCACGATCTCAGCGAGAAAGCAACCATCAACATTGGCATGGTTGGCCGACTACATGAACACAAAGATCACGAAACGTTAATTCACGCCATCGCAAAACTGCCTGAGTGCTACCACTTACACCTTGCCGGAGATGGAGACAGAAAAGCCTCGCTTCAACGACTCACTCAATCGTTAAACGTTTCACCTCGCGTGCATTTTCACGGAGTCGTATCCGATATCCCTCTCTTTCTCAGCGATATGGATATCTACGTGCAATCTTCCCACGTTGAAGGATTTGGGCTCGCCGCCGTAGAAGCGATGGCAGCAGGTTTGCCCGTACTCGCGTCCGATGTTCCGGGATTAGATGAGGTTACCGGCAGCTCAGAATATCTGTTCGAAGTCGGTGATAGCAATCGGCTTGCACAAAAGGTTGCAGAGCTTTGCGAAGACGCGGCTCTTTACAATTCGGCAAGTCATTATTCCGTCAACCGAGCCAAACTCTACACCATCGACAAATTTCGAGAGGGCTATTATGGAATCTACCAACAGCTCTGTACCGATAAGTAATACCGTTCCACTCCTTGCAGCCATTACTCTGGCACTGTTTTTTGTCCCAGTGAAATTCGCTGTAGGTGGCGTGGCACTTGCGCCTTCCGATATCGCAAGTTTGCTTTCTGTTGGCTTAATCGCCTTGATCATTTTAGAAGGAAGAGCAAAGCAACTGTTGCATCCATGTATCGGATTCTTGGTGCTGTTTACTGGATATGTATTTATCAATGGTTTGTTGAACAGAGTACCTTTGGCCCCACTATTGATCGAAACCGTTCAGTGGCTAGCCATTCTTTGTCTACTGAGCTTACTTTACGCTTACGGAGCATTTGATGATGAGCGAGTGATGGTCTATTTCACCTACCTACTTTTTATCATCTGTGCTCTAGTCGCAGCATGGCACTTCGCCCAAGGCTATCAAAGCGGATTTAAATTACTCGGGGTCAGTAAATACGGATTTGGAGTGTTGTGCTCGCTACTCTATTTGTATCGCGACAAAATTCGCCTGTTCCCTTTTTTGATGCTAGTTGCATTTGCGCTACTCGTGTTATCTCAAGAACGAAAAGCTCTGCTGGGCTTTTGTTTACTGTTTTTTCTCGATCAGATTTTTATTAAAAACTGGATGCGAAAAACCATCAGTGAAACCTATACATGGATGCTTCTCTTGGCGTTGGCATTTGTGGTTATTGGAACAGTCTCTACCACGCTCTACGTCGGTTTTGATGCTCTTGCCGATAAACTGGAGATCACTCAAGAAGACATTTTGTTTGCCAACCAAAGTGAAGCGCGATGGGTGTCCAACTTGCATCGTAAGCTGCTACTCGCAAACGGCATGGATATCTTAACGCAGCATCCTATTTTAGGAGTGGGCGCCAAAATGCTGCCCAACTTTATGATCGATTACTTCAACTACGATGAATTAGCGATTTACACCCACAACTTTGTGCTCGATACCGCCATCGAATATGGTTTGCTCGGCATTGCGTTTCTGTTTGGAGGCTACTTTCTTTTCATCAAATTTTGTTTTCGCAGTATCGATGACAACAGAAAAAGTCTTTTACTCGCGGTTTACGCCCTCATCATGGTGTTCTTCGTTGCCGTAAATACCACCATCATTTTGATACTTTTGTTGCCAGTTATGATCAGCCGAAAACGAACACCAGAACCTCAGACAGTCATCCATTCGCTGCCAGTCAATAAAAGTCACGAATTTTAATAATCAAGGATTTGATCAATGAAATACTCTATCGCTCGACAATTTGAAAAGAACCGAGAACTTCGGGCTGATAACTTCATCTTGGTGTATCAAATGGGGAAAGTGGGCTCATCGTCTATCGAACATACTTTGGAAGCGCGTAATATTCCGAGCTATCACATCCACACGTTTGACGATCATGAAGAATTTCACATGTACCACAACAAAAAGGATGTGAGTAAATTCTTCGATTTTAAAAATCGCGCGATGTACCGCTTGGTTCTGAATCAACGCAAGCGCATTTTGCAAAAGCGCGAGCAAATCAAGATCGTTACATTAATCCGTGACCCGATTGCGACGGTTTTCTCCCGTTTTTTCCAAGATCTGCATCTGCAATTTATCGAAGGCAAAAAGAACGATGCCATCCACCGCGACATGGAAGTGACCTACAAGCATCTAGAGCATTGCTTTGATAACTACATCAACCTGAACTACTTCGCAGATTGGTTCGATAACGAGCTAAAACGTAACTTCAGCATCGATGTCATGCGCCAAGAGATCGATAACACTCAACCATTTTTCACGTTCAACAATGACAAAGCCAGCGTCATTCTGATTAAGTGCGAGCAACTGAGTTCCCTTGACAAAGAGATTGGAGACTTCCTAAATGTCGACAACTTTGTTCTGAAAAACAGCAATGAAGCAAAGAACAAATGGTATTCCAACATCCACCAATACTTTAAACAGCATTACGATTTTTCTAAGTTGTTTTACATGTATGACTTACCGCTTTATCGCCATATTTACTCGCAGCAAGAACGAGAAGCTTTCAAAACCAAGTGGTTAAAAACTCCAGGGACAAAGTCAGCATGAAAAAAGTACTTCATATTACCGAAGCCTTTGGTGGCGGTGTTCAAACCGCACTGTACAGCTATGTACATTCATCTCGACATGAACCGTATGAACACTTTTTGCTTGCTAGAGCGCGTCACAATGATTTGACCAAGGACAGCAATCACGATGTTTTTGCTCAAACGAAATGGGTGGAAGGTGGGCTTCTGCAGTTTGTGCGAGACGCCAATCAAACCATCAATGACATAAAACCCGATATTGTGCACTTGCACTCTAGCAAAGCCGGTTTTTTGGGTCGATTTTTGAAACTCAACCACGCCCGCTTGGTGTATACCCCGCACTGCTATGCGTTTGAACGAGAAGATATTTCAGGCTTCGCTCGCCAACTATACAAAGCTTTAGAAAAGGTGATGCTCAACAAAATTGACGTGGTGGCAGGCTGCAGTCAGCGCGAATGTGATTTAGCCATTAGCATTGGAGCAAAACGAGCGGAACTGCTGAACAACTACGTTTCTTATCAAAGTGCGACACGTGTCGGCCGAGACCATCAAGCTGCATTGAACATTGTTGTTTTAGGGCGTGTCGCACCACAGAAAGACCCTCAATTTTTACTTAACACACTCCGTTGCTTGAATCGATTTGCACTCAATCGCCAATTAGACATTACTTGGATTGGAGGAGGAGACAAAGAGCTAGAGCAAGCGTTAAGAGCCGAGGGCGTACAAGTAACGGGTATGCTTCCTCGCGATGAAGTGGTTAAGAAACTGCGGGCCTCCGATCTCTATTTACATACCGCCGCATGGGAAGGTATGCCTTTAACAATTCTAGAAGCCGCGAAGCTGCACCTCCCTATGGTGATTCGTTCCATTGGTGCCACAAAAGATCTCAACTATCCTTTTTTGGCGCAAACACCGGAAGACATGGCAAAGCAAATGACACATTGCATCAATCACTATGATGACATTGATTTTCGCCAATACACCACCGAGTTGAATGAGACGTTCAGTGAAGAAAAACAACGCCTCGCTCTAAACAACATTTACAGTTAGAGAAATAGAATGTTTCAAGCCATTCAACAAAAACTGCTACTTATGCCGAGTGGCAAAAAGACCTTGCTGTCACTCGGCATGAAAACGGCAATCACGCGAGTTTTCAGTGCATTATTTGCCTTTTTGCTTACGCTCATCGTGTCGCGCACAACCGATGCATCCACTTCAGGTCAGTTTTTCTTCTTATTCAATCTCGTATCGCTCACAGCCATTATTTCTCAGCGAGGCTTCGACGTTGCTTTAGTTCGATTCAACGCTATTGCGTTTAGCAACGGAGATATTCAACAGCAAAGTGACAACTATTGGACGGCTTTAACTCGCAGTATCACATTTTGTTTCATGGCTGCCGTTACTCTATTTGTCGGCTTTTACCTTTTTCCAAATCAACTGAATCAAACCAGCAGTCCAATAGTGGCGATTACGCTCGCGCTGATGTGCGTACCTTTCCTCGTATTAGGACAAACCAACAGCCGTGTTTTACAAGCAAGTAAAATGGTGGTGCCATCCCTATTCGCGCTTCAACTCGGCGTCAGTGTGCTCATGGTTTTGTTCATTATTGGCCTGAGCACACTGCACTTACAAAACATCAACAGCCTAATGGCGGCGTTGCTGCTGGCGAGTCTGATCGTCAGTATTGCTTCAACGACTAAATGGTTTAGCTCTGGTCAATATCAAAAGCCGACCCCGACAACAAATATCGAACTGATCTCCTCTGCGAAGCAAGTGTGGATTGGCAGCATTTTCACCAATATCCTCCAATGGGGAAGCATTGTTATTGCTGGTTTTTTCATTTCTACCACGGAGCTAGGGTTGTTAGCAGCAGCGCAACGAACATCGCTACTGATTGGCTTTGTACTGATTACCATTAACTTCGTTGTTGCCCCAATGTTCGCCTCTCTTTTTAAAGAGGGAAAGCTGGATAAACTGCGAAATTTAAGTCGATGGGCTTGTCGTGCAAACATTGGCGCAGCTTTACTTCCGGTCTTGGTTTGCACCCTATACCCTGAATTCGTCATGCAATTCTTTGGTGAAGAATTTCTTGCGGCAGCTCCGCTGTTAGTTGTCCTTTCTTTAGGGCAGCTGTTCAATATCGCCACTGGCTCGGTAGGATTTTTATTGCTAATGAGCGGCCATGAGAGAACGATGAAATACATAACGATTTGTTCAGGCACTATTTCCATCGCTCTTTTGGTTTTTCTTAGCCAAAGCTACGGCGTTCTGGGGGCTGCATGGGCAATGGCGATCGGCATGGCGATCCAAAACCTTGCCGCGCTCTATTTTGTAAAACGCTATTTGGGCTTCTTTCCTGTGGGGTAACGATGACTTCGACGATCGCACGTTTAGGTTTTATTTCTATATCTCTACTGACAATCGGCCTTTCTTTGTGGAAGAGTTCAGAGCTAAATCATGCCGTTTATCTGAATATAGAAAACTATGTTGGAGGCTCAAGCACGCTGCATTTTACGTTTAGCATGTTGATTGGTTTTCTCGCTGTGTTTACCTTCCCTCGCTTTACCCACGCAACCAAAATAGACGCGTTCGGGATTCGACTGCTGTTTTGCTTACTGCTGATCATCTCGGCGGAAGAATTTAGCCAGTTGTTTATTGAAAGCCGTTCATTCAGCTTTGACGATTTGAGTACCAACTGGATTGGTATGATCCTGGGGTACTTTGGTGCCAAAGCGATTACCCTCTTTCGAACATCTCGCTCTCGTGCGTAGACTCTCCGGCAGGTGACGCACCTGTTGTTAGGCAAACACCTTTGGGTTATTTGGGTATATAATCTTGCCAAATAACCCGGAGAAAAGAGAGCCTCATGTCATCTCATCCAACAAAAATTACCTTTTTCGAATTTCTCACGCCATTGATCACTTCTGGCCAAAAGACCATCACTATTCGTGACGAGTCAGAAAGTCACTATGTACCAAACACAGAAGTAGAAGTGTTCACGTTGGAAACCGATCGTAAGGTTTGTGATATCAAGATCTTGTCTGTTGAGCCATTAAACTTTGATGAAATCAATGAGTTTCACGCAGAACAAGAAGCCATCGAGTTGCCAAAACTCAAACAGTTGATTCGAGAAATCTACCCGAATATCGATAAGCTATTTGTTATCGAATACGAATTGATCAAAAAGCAGACCACAAAAAACTAGACGACTGGTCTAATTCATCTTATAGTACCGCCCATGAACGCAAAAACAAATGACACACGCCAACACATTCTCGACGTCGGGTACGAATTGATTGTTACCCGAGGGTTTACGAGTGTTGGACTTTCAGAGCTACTAAAAACGGCCGAAGTGCCAAAAGGCTCGTTTTATCATTACTTCAAATCTAAAGAACAGTTTGGTGAGGCAATGATTCAAGATTACTTCAACAAGTACTTTGAACAATTGACTGCCCGCTTCACTAATACCGAGCTCAATGGCTACCAACGCTTAATGAGCTACTTTGAAGAAATGGTAAAAGTAGAAGATGATGTCTGTAATGCAAACAAATGTTTGTTAGTGAAGCTAAGCGCCGAAGTGTCAGATTTATCGGAGCCTATGCGTATCGCACTGCGTCGAGGCGCTGATAAGACCATTCAATCTATGGCTGAGTGTATTGATGTCGGTATTCAAGATGGTTCTATCCCAAACGGTGATAGCGCATTGTTGGCCAGACAGATCTATTATCTTTGGAATGGCGCAAGCTTACTGAACAAACTGTATCAAGATCAGGAAGCGCTCACGCAAAGCCTGACCTATACTCAACATCTACTGCAAAACACGCGTACTTGCCCATAACAAGTAACGTTAAAGTAAGATGAATACCCTACACGTGTTTCATTTGGGCTATTAACCTTTTGGAACACACTAAATCTTCCCGCTCTAAGAGCGGGATATTTTGGAACGAACACTAGACGACCGGTCTAATCTATAAGTGAGATAAACATGACTAACGCAACCAATCGTAGAATCGTCCTAGCATCACGCCCACATGGTGCTCCTACAACTGAAAACTTTCGCCTAGAAGAAGTAGCAAAACCTGTTCCACAGGCAGGAGAAATGCTGCTAAGAACGGTTTACCTCTCTCTAGATCCATACATGCGCGGTCGCATGAGCGATGCAGAATCTTATGCAGAACCAGTAGCGCTAGACGATGTGATGATTGGCGGCACCGTTTGTCAGGTAGAAGCATCCAACCACCCGGACTATGAGGCGGGTGAATGGGTACTTGCGTACACCGTGGGTTGGCAAGACTACGCAATTTCTACCGGAGAGATGGTGATTAAATTGGGCAAAGAGCCACAAAACCCATCATACGCTCTGGGTGTTGCAGGCATGCCTGGCTTTACCGCATACATGGGTTTGTTGGATATTGGCCAGCCAAAACTAGGCGAAACCATTGTAGTTGCTGCGGCAACGGGCCCTGTCGGCGCGACAGTTGGTCAAATCGGTAAAATCAAAGGCTGCCGCGTAGTTGGTATCGCCGGTGGCGAAGAAAAATGTCGCTACGCAAAAGAGGTTTTAGGCTTTGATGAGTGTATCGATCACAAAGCAGATGATTTCGCACAGCAATTGAAAGATGCATGCTACAACGGCATCGATGTTTACTTTGAAAACGTAGGCGGCAAAGTATTCGAAGCTGTCATGCCACTCCTCAATACCAGTGCACGTATCCCTTTGTGTGGATTGATTTCTCAATACAACGCAACAGAATTACCTGAAGGCACAGACCATCTACCTCTGCTAATGGGTAAACTACTGACGAAAAGAATCAAGGTGCAAGGCTTTATCATTTTTGATGACTACGGTCACCGTTACGGTGAGTTCGCTCAAGATATCAATCAATGGTTGGCTGAAGGAAAGATCCAATACCGCGAACATCTAGTAGAAGGTCTAGACAATGCGCCAGAGGCATTTATTGGTCTGCTAGAAGGCAAGAACTTTGGCAAGCTTGTTGTAAAAATCAACGACCCACTATAACAACCCGCAATAAGGAAGGGATAATAAATGATAAAACTTCATCATCTGAATCAGTCACGCTCTAAGCGTATTATCTGGTTACTTGAAGAGCTCAACGTGGATTACGAAATCGTGCCTTACGTTCGTGACAAAGTGACTTTCATGGCACCGCCAGAACTAAAGAGCGCTCATCCACTTGGTAAGTCGCCACTCCTTGAAGATGATGGTGAGTTTATTATTGAATCAGGAGCCATGACTGAATACTTAATTGAAAAGTACAGTGACGGAGCGCTTGCCCCTAAACGTGGTACAAAAGCGCATACTGAATATTTACAATGGATGCACTTTGCAGAAAGCTCCGCTATTTTGCCGATGCTATTGAAAATATTCATCAGTAAAGAGTCGAACTCGATGCAATTTTTGCCTGCATACGCCGACAAAGAAGCAATGAATGTATTGAGCTACTTCGAACAAGCGTTGGAAGGAAAAACCTACCTCGTAGAAGAGCGATTGACGGGTGCAGACATCATGATGTCTTTCATCGTTGAGTTAGTACAGATGTTTGGCCTAGCAGAACAATTCCCGAATATGGTTCGTTACGGTAAACAACTTGCGACGCACCCTGCTTTCGAGAAAGCCGAACAAATTGAAGTGAACTACGCTTAATTTAATCGTCCCTTTGAGGCTTGGATTGAAGACAAATAACGTTGTCTCAATCGCATCAAAGGGACGTTTTTTATCGAAATAGAGCGCAAGTATTCATTTATAAATTCAATCATTCATACCTCTTCTATCCCTACCAATTATTCTTGATTGTTGCTAATAAATCCTAAGATAAATCAACAACTAAAATATAGTCCAATTCTGATTTCTGTGACTTTTCAGCCATAGTCACCACCTATTGAATTGATAAGCATTATCAGCTTTAACCTCATGACTTTCCGTAATAATCTTCCTTTCAGATTCTAAGGTTTTGATGAATCCCTGGAGGGAAATAAGAATGACAAACAAAAAGCTAACGACTGCGGCAGGTTGCCCAGTTGCTCATAACCAAAACGTGATGACAGCAGGCCCACGTGGCCCTCAACTCCTACAAGATGTCTGGTTTCTAGAAAAGCTAGCGCACTTTGATCGTGAAGTGATCCCTGAGCGTCGTATGCACGCAAAAGGTTCTGGTGCGTACGGCACATTCACCGTGACTCACGACATTACAAAATACACTCGTGCAAAAATTTTCTCTGAGATTGGTAAAAAGACCGAACTGTTTGCTCGCTTTACGACCGTTGCTGGTGAACGCGGCGCAGCGGATGCGGAACGAGACATCCGTGGTTTTGCCCTAAAGTTTTACACCGAAGAAGGCAACTGGGATTTAGTCGGCAACAACACGCCAGTCTTCTTCTTACGTGACCCGTTGAAGTTCCCTGACCTCAACCACGCGGTGAAACGCGATCCACGCACCAACATGCGCAGCTCGACAAACAACTGGGATTTTTGGACATCACTCCCAGAAGCGTTCCATCAAGTAACCATCGTCATGAGTGACCGCGGTATTCCTGCGTCTTACCGTCACATGCACGGCTTCGGTAGCCATACATTCAGCTTTATCAACACTGAAAATGAACGCTACTGGGTGAAGTTCCACTTCAAAACTCAGCAAGGTATTAAGAACATCAGCGATGAGGAAGCACAACTGCTGGCGGGCAGAGATCGTGAAAGCCATCACCGCGATTTGTATGAGTCGATTGAACGTCAGGATTTCCCGAAATGGAAAATGTACGTACAGATCATGCCAGAATTAGATGCCGACGAAGTTAACTTTAACCCATTCGACCTAACAAGAGTATGGTCTCAAAAAGATTATCCACTTATCCCTGTAGGTGAGTTTGAGCTGAACCGTAACCCAGAAAACTTCTATGCAGAAGTTGAGCAATCCGCGTTTAACCCGGCAGCTATCGTTCCTGGAATTGGTTTCTCGCCAGACAAAATGCTGCAAGGCCGTTTGTTTGCATACGGAGATGCACAGCGTTACCGCCTAGGTGTAAACCATCACCAAATTCCAGTCAACGCCCCTCGTTGTCCAGTACACAGCTACCATCGTGACGGCGCAATGCGAGTTGACGGTAACTTCGGTTCAACACTGGGTTACGAGCCAAACTACAAACAAGAGTGGGCAGAGCAGCCTGATTATTCAGAGCCACCATTGCGAATTAGCGGCCATGCTGACCATTACGACCATCGTGTTGATGAGGATTACTTTAGCCAAGCAGGTGACCTGTTCCGACTAATGAACGAAGAGCAACGCCAAGCGCTGTTTGATAACACCGCACGAGCGATGGATGGTGTGCCAGATTTCATTAAAGAACGTCACGTCAACCACGCTTACCAAGCGGACGAAGCCTACGGCAAAGGCTTAGAACTGGCGTTAGGTTTAGCGAAATAACCCACAGCAAATATTCCATAGTAAATAAAAAGGGAGGCGCACGTTGCGCCTCCCAGTTAAGAGAAATTCGATATGATCAATTTAGACTTTTTCAAACTCTTCGATACCAAAGAGTTCTTCATCTACTACTGATTTTTGGCTACAGCCTTAATTAGTACTGACGTATCCATACGGCCAAGCCCTTCTCGTTGAAGGCCTGCGTACTGCTCGTCGACCATCTTAGTCAATGGAAGCTCGAGCCCAACACGCTCAGCTTCTTCCAAACAAAAGCCAAGGTCTTTGCGCATCCAATCAATCGCGAAGCCAAAATCAAACTTGTCTTGCGCCATGGTCGTGGCACGGTTTTCCATTTGCCATGAACCAGCAGCGCCGTGTTTCAGCGTCTCGACAACCTGTTCAATGTCTAAGCCAGATTTTTGCGCAAGCAAAAGTGCTTCACTCAAGCCCTGCAAAATACCACCAATACAGATTTGGTTTACCATTTTACAACGCTGTCCCTGACCATTTTCGCCCAGCAGAGTGATTTGTTTCGCGTACACATCCATCACAGGCGCAACATGGTCAAATACACTCGGTTCACCACCGCACATGATGGTCAACACGCCATTTTCTGCGCCCGCTTGACCGCCCGAGACTGGCGCATCGATAAAGTGATTGCCCACTTTTTTACACGCATCCGCCAGTTCCACAGCAAGTTCTGCCGAGGTTGTTGTGTGATCAACCAAAACCGCGCCCGCTTTGAGACCAACTAACAAGCCTTCTTCACCATACACCACGCTGCGTACGTCGTTATCATTACCAACACAAGTAAATACGATATCGCAACCTTCTGCCGCTTCTCGCGGTGTCTCGCACGCAATGCCATTGTATTCTGCAGCCCATTTATCAGCTTTGGCTTTGGTGCGGTTGTATACTTTGGTTTCATACCCCGCTTTGCTCAGATAGCCCGCCATTGGGTAGCCCATGACACCCAAACCAATAAATGCTACTCGTTGTTTTTCCATTGCACGCTTCCCTTACCCTTAGTTCACCTGACTGAAATGTTTTGTAACATGCTACTAAAGAATTGAAAACATTACTCGTAATTTATCCTTCACTCGCGGCACAAATAAAAGTGGAGCACGATGTTGGAGTAAAAACCGAAGCAGCCAGCAGGGTTATTAAGGAAAAATTTCTCAGAAGTAAAATGCTAAGACACTCTACGTGCTTGCAACAAAGCCGTAGCGTTCAACATGGCATCCTTGGTCGTCACATCCAACACTTTTATTTTTCGAAAACGTTCCGGTTCTTTGATCGCGACATCATGAGCAAAGATCACAAACTTCGCTTTCTCGATGTCTTTCTCGGTAATTCGGTTGATGACGCCATTCGCCCCTTGGGTTTCGACTTTAATCTTAATGCCGAGTGCACAAGCTGCTTTTTCCAATGACTTCGCCGCTAAGAACGTATGTGCCACTCCTGATGGACAAGATGTGACCGCCAAAACATCCGCCTCACCTTCGCCTTGAACGGAGCCATATACTTGAGAATGACCTGTATAACTCTCATCTTCGGTCACGGTTTTCTTTAGTGCAATCACGATCAACGCGGTGGTAACAGAGCCAGCAATCGTACCGATGATATAACCAACTTTTCCATCCACAACAGGGAGAACAATCCAACCGCCCCACGGTGCATGGTTCATTACGTGGAACATAAAGCCAATCACGTTACCGACGATGCCACCCGCCACAATAGCGGGTAGCACTCGTGCAGGGTCGCCAGCGGCAAAAGGAATCGCACCTTCACTAATACCGATCATCCCCATAATACCTGCGGCTTTCCCTGCTTCGCGTTCATCTCGCTTGAATTTACTCGGCGCCAAAAACGTGGCTAGTGCCATACCCAATGGCGGCGTACAAATCGCAATACCGACCCCGCCCATCAACCATGGTTGCGTGTTCACTTGGGTTTGAGCAAACAACGTCGCCACTTTGTTAATTGGGCCGCCCATATCAAACGCGGTCATGGCCCCAAGCACAGTTCCGAGCATCACTTTGCCTGAGCCCGCCATGCCCGTCAGCACCTCGTTCATGGTGGTCATTGCGCTGGCAATCGGAGCGCCTATCACCCACATCACCGCGCCGCAAGTAACAAACGTACCGACTAGCGGATAAATAAAAATCGAGCCAAGCGAACTCATGCTGTCTGGTAGCTGAATTTTCTTTAATAGCCAAACGACAAAGCCAGCAAAAAAGCCGACCACAATTGCACCTAAAAAACCCGTATTGTAATGACTGACCGCAATCCAAGATCCAATCATACCCGGCGCAAGGCCCGGCTTGTCGGCAATGGAATAAGCAATGTAACCGCCAAGAACGGCAGTAAACAATGTCAGGCCAGCAATCCCCATTTGGGCAATATCGGCCAAAATGCCCTCTTGTGGTACGCCACCGTGACCAGAGATCATCACCGACAACGACAACAACACACCGCCCGCAACGATAAACGGGATCATGTGGGATGTGCCAAACAGCAGGTGCTCTTTAATGCGGCCAAGTTTTTGCGCCCAAGGGCTCAGAGGTTCTGATGCAAATTCTAAAGAAGTTGGGAGAAATTCATTGGATTGGGTTTGAATATCAGTCAGCATCTCAAGCGCTTCTTCTCGCGATTGAGCCTGTTTGAGCTTTTCAACAAAGCCGTCTTCGATAATTTTGGTGGAAATTTGTGCCAATACTTCAATGTGATGATGGTCATCACCATCTGGAGACGCCAGCATGAAAAACACATCGGACAGCTCGCCATCTTCGGCGCCATAATCAATCCCACTGCGGCTGATCCCCACCGCGACAGCCGGTTTCGCTACAGCATCACTTTTGGCATGAGGGATCGCAATACCATCATCAAATCCTGTGTTACCGATCTCTTCTCGTTTCCAGATATCTGCCAAGAACTGGCTTTGACTATTGAGCTTGCCGGCGGCCTCTAGCATTTCGACCAGCTCTTTGAGCGCTTCATCTTTGGTTTGAGCTTTTAGATCTAAACATATCGTTTCCAGCTCAATTAGGTTTGTGATGTCCATTGTTTTACCTTCCAATATTCACGCTCGAATATATACCCAAGTGAGTTTGAGATACAGGATCCCCTGGCTCGTATGCGTTCCTACTCATTTTATTTGGGCATAGATTAACCAGTGCCTACCCTTTGATATATAGGACTAAAAGTGCATTAACTGGATTAATGTAACATGAGATTCAAACTGTGATAGAGCTCTTGCGTTAATCCAGATCAAATCAATTCAATCTGCGGTGGCTGTGCTAATATCCACAAAAAATAAAATGGATAGAACATGAAAATCGTAGCGGTGACAGCATGCCCTACAGGCATCGCTCATACTTATATGGCGGCAGATGCACTAATGAAAGCTGCGCCAAAACATAACGTGCAAATTAAAGTAGAAACGCAAGGTGCGATGGGGATAGAAAATCAGCTCACTCCGCACGATATCGCTCAAGCGGATCGGGTTTTGATTGTGTCGGATATTGAGATAGAACAACCTGGCCGATTCGAAGGGACGCGCAAAATTCAAATCCCCATTGAAGAGGTTTTGCTGAACGTCGACAAAGTATTCCTCGTCCACTGCCGCGACTAAATTTGCAGATGAACGAATACCAAATCACCTTTTTCGTCGATAATGCAAATGCCAGTGCGCACCTTGCTCAGCCACTCAATCGAGTGGCAAAGAAGTTCAAAAGTACCTTACATATCATTAATGTAACGCAAAATCGTGTTGCGGAACTCACCAAGTCCGTGGCGATTTTGCAAGCAGGTCTACAACAAGGAGATTTGTGTCAAATCACAGCGATTGGCATTGACGCAGAGCTGGCCTGCTTCGTCATCAAAGACATGATTGCTGAACACTTTACGGTGGTGGGATCTCATATCAACTATGAGTTTTCTAGCCAACTGGCCGAGCGTTTACCGCAAATTTGCCCACCTTGTGAAATCAAATGGCACTACGCCAAAGCGCATACCGAGCTCACCAAGTTTGAATGCCTTAAAGGATTAGCTCAGCTGATCCACCCCATTCATCCCGACGAACTGATTCTTGCTTTTATTAAACGCGAAGAACGTTCATCAACTTGCGTGACTCCGGGGATCGCTCTACCGCATGTGATGTTTTCAGGTGTTGACCATATTTCTATTGCCGTTATTGCAAATGAAAAATCGATGGATTGGGCTTCAAAGATGGGTGATGTTCATCTGGCTATAGCACTGGTGATGCCAGAAAAGCCGACCCGAGAACAGATCATTGCGGCCACTAATCTCACACGAAATCTGCTTACCGATCAAATGGCGGAACGCCTACTACTAACAAAAAGCAGCGTCGACTTACAAGCGCTGCTGATGTACGCCATGTCGAGGCTGCTCGCCTAAACTTTTCTATGATTTACGCACTCTGACTGAAGGCTTAAATCGAACCACGATATTCCGTCGGCGTTCTGCCTGTGCGGTTCTTAAATACTCGGCAGAAATAGTTCACGTCTTTAAATCCACAGCGCACTGACACGTCATTGAGTTTGAAGTTGTATTTCTTGAGCATAAACTTCGCACGATCCACGCGTACCCAAGTAATGTAGTCTGCCAAGGTCATGTGCCCCTGCTGACGGAACAAGCGCGACAAATGGTTCGAGGAAATACTGAATCTCGACGCAATGCTGTCACGCGTGATTGGGCGATGGAAGTTCTCTTGAATGTAGATGCAAATCCCTTGATAGAGATCTTGCACACGGCTATGTGACTGCTGCTCGACTGGTGCATCCAACATCGTCTTCGCGTATTGCAGTAATGCTTGCAGTAAAAGCTCATCCATTGGTTTTTTAGTATTCTCACGAGCCAGTGAGCTCAACGCTTCTAAGATGTTATCTATCGCAAATCCTGAGCGTGTTTGGATGCTATGCTTTTGAATATCGTAAAAGTTTGCCTCACCTTTGCGTTTGCTCACCAAACTTAACCCAAGTTGTCGACGCCCAAACAAAATACTTAACACTGAGCAATCGGTATCCCAGTCTGGTTTATTCCAACAGTTAGGTGGAATAAATATCGCGTCGCCTTTTTTAGCAACGATGTGCGTTACTTTTCGATCATGACTTTCCATTTCATTAATATATTCCCCATCCAGAACTAACTCTAGGCGAGGGAAATTAACTTGATAGCTAAATTCAGGCGGCGTATGAAAATCTCCTGCAAACCAAATATTATGAAATGGCTCTCTTTCATTTAATACCGCTGAAATTAAATCATGAAAAATCATTGTCTCACACTCTATATATGCATCAATGATGCTATTTACTATAGATATACACCGGACTGGATTTTTGTGCTATTGAGCAAAATCACACTTCCATTTTAATATTACAAAAATCCAGTTAACGCATCAAATTTCCAGTAACAAAAGCTCTATCAATAACACTCAATCCCTTTTTAAATGGGAGCAACGCCACATTTTACTTATCGTTTAGCTTCTTATCCATCATGTCACAGATATGCAGCTAGATTTGTCCAGTGAACGATCTAAATCACACTATAGTTAGTCGGTTACAATCCTCCAGTAAATGCATTTTTTCTTCACTACAGTCTTTTTCTCAGTAATTTAAAAATACCCCTGAAATAAAAATTATATTTATAGGGGTTCGACAATGATCACCAAACTAATAAATGAAGACTTAATTAAGCTTGATCTTAAAGCGTCTTCAAAAGAAGACGTATTTAAAGAACTGGTTGCCGTTCTTCATGCCCAAGGTCGTATTTCTGACCAAACACAATTTCTTGCAGATATAAAAGCACGTGAAGAATTAGGAAATACCGGATTTGAAGATGGCGTGGCAATTCCACACGCGAAAAGCGCCGCGGTGATTGAACCGGCGGTTGTGATCGGCGTAAGCAAATCAGGTATCGAGTACGGCGCGGAAGACGGTTTACCTTCAAAGCTGTTCTTCATGATCGCCTCTCCAGACGGTGGCGATAACCACCACATCGAAGTACTTGCAGAACTGTCTTCAAAACTGATTGAAGATGGTTTCATCGATGCGTTCTTAGGCGCAACAAACAGCCACGACGCACTGGCACTCCTTCTTGCTAAAGAAGAACCGCAACCAGTGACAGATGCTCCAGCAAACCAAGGTTTCATCATTGGTGTTACTGGTTGTCCTGCTGGCGTTGCCCACACCTACCTAGCAGCAGAAGCGCTAGAGAAAGGTGCAGCGGCAATGGGTTACGAAATCAAGGTTGAAACGAACGGTTCAATCGGTGTGAAAAACAGCCCAACCGCAGAAGAAATCGAGCGTGCAGATGCCATCATCGTGGCATGTGACAAGCAAGTTGACATGAACCGCTTCGCGGGCAAACGCGTGGTTAAAACCAACGTAAAAGCCCCAATCCGCGATGCTCAAGGACTGATTAATGAAGCGTTAAACGCACCGACGTACCAAGCTGAGTCCAATGGCAATACGCAAGCATCGGTTGCCGACAAAGCTTCTCAAGCTCGTTCTGACTTATATCGCTACTTGATGAATGGCGTATCACACATGATCCCATTCGTCGTAACGGGTGGTCTGTTGATTGCCCTTGCTCTTGCAGTCGGTGGTCAACCAAGTGAAGCGGGCATGGCAATTCCTGAAGGCAGCATGTGGAACCAAATCCTAAACGTAGGTGTGGTTGCCTTTACGCTGATGATCCCAATCCTAGCCGGTTACATTGCTTACGCGATTGCTGACCGTCCAGCTCTAGCTCCTGGCTTGATCGGTGGTTGGATTGCAAACAACGGTTCTTTCTACGGCGCAGACGCTGGTACAGGCTTTATCGGTGCCATCATCGCAGGTCTGCTTGTGGGTTACTTCGTGAAGTGGATTACGTCGATTAACTACCACAAATTCATCCAACCTTTGGTGCCAATCATGATTGCGCCAATCACAGGTTCGCTATTCATCGCAGGTCTATTCATCTTCGTTATCGGCGCGCCAATCGCAAGCCTAATGGACGGTCTGACTGCGCTACTCACTAGCATGAGTACAGGTAACGTCGTTCTACTGGGTATCGTACTTGGTGGTATGGCTGGCTTCGATATGGGTGGTCCATTCAACAAGGTCGCATTCCTATTCTCTGTGGGCATGATTGCGAGCGGTCAAACTCAATTTATGGGTGCGATGGCGTGTGCAATCCCTGTTGCTCCTCTAGGCATGGCACTGGCAACGGCGCTTGGTCGTAAGTTCGACCTGTTCGAAGAATCAGAAACCGAAGCAGGTAAAGCAGCAGGTGCAATGGGTCTGGTTGGTATCTCTGAAGGTGCGATTCCGTTCGCAGCGCAAGATCCAATGTCAGTGATTCCTGCAAACGTACTTGGCTCAATGGTGGCGGCAGTAATGGCGTTCTCATTCGGCATCACCAACAGCGTTGCTCACGGCGGTCCAGTTGTCGCTCTACTTGGCGCGATGAACCACCCAGTACTTGCTCTGATTTGTATGGCAGCTGGCGCAACGGTTACCGCAGTAACGTGTGTAACGTTGAAGAAAGTGCGTAAAGCAAAAATGATGCAAGCAGCCGCTTAATCCCCCCTCCCCAAAATGGCTCCTATGGCTTGGGCAATGTCGCCCAAGCCATGATTTTCTCTCATGGTGACACTCTATGTCTGATTTAACGATGTCCGATACACAAACGATTCAAACTCAAGCTGCGCATCCGACGTTTTTCCTGATGAACAACGTGATTCAAAACTACGCTTGGGGCAGTACTACTTCTGTTAACCAACTGTTTGGCATTGAAAACCCAACGGGCGAACCACAAGCAGAAGTATGGATGGGCGCGCATCCAAACGGTTGCTCAATGGTGACGGTAAACGGCGAGGAGACCAAACTCTCTTCACTGATTGCTCAAGACATGAATGCTTTTCTGAGTGAAGAAGTCGCAAACCGTTTTGGTGAACTTCCATACCTGTTTAAAGTGCTTGCTGCTGAGAAAGCGCTGTCGATTCAGGTGCACCCAAACAAGCAACAAGCAGAACTGGGTTTTGCACTGGAAGAAAAACAAGGCATTCCCCTAACCGCTGCAAACCGTAACTACAAAGATCCAAACCACAAACCAGAATTGGTTTACGCGCTAACCGAATACAAAGCGATGAATGGCTTCCGCCCAACAAGTGAAATCATCAGCTTCTTCTCTGAGCTGGCGATTCCTGAGCTGCAAGGTTTGGTGGATGACCTTATCGACAATCAAACTTCCAAAGGCTTGGCGAGCTTCTTCTCCGGTCTATTGTCACTGGAAGGCGAACAGAAAGAGATGGCGTTGACGGTGCTATTGACTCAAGCTAGCATCACCGACTTACCTCTGTTCAACCTGATCTTGGAGTTAGAAACGCAATACCCGGGCGACATTGGTTTGTTTGCACCCTTGCTACTCAACGTCATCACGCTGAAACCAGGCGAAGCGATGTTCTTGGATGCAGAAACGCCACACGCGTACTTGAAAGGGACGGGGCTTGAGATCATGGCGAACTCAGACAATGTGCTACGCGCAGGTTTAACACCGAAGTATATGGACGTAAAAGAACTCGTTGCATGCACACGCTTCGAAGAAAAGCCATTCGACACCCTACTGCTTGCGCCAATCGAAAACGACGACATGTTGGAATACCCAATTCCCGTCGACGATTTCAAATTCGCGATTGTAAAGCAGGCCAACCAACGAACACTTGATGTAAGAACCGCAGAAATCCTTTTGCCGCTAGATTCCCCGCTCGTGATTACACACGCAAATGGTGAAACGTGTGTAGTAGATAAAGGCCAATCTGTTTTCATCCCAGCTTACGCCAAACAATACACCTTGAATTGCGAAGGTCGCGTTGCACGGGCTTACAGTTGATTCAAATTGAAACAAAAACGCCTCGCAATTTAAGCGAGGCGTATTCTTTTTCACTCGAGCGATTTTTGTGGCGGTGATAATTAATTAAATATTTGCGGCATCAAACAAGAATTAATCTCGCTGTTGTTGTAGTTCAAAGTGTTCATTAATTCACCTTGCACAGTCAGGTTCTTAATTCCCATTTGCCGCATATCAGATTCAGTGTAATACCAACCATTCGCGAGCGTTGAACGTTGGCATGTATTCGTTCTCGTATGCCCATAAACGGTAATATTTGGATCCACTCCTACTTTATTGTAGAACTCCGCTTCTTTAATTCGTAAACGAGTAAGATAGCGATAAAACTGCTTTTCGTATTGCGAAGGAACCGATTGATCCCACATCTCGTCACTCTGATTCGCGCCACCATGCCACCCAATAAGCGCATCTTTTCCAATCACCACACTTTTCGCCGCAGGCAATATGTAATTCGCGCAAGCAGAAAAACACAATTGGCTGACGATCACATCCATATCGTTGTTTTTTATGAAGTGACCAAACTCGATCCCGACGCCAATATCACCACCACTACTGGTAATGCGTAATGTTGTCACTTTCTGGTCACTATCATTCACCATTCTTATGGCTTCTAGCACGGCATCTCCGGTAATCATGCCGTCGTACACCAGCGTATTGCCTGTAATGGTTAATTGGTTTTGTGTCGGGAAAGCCATTTTTTGAGTCGCGCACCCAGATAACAAAATAGCTGCGGATATTAAACCGATTTTAAACTTCATCCTTAAACTCCAATACAAACCACTCACTTCGGACTTCATTAAAACGCTCTGTACTTTTTAAGCTTGAAGGAATAGTTATCGAGACATTCATATCTTAAACAACACTATTGTAGTGATAAAAAAACCATTCAACTCAATAACCTAAAAACCAAGTAATGAATTACGACAAGTTTCACGCTTTAATTAGAGATAGTTTTTATTAAAACTCTACGGGAATAATCCAAAACATTTAAACAATTAATATTTATAATAAATTAACTACGAAAGCATAAATAAAACCAATAAAAATAATATTGATTAATTAGAATGATATGCGCTGCACTGCCACCACTTTTGTTTTAGAGCCATAAAGTCACCCTATCGAATAAGACCGCATCCGATTTATACAACTGCGACAAACAGAAAAGTAAATTTCCGAGAAAATTACGTCGGCTTATGCCAGAATGTGTTCCCTCACTCAACAAGCCTGTAATGTAATGAAATACCAAGCTGCTATTTTTGATATGGATGGTTTACTTCTTGATACTGAACGCGTCTGTATGCGTATTTTCCAAGAAGCATGTGAAGTACAAAACCTTCCGTTTTATGAAGATGTTTACCTATCGATCATTGGCCGCAATGCGGCAGGAATTGAGACGATTTTCCGCAAAGCCTACGGCGAGAATTTAGACCGCCTGCATCTTGAATGGCGCACTCGTTACAACGCAGTTGTCAAACACCAAGCTATCCCTGTAAAAGATGGCGTTGTTGAGTTGCTGGAGTGGTTGAAAGCACAAGGTTTACCTATCGCGGTCGCGACATCTACTGCGAAAGAAGTGGCAAAAATCAAACTGGAATTAGCAGGGTTGAGCAAATACTTCGATAACTTAACGACAGGCTGCGAAGTGAGCCACGGCAAACCCGATCCAGAAATCTATTTGCTGGCAGCGAACCGTCTGGATGTAGAGCCAAGCCAATGTTTGGCCTTTGAAGATTCCAATAACGGTGTTCGCGCCGCTGTAGCGGCAAACATGATCACTTATCAAATTCCGGACTTGGTTGAACCTTGCGATGAGGTGAAACAATTTGGTCACTCTATCGTGCCTTCACTGCACGAAGTATTAGCCGAGCTTAAACAGACTCGCTAACCCTCCTCTGAATTCGTTCCAAAGCTCAACGTCGACGTTGGGCTTTCTCTTAGTTTCTTACCCATCTCATATTCCCCCTCTTAATTGAATCGACTCCCTCAACCTACACGAATTGAGAATTGAGCCAGTTCACGCCACGAAAGAAAATCAGGTAGTTCAGTGATCAATCAGTGGAACGAACCAGTACAAGTTTGCAACAAATCGTCAATATACCGTTTGAAGCACGTTTTTCGGGTCAAAACTGGCTGATAATGAGAACTATTGGACAAAAAAGTCCAAGTCAGCCCAAAACAACAAAATGGAGAGTGTTATATGTCTTTACGTATATTAGCAGCAACCTTGGCACTGGCAGGATTGAGCTTCGGCGCACAAGCCAGTGCCGAGTGTGAGGTTTCTATTGATGCTAACGATATGATGCAGTTTTCGACCAAAACATTGAGTGTTCCAGCAACTTGTAAAGAAGTAACGCTAACGCTCAACCACACTGGTAAAATGCCAGCGCAATCTATGGGTCACAACGTTGTCATCGCAGATACAGCCAACATCCAAGCGGTAGGCACTGACGGCATGTCTGCTGGCGCAGATAACAGTTACGTGAAGCCAGACGACGAGCGCGTTTACGCTCACACGAAAGTCGTTGGTGGCGGTGAAAGCACCAGCATTACATTCAGCACGGAAAAAATGACGGCTGGCGGTGATTACTCATTCTTCTGCTCATTCCCTGGTCACTGGGCGATCATGCAGGGTAAATTTGAGTTCAAATAATCTTTGAATTCAATTTGAGTGTGCCTAAAGGGAAGCGCGTGCTTCCCTTTTTACTAGGCGAATCCGGTCATGCTCTCTCATCCGATAAGTCTTGTATCGGCATCGGTTTGGCCAGATAAAAACCTTGTACTTTGTCGACGCCACATTGCGCGACGAACTCATATTCGGCTTGAGTTTCTACGCCCTCGGCTACGACTTCGCAGTTGGCAATGTGCCCGAGTTTAGCCACGATTCGGTATAACTCGCGCCCCTTTTCGCCTGTGGCATCAAGCAGTAATGAACGGTCAAGCTTGATCTTATCAAACGGATATTTGAGCAAATGCGGAAACGAAGCATAACCCGTTCCGAAATCATCCATTGCGATGCGAATACCACACGCTTGCAGCGCGATCATCGTATTGGTCAACGACACTTTATCGTTTAGCACCGCCTCTTCGGTTATCTCGATTTCTAACCAATCTGGGGACACGCCATAGTGCTCAAGTCGCCCTTGTAAGTGCTGAACAAAATCCGCTTGTTCGATCGTCGAAACCGAAATATTGATCGCAACTCGACGTGACGGCGATAACGACATTGTTTTCATGTCCGACAGCACTTTTTCGATGACCAACTTATCAAGTAGCGGCATGGCATCAAGCATTTGGAAGTCACTGATGAACGTTGGAGGGCACAGTTTTCCCTCTTTGTCGATATAACGAATCAGCGCTTCATAGGAGAACACTTTCTCATCATGAGTCGATTGTAGCTTTTGATAAAACATCACCAGCTCCCCTTCTCGCAGAATTGAAGTCAAACGCTTCTGAGCTGATGATTTGTTGATAATGTATATGTTTGAATCTTTCACGCTATTAAGCAGAGACTTAAACAGCGATTGTTCAATACCATTCAAAGCATTGTTCAGCCCGAATTGACTCGCGTGTTTACCAGCATAAGCAAGATAAAAAGGTCGATAGATCAATACCCCTGCCGCGATCACTATCAGTTGAAGTATTGTGCCTTGAATATGATTTCCCATTGCGACATATCCACTGATTAACGGCGGCGTCATCCAATTCACGATCTTCTCGACAGGATCAATCATACCCGACGCAATGCTCGCATAAGTGATCACGAAGCTCACCAAAGGCACCAGCACAAATGGGATGATGAGAATAGGGTTAAAGATGATCGGCAAACCAAACAGCAACACTTCATTAATGTTGAACATCACCAATGGCGCAGCCGCCAACGCCAACATGATGTGGTTGCGCTCTCTGGCAAAAATCAGGATACATAGAAGCAAACAGACGCTGTTTCCCGAGCCGCCCATAGACAAAAAGGCGTCGTAAAAACCTTGGCTGATAACGTTAAGCGACGCTTCGCCAGCTTGCCAAGCAGCCATGTTGGCTTCGGTCGCAGCGTATATCTGCTGCTTGATGGCAAACAACATGTTGTGAGCATTGATGCCCGTCGCCCCTAGCAACCCCAAAACGGTTTGATAGATTAAACCGCCTTCAAGCGTTAAAGGATCGACGCCGATACTGCGCACTGCGCCACTAAACCACACCATGATCGCCGCAGTAACGTGAGACAGGCTTACCGCGACAAGAACAAATACAAAAAAGTGCAAAACGTCTTTAAACAGCCGAGAAGTAAAGTCCACTGCTTGGGGTTCAAGCAATTGAATTCTCAAATGTTTGCAGTACAAATACGACATCATGGCGCTGATCAGCGCCAACAGAGAGTTATTGGGCAACGTATACGTCGCGGATAAGCTTTCATTTTCTATCGACACCAAATAGAACATGATCAGCGAATAAATGATAAGCACCACGCTCGATACATTGGCTTTGTGCGACAAATAATATGCAGCAACCACGCAAAATGCCGTGGGATATAGGTTGATCAAAATGTCGGAAAGGTGGAAAAGCAGTAAGGAAACATCCCCCAAGCCCGCCACTCGAAATGCGTGACCAAGTAGAATAGCCAGCGCGTTAGATAATGTCAGTGGGAGAAGCAGTAACGCGATTGAAGCTAAGTCTGTTAAGTAAGATTTAGACCCAGCTCGCCATTGCTCTGCGATTACAGCCAGACGCTGAAAAGGGGCAAAGAAGAGTTCGCGGCGAGTTTGCATGGAGAGTTCTTTTGTAAAGTAGTTATCTTCAACTGCAGAAAATGCAGCCGTTAATACAACAGCCGAAACTCAGGCAAACATTGTTGATGGGTAATGTCGTTTTTCGTATTAAGGTCAAACAATGGGTACTAAATGCCAATAACAGCACGGAAAAGTTGCCAACTTAATTTAGCGACTATACATCGCTCGATCCAATGAGATTATTGACCTTCACGACAAACAAAAGGCATACATAACTTATGGTTATTACAGAAATTACCACTTACTCATAGAGCTCATTTGTTCCTCTTTTTATATAACTTTCGATGAACAACTTAGTAATAATGCTAAGCACAAGCAAGCAGCAAAGCATGCCATCCACATGCTTTGCCGCCGCATCGGTTTCATCATCCTATTGCCAGTTTAGTGCTCGCGTAACGCGCTTTTTTCTTTCTAGGACTGGCTAAGAAGTACGCCAAAGTAAGGGGGCCTAATCGTCCCATAAACATCATGAAGATGATCACTAACTCACCCGGTTCAGACAAACTGCCCGTTAAGCCTCGCGATAACCCAACCGTACCTAGCGCCGAGACCGCTTCGAACATAATGTCTAACATAGACGCTTTCTCTGTCAGTAACAGCGTGAAGATGGCAAACCAAGTCACACCCACCGAGATCAGAGTCAGCGCCAATGCCTTGCTGATGGTCTCTTTGGGAATCTCGCGTTGAAAGGCATAGGTTGCTTCATCACGACGCAAATAGCTGTAAGTTGCCAAGACTAACACCATAAATGTCACAACTTTAATACCACTTGCAGTGCTCAGTGATCCACCGCCGATAAACATCAACACCAGAATGATCGCCGTTGTGGCATCTTCCAACTGATCGATAGCTAAAGTGTTGAACCCTGCCGTTCTTGGCGTCATCGCTTGAAACCACGATGCCCACCATTTCCCTGCTTCGCTCAACGGTGCAAGCGTGTTGGGGTTGTCATATTCAATCAGGTAAATCGCGATAAGTGCCACCACGTTAATGATCATCGTGCCTAGGATCATCATTCGACTGTAAACGGTGAGTCGGTGCCAACGGCGATTGCGTTTTAAGTCAATCCAAACCGAGAAGCCTAAACCACCAATAATGAACAAACTGGTAATGATGAAGTTAACGACCGGGTCGTCCACGTAAGGCATTAAGCTATCGGCACTCAACGCAAAACCTGCATTGTTAAACGCACTGATGGTGTAGAAGAAACCATGGAACAAACTGGTTTTCCAGCCCAGCTCTTCACTCCAATAAACGCTCAAAATAGTGAAACCAATAAGTTCAACGAGCAGAGCGAACATCAATACAGATTTAGCAGTGGCAATGAGTGTCGACGAGTCAGTTTGGTTGAACGCCTCTCTCGCGACGACTCGCTCCAAAAAGCCTATTTTTCCGCCCAGAGCCAGCAAAGTCACGATGGCAAACGTCATTAAACCTAGGCCACCACATTGAATCAGGAAAGCGATAACCACTTGCCCAAAAGGCGTAAACGCCGTACCCGTGTCTACCACAACTAATCCCGTCACCGTAATGGCCGATGTCGCAGTAAACAGGCTTTGAATCCAAGTGATGGGCTCTGTGGTGGCAATCGGCAGTTTGAGTAAAACTGTGCCGAGCATGATCAAGCACGCAAAACTGAGGCTAAGTATCAATGGCGGTGCGCCCAACAATTTTTTACCCGCTTTAGGTTTTCGCTCGATTGGGATAATAGAGGGATGCCACAAAACCATGTTACACCAACCTCGGAGCGACGTATTTCAGCTCAGCGCGACTACCACAAAGCAACAGCGTGTCGAACTCATTAAGCACAAACTCATCATTGATATTGGTGTAGACGGCTTCTTCGCGCTTCACCAAGATAGGCTGAATGTTGTAACTGCCTCGGCTGATCAACTTAGAAAGCGGCGTATCGTGCAGATTGGATTTAACGTGGATTTCCACCACATACAAACCATGCCCCATTTCCAAATAGTTGTTCACCATCGGATAGTTGAGTGCCTGCGCGACTCTTACGCCCATCTCCTCTTCCGGATGAATAATGCGTTGTACACCCAGCTTAGATACGATGGTGTGGTGTGCTTTGGTGCTCGCTTTGACCCAAATGGATTTCACACCCAGATTTTTCAGCGCCAGAGTACACAACAAACTGGCTTGCATGTCTTCGCCAATCGCCACCAACACCACATCACTGTTCGCTAACGCTAACTCTCTGAGTGCGCCTTCGTCTGTTGCGTCACATATGACCGCTTGCGTTAACTCTTCGACGTATTTTTCGACGATTTTCGGGTCGCTATCCACCCCCGTTACCGTGTGTCCAAGATGAATAAGTTCTAAGCTAGCGGCAACGCCAAATCGCCCTAAACCAATTACTGTAAAGTGAGCCATATCAATACCTAACTGTGTTTTATGTATAGAAAATGCTAATGCGTTAAGGGCTAGACTGATTTTCCGTCGCGGAAAATAGGCAACACGAATCCTGTTCGAGTGCTGATAACCAGCACTAAACCTTGGCATTAACGTTGATTAAATTTGGAATTTAGTGGAGCTTGGACGTCTCAAGCACTAAACGATAACCCAGCCCCGGCTCGGTTTTTAATAGCCGCTGTTCGTCAGCACTATCGTTCAGTTTTTTGCGTAGTTGACTCACTAGCACGCGTAAGTAGTGAGTATCTTCGACATGACTTTTTCCCCAAATCACCGCTAGCAAATGAGTTTGCTCAATGAGTTTTCCCGGCTTGAGAATCAATTGTTCAATGAAAGAAAACTCTTTCTTGGTGAGTGGAATTTCCCTCTGATCCAACCAAAATTGGTGAGTGCTTTTGATGATTTTGACTCGGCCAGCCACCAGCTCATCAGCGATGGATTGCTCATCCACCAAATCTCGAACCAGCACTTTGATGCGCGCGATGAGCTCTTTTACGCCAAAAGGCTTGCTCAAGTAATCATTCGCGCCCGCTTCTAAAAGGCGGATTTTTTCCTCTTCTTGATCGCGAGCTGTCAGCACTAGCACTGGCGTTTTATATGTCTGACGAAGCGCAGTGAGAAACTCCGTCCCATCGCCGTCGGGCAAGCCTAAATCTAGCAGAATTACGTGCGGCGAATACGCTTCGAAACACGCTTTGGCTTCTGCAATGGTACTCGCGCCAATGTAATCAAACCCTTCAGCAGACAGCGAAATTCGAATAAAGGTATGAATGCGAGGCTCATCGTCCACGACTAAAACTTTGTAACTCACGCCTGCTCTGCTCCTTGATTGAGTGGAAGTCGAATGCGGATCAGCGTCCCTTCTGATACTGGCATAGATTGAATCTCTCCTTGGTGTGCGGTGATGATGCCTTTGGCAACCGCGAGTCCCATTCCGGTGCCTGAATCGGCCGATTTGTTGTTCGCACCGGAATAGAAAAGGCTGAATATTTTTTCCGCATCTTCAGCTTTGATGCCAATCCCCATGTCCCGAACATCAATCACGCACGACGAACCCTGCTTAGAAAGAGAAACCTCAACAGATTCATTCTCTGGCGAAAATCGCATGGCATTATCCAGCACATTAAAAATCGCTTGTTCGATGAGCGAACGACTTACTGACAAATAGCCAACGGCATCATCCATATTAATGGATACTTTCTCGGTGTAACTCGGCAAACGAGAAACCGCATCCCGCACAATATTCGCAATAGGCTCATCTTTTTTGGTAATTTTTAATGTGCCGTGTTGGAGCTTAGTCGCCTGTAAGAGGTTCTCTATATATTGATGCAAGCGGTGGCTTTCTGAAGTCGCACTGTCGAGCAATTCTTTGCGCTCTAAGTCATTGAGCTTGGGCATGTACTCGTTGAGTGTGGTCAGTGTTCCAATAATGGTTGCCAGCGGCGTGCGTAGGTCATGGGACACCGATAGCAGGATGCTGTTTTGCAGCTTGGTTTGTTTTAACTCGCCCTGCTGCCGACGATAAAGATCCGCGAAGGTGCTGGTGATAAATGCCACCACCATAAATACGACTAGATTAAAAATGTCTTCCGGACGAAACATCTGCAAAGAATAACGAGGCGTCGTGAAAAAGAAGTTGAAGCTCAGCGCTTCGATCACCGCCGCCGCATAAGCGAATCGCGAGTTGCATTGAAACGCCACCACCACGACTGCTAACTGCAAAATCAGCAGGACGGCAGCCGTAGAGCCAAACAGTTGGTCTAACAGCCATGAGGCCACAACCGCGCCAACAATCACGATGGCAGAAAAGAGAAATGTGTTATCTCGCCAATGAGCAAACATAAAGAACATCAACCAAAATTCGATGCAGAAACTTTAGCAAAAGCCCATTCGGAGTTCGCGTAAAAAAAGCGTAAAAAATTCAATAACGACAGTCAGTTATAAACATAACCATCACTAAGTTGGTCTAACTCAATGAATAATCACAAGTTAACGTTACCCATTGACGCCACCCACACGGTATAAACGACAGACACAAAAAAGAGGAGCATTTGCTCCCCTTTCATTTAGTCTCATTTAGATGCAGCTGTTTGGCAGCATCTTACTCAGACAAAAAACCGCCGGTTTGATGCTTCCACAACTGAGCGTAAACGCCACCCAATTGCAGCAGCTCGTGGTGTGAGCCTTGCTCAATAATTTTGCCGTCATCCATTACAATCAAACGATCCATCGCGGCAATCGTTGATAGACGGTGAGCAATCGCGATCACTGTTTTTCCTTCCATCAGAACTTCAAGGTTTTCTTGAATTGCCGACTCCACTTCTGAATCAAGTGCAGACGTAGCTTCGTCCATGATCAAAATTGGCGCGTTTTTCAACAGCACGCGAGCAATCGCCACTCGTTGACGCTGACCGCCAGACAACTTCACGCCGCGCTCACCCACTTCAACATCGTAGCCGGCATTGCCTTGTTCATCTTTTAACGTTTGGATGAAGTCATGCGCGTGTGCTTTTTCAGCGGCGTTAATCACAGCCTCCATTGAAGCGCTTGGATCACCGTAAAGAATGTTCTCTTTAATTGAGCGATGCAGCAAAGAAGTGTCCTGCGTGATCATACCGATATGTTGACGCAGCGACTCTTGTTCGACTTGAGAAATGTCCTGCCCATCAATACAAATTTTACCGGTATTTACGTCGTAGAAACGCAGCAACAAGTTAACCAACGTGGATTTACCCGCCCCTGAACGACCGACAATGCCGACTTTTTCGCCCGGTTTGATGGTCAGGTTCAAGTTCTCAAATACCGCCTTTTCGTCACTGTAGTTAAAACCTACGTTGTCGAAACAGATCTCACCTTGCGAGATTTGTAGAGGCTTAGCATTTGGCACGTCTTTCACTTCAACGTCGTTTGAAATCGTATTGATGCCGTCTACTACCGTGCCAATGTTTTCAAACAGCGCGCTAACTTCCCACATGATCCACTTCGACATACCTTGCACACGCAACGCAATACTGATGGCAATCGCAATGGCACCAAGCGTCACGGCCTCGTCTAACCAGAGGTAAACGGAGATAGCGCTGATAGACAGAAGCAATAAATAGTTGATGGCATCGACACTGAACAGCAAACAAGTGACCATGCGCATTTGGCGGTAAACCGTCACCAAAAACTGCTTCATGCTGCTTTCTGCGTATTCCAACTCTCGTTGCGAGTGCGCGAACAATTTAACGGTAGAAATGTTGGTGTAAGAATCCACAATGCGTCCGGTCATAACCGAGCGAGCGTCCGCTTGATCCGTCGCAACCTGCTTCATTCGTGGGATAAAGTAGAACTGGATCAGAACATAAATGCCTAACCAGACCACAATCGGCAGCATCAACAAGCCATCTGCCTCGCCCATCATCCAAATCATCGACAGAAAATAAACGCTGATGTAAACCAGTACATCCACCAGCTTCATCACTGTTTCTCGTACCGCTAACGCGCTTTGCATCACTTTGGTCGCGACTCGGCCTGCAAAGTCTCGTTGGAAAAAGCCAACCGCTTGTTTCAGTAAGTAGCGATGAATCAACCAACGGATAGACATCGGGTAATTACCCAATAACGTTTGGTGCATCACCATCGAGTGCACAAAGCCTAAACACGGCATCACAACGACAACAAGCAACACCATCATCATCATGCGATCGCCTTGATCCGCCCAGAATGTTGCACGGTCTTGGTTGGCAAGAATATCCACCAATTCGCCCATGTAACGTAAGAGCGTCACTTCCGTCACCGCAATCAATGCACTGAATATCGCCATGACAAGTAAAGGGGCTTCAAAGCCACGAGTGTAAAAGCGACAGAAGCCAAAAAGCGTCTTCGGTGGCTTTTCGGTTTCCATCTGGGGAAAGGGTTGGGTCAGTTTTTCAAACCAATTAAACATAACAACTACTTTGGTTACCGCGAATAAATTTGCGGACGTTTTACTATCTTTTGATACGAAAGTCAGTAAAATACCGAAACAAAAGTTCAAATGATAATAATTACAATTAAGCTTCTTGTTAAATATAATTGTCGGGAATGTATTTATGACGAAAAATAACTTACTGACCGTTGCGATCCGTAAAGCAATGGTTTGTGCGATTGCGCCTACAGTAGCAGTGGTTGCGCTTTCAGCGAACGCACAAGATGACGTTACCGCGATGGAAACCATCACCGTCACAGCACAAGCGTTAAAAGTAGAAACACCAGCGGCAGAAACACCACGCAGCGTTTCTATTATCTCTGAAGACGAACTTCGCGTTCGTGCACCGCAAAAATTGGACGAAGCATTACGCTACACATCTGGCGTAACCGCTCAGCCTTATGGCGCCGACAACGACACCGATTGGTTCAAAGTTCGCGGTTTTGATGCTGCGACTTACCTAAACGGCAACCGCCTATTCCGCGACGGTTACTACACATGGTTAGTCGAACCTTACAGCCTAGAAAGTGTGGAAGTGGTTAAAGGCCCATCAGCTATTCTGTTTGGTGAATCGGCACCAGGCGGTATCGTGAATGCAGTACAGAAAAAACCAACGTTTACGCCTCAAGGCGAAGTAAAAGTGGAAGTAGGCAACAACCAACACCAGTCTGTGGGTTTTGACATTGCTGATGAAGCAAACGACGATGGCACAATCCGCTACCGTTTGGTTGGCCTGATGACAAGCCAAGATGGCGAACTGGACGGCACCAACAACGAGCGTTTTTATCTAGCGCCAAGCGTCGAGTTCGACATTTCTGACCGCACAATGCTGACCGTTTTGGCCACTTACCTTCGTGATGACGGTGTGCCAACCAACCCATTTTTCCCAGCGGCAGGCACTCTGATTGTTTCTAACTTTGGCAAAATCGATCCTTCGACTAACCTTGGTCAGCCAAACTACGATAAATACGAACGCACACAGTTCTCTCTAGGTTACTTGCTAGAGCACGACATCAATGACACGTGGTCATTCTCACAAAACCTCAACTACGGTTCGAATGAGTTGTACTTGCGCAGCTCTTACGCATTCTCAAACAACGATCCGGCGAAAGAAGAATTAACGCAAGGCATCGTATTTCGTGACGGCAAAAACCAGAGCATCACGTTCGATAACAATGCTGTCGGCAACTGGATGACAGATAACGCAGAACACACAGTGCTCGTCGGTATGGATCTGCAATTCCACAAAACCGATGGCGACGAACAGGACAACTACGCGTTTGGCACCATCAACCCGTGGAACCCAGTTTACGGTAACTTCAATCCACTTGATCCTTCAAAGAACGTGAAACGTGAGATTGAGAAATCTCAAGCAAGTGTCTACTCGCAATACCAATTGAAACTGCATGAACAATGGATTGGTAACGTGGGTGCTCGTTACGACTGGGTGAAAACAGAAAACTCTGGCAAAGGCGCAGGCGTTGATCAAAACGAATCTCGTGATGATGGTCAGTTGTCTCTCAGCGCGGGTGTGATGTTCCTTGCAAACAATGGTTTGTCACCTTACGCAAACTACTCTCAATCGTTTGAAGTGATCAGCACCATTGATGCGGCAACCAATGAGCTTTACAAACCGCTAGAAGGCGAGCAAGTAGAAGTGGGTGTGAAGTATGAGCCAAGCTTTATGGATGGCTTTATCAACCTAGCATGGTTCGACATTACGCAAAAGAACGCGTTGGTGACCAACCCATCAACATGGATCGCGACACAAACGGGTGAAGTGACTTCTCAAGGTATTGAGCTTGAAAGCACGGCGCAGCTAACCGACGATCTAAAACTGATGGCAAGCTACACCTATACCAAAGCGAAAACAGACGAAAGCTTTGGCAAAGGCAAAAAACAAGCCGCGCTTATTCCTGAACACCAAGCTTCGGCATGGGTAGACTACAGCGCGTACAGCCTAATTCCAGGTCTAAACATCGGTACTGGTGTCCGTTATGTGGGCGAGTCTAAAGATAACCCTAAGAGCTCGAACCTAACCGTTCCTTCAGTGACTCTTTGGGATGCGTCAGTCACTTACGACATCACTTCACAGTGGCAAGCACAGCTAAACGTGAACAACATTCTGGATAAAGAATTTGTATCAGGTTGCGATTACTGGTGTTACTACGGCCAGTCTCGCTCTGTCATGCTAAACGCAAACTACCGCTGGTAATTGAACTTTCTACTCCCCTTTCTTGAGGGGAGTTTTCTCCTGAGAGCCATCCATGTTTCAACTGTCTAATATTGAGATCGTTCGAGGTGGACGTCAGATCCTCGGCATCGACCAACTTAACATCCCAACGAATGAACTGACTGTCGTTTTGGGCCATAACGGTTCAGGCAAATCGACACTGGTGAACCTGCTTTCTGGTCAAATGTCACCAGATAAAGGCACGGTAGCATTAAACGACACTTCCCTTTCATCACTCAAAACCAAAGAGCTGGCAAAGCAGATAGCCTATTTGCCACAAAAGCTGCCCTCCTCGGCTGGTTTAACGGTAGAAGAGCTAGTGCGCTTAGGCCGCTTTCCGTGGCGTGGCGCACTTGGTCGTTGGAAACCTGAAGACAAACAGATTATCGCTGAAGCCATGGCTCGCACTGGCGTTGCTCCGTTTGCTCAAGCATTAGCGGACGATTTATCGGGCGGTGAGCGCCAACGCGCTTGGGTGTCGATGCTGTTGGCTCAACAATCACCGATTTTGATCCTAGATGAACCGACCTCCGCGCTCGATGTTCACCATCAATTTCAACTGATGGCGCTACTGGCAGAGCTGAATCGAACCGAGAACGTAGGCATTATCGTGATCCTTCACGATTTGAACTTAGCATTGCGCTACGCAACCCACATAGTTGCGCTCAAAAAAGGTCAAATTGCCTTTGAAGGCAACGCCGAAATGCTGCTTGATGAAGCGCGTTTGTCTGCACTTTACGAATCACCAATTAAGCTCATTGATCATCCAACGCCCGCGGACACACTTGCTAGCCAGAAGGTGGCGGTGGTATGTGCATGATGGTTAGATTTCTCAAACAACTAAGCTGCACGACTCTACTTTTCACAGTGATGATTGCACGAGCGAACGCAGACATTACCGTTCATGATGCGTACGGCGCGGTGACTTTTGAGCAAGTGCCGCAACGCGTCGTGGTTCTCAACTGGGACATTTTGGAGCAAGTGCTCGCGTTGGACATCGAGCCCATTGCGGCGCCTAACTTGCCGGGTTACCGCCAGTGGGTAGTGAATCCTTACGCCCCAGAATCCATTGAGGATATCGGCACTCGCGCCGAACCCAATTTAGAAAAGATCGCGAGCTTGAAACCCGATGTGATCCTAGCGGCTTCTCCCCAGCAAGATTTGATTCCCCTGCTCAGACAAATCGCGCCAGTGGTGTATTTGCCGAATTTTTCGCAAGACGAAACCGCGGCTCAAACCGCAATCAAGCATTTTCGTACGTTAGGTGCGCTGTTTGATAAACAAGAGTTAGCGGAACAAAAACTGGCAAAACTCAATGACTCATTCAAACAACTGCGTGACAAAATTCGTCAGCATTATTCTGCCCCATTAGAGGTGTTGGTGATGCGCTTCTCGACACCCAATTCTGTTCTGCTATCGACGGAAAATTCGACCACTGACTATGTAGTTGAGCAGCTTGGGCTAACCAACCCAATCAACGTCTCTGCGCGCGCTTGGGGCATCAAACAAGATCGCATCAACCGCTTACAAAACCTTGAACAAAGCTACGTACTTTACGTGCAGCCTTTCCCGCAAGAGAGCAAGTTGAACAGCTCACCACTTTGGCAAGCGATGCCATTCGTGAAAAAACAGCGCGTAAATTCGGTAAGAGCGGTGTGGGCCTACGGCGGCGCGATGTCTTTGCAATACATGGCAGAAGCCATTACCGACAGCTTAATTGAACTGGCACCAAAACAATGAGAACGAAACCGTACATTGGCTATGTCGCGCTGATTGCGTTGCTTAGCCTATTGAGCTTACAAATTGATACGAGCTTGTCGTTGAGTGAACAATGGCAGTTGTTCGCTCAACCAGAAAGCGCCAACGAATTTCGTGATGTTTTCTTTATGCAGTCTCAGTTATCTCGATTGAGCATCACGTTATTGGTTGGTGCAATGCTCGGGCTGACTGGCAGTTTGATGCAACAGTTAACGCAAAACAACCTCACCTCACCGCTGACCTTAGGCACCTCTTCCGGTGCTTGGCTTGCGCTGGTCATCGTTAATATTTGGTTTGTTGACTGGGTGGCTGACTATTCCGCTTTCGCTGCCATGGCAGGTGCTTTGGTGGCGTTTGGTTTGATCATTTCGATCGCTGGTGTGCGTAATATGACGGGGTTGCCTTTAGTGGTCTCCGGCATGGTCATCAACATTTTGCTTGGCTCCATCGCGACAGCTCTAATTATTCTCAATGCACAGTTTGCTCAAAACATCTTTATGTGGGGAGCGGGCGACCTTTCACAATACAGTTGGGATTGGTTTGAATGGTTGCTGCCACGTTCTACTATCGCAATCGTCATATTGATCATCGCACCCCGCATTCTGACCTTAATGAAACTGGGACAAGAAGGCGCAGCAGCCCGAGGCTTAGCGGTATTACCCGCGTTTGGGGCGTTAATGGTGATGGGTATTTGGCTAGTATCAGCCTCAATCACTGCGGTTGGTATCATCAGTTTTATCGGCTTGTTAACACCAAACATCGCCCGCGCAATGGGAGCGAGAACGCCACGCGATGAACTCATCAGCAGCATGTTGCTTGGCGCTGCGTTGCTGCTTATCACCGATTCTGCGGCGATTTATCTCAGTTTGTTGTTAGAAGAAACCATCCCAAGCGGTGTGGCGGCGGCGGCCATTGGTGCACCTGCGTTGATCTGGTTTACTCGCAAGAAACTGACAGCTACGGATCAGCTGAACTTGTCGATGAGCCAAGGAAAAACGGCTCTATCGAACGCAGCAGTTTGGGGCATTGCAGTAATGGGGATCATCGGCATTCTGGCGTACTCATTTGTTACGCACGGTATCAGTGGTATTGAGTTTTCGATTCCTGGCGAGTTCCAATGGCAACTGCGGTGGCCACGCATGATCAGTGCGATTTCAGTAGGCGTTGCCCTTTCCGTTGCTGGGATCATTTTGCAGCGCATCGTTTACAACCCACTCGCGAGCCCAGACATTCTCGGTGTGTCATCCGGCGCAACCTTTGCCATTATCATCACTGGTGTGATGGTTGGCTCTGTACTCGCCGCATTTAACTGGGGTGTCGCTTTTCTAGGCAGTCTGACCGTATTGATGCTGCTGCTCATTATCGGGAAACGCAGCCACTTTAACCCTTCTAATTTTGTACTCTCGGGTATTGCCCTTAGCGCCCTATTACAAGCTCTCGTGCAGTTTGCGTTGGCGCAAGGCTCTGGGGAAAGTTACAAAATTTTGCTCTGGCTCACGGGCTCAACGTATCGCGTCACCAGCACAAGTGCATTGGTGTTACTTATCTCCGTGTTGGTGCTTTTAGCGATTGTATTAGCGTTGTCACGTTGGCTAACACTGATTTCTATTGGTCGAGCGTTTTCTAACGCGCGCGGGCTGAATCCATCATCTGCGAACACGATTTTGCTTGTTATCGTTGCTCTGCTGTGTGCCTTTTCAACGGCGACGGTCGGCCCTGTTTCCTTTGTTGGTTTGGTCGCACCACACATGGCGATGATGCTAGGAGCAAGAAAGGTCAAAGAACAATTATTCGTTGGCAGTTTAATTGGTGCAACGCTTATGGTTTGGGCGGATTGGTTAGGGCAAATCGCCATTTACCCGAGCCAAATTGCAGCAGGTACGTTAGTCGCGATTATCGGTAGTACCTACTTCTTGTTCCTGATGCTCAAAAGCAAGTTCCGATAGCTTGGCGTAAAGATAAGCGAAAAAAGAAACCCGCTCTTTGGGAGTTTACTCCGAAGCAGCGGGTTTCTTTTTAATGCGAGTTAGTTGAAGGCAGCGTCGTTCGATTCATCATTCGAAGCAGGAAAACGCTGCTCGTAAAGCTCCATAAAGTCCTGACGAATCAAATGTTCTAAATGGTTCGCCTTATCTGTCGGGCAGAAGATCATCACATGCACAATCTGCTCACCATTAATATGACTTGAAATGTGGATGTGCGGCTCTGCACCCGGCAGATCGACACCGGCATGCTTCTCGATCATGGCATTGTAACGATGAGCCACATCACTAAAGTAACTGCAATGCTCATCAATTTTGTCCGTTAACGGTGTCAGTAGCGGATACAGGTTGACGAAGTCTTTCACCACAATCGTGAAATTATGGTAAACATAACGCTTCATGAAGTTGAGGTTTTTAACCGGATAGGTGAAAAACATACTATTCGGCAACGTCGCGGTTTTACCCGTGTAATGGTATTGCCCGTGATGCAAATCGATCTCTTGAATCACCGTCGCCATCATGTTGTGTTCGATCACCTCGCCACACAACTTCCCCACTTCAATCCAATCACCCACTCGAAACGAGCGCGAACTTGCACGTTGAATCGAGCCTGTAAAACACAAAATGATCTCTTTCGATGCCACCACAATAGCGACCGCAATCGCTGTAACACTGAGCGCAAACTCACTGATTTCTGATTGCCAGAGGATAAACAGGATCAGCAATGTGAACGCAAACGTACCGTTTTTGGTTCTCGACATCCAACTGCGTTGATCTTCGGTTAAAAAGGCATGATCACCGCGAATCATCGACAAAATTGAACGACGTACCAACCACATAAAAAACAAAATTAATGTGGTAAACAGCATTTTGTGCGTGAGAAGAAAATCGACGACCAACTGCACTTTCTCCATTACCCAGCTCCCTTGTTACAGACTTATTATCTTTCGCATAGTAATGGGTAACCATAACAAATTATTCTGTCAGTTGTCCGTGTTCACTCTCTTTAAATACGATAAAGGCACGTCGATTCAGTGCGTTTGCTTCCGAAGTCGTTTGATTTATGACCGGTTGCAGTTCACCAAACGCTTTGACCTCCCAAACAAGCCGCGACGCATCAAGTTTGGTCTTGAGATATTCGGCCACAGTTTGAGCTCGTCGCTCTGCCAATTTTTCATTGTAAGAAAGCGAGCCGACTTGATCGGTGTGCCCTGCAACCAAAATGCTGCCTTCTAACCCTTGTAACTGTTCAATGAAATCATCGAGCTGAGTGAGATCTTCAGCTTTCAACTCTGACTGATCAAAGTCGAAGTGTGGCGTCATGGTCATATAAACCTTACGCTCTGGCTTTGGAGGTTCGCAGAATGGCATCTCATCGTATTTTTGCGCCTCCTCAAACATGACGTACGCTCGGCGGTTTTCGGCACGCGCTTGATCTGAAGTATCGAGCGTAAGCGGTTGAGTCTCGCCAAAGTGCTTGATCTCCCAATCATAAAAAGTGGGATCAAGCTGCTGCTTGAGGTACGCCGCAACGGATTGTGCTCGGCGTAGAGAAAGCGCGTCGTTGTACTCGTTTGAACCTTTGTAATCAGTGTGACCGACAATGGTAATGCGTCCGCTTAAACCTTGAATATCGCGAATAAACGCATCCAGACTTGTCGCATCTGCTTCACGGATATTGAATTTGTCGAAATCAAAGTGCTCTGCAACGGCAATATGAATTTCTCGCTGCGGCGCTAAGCACTCACTAATAAGAAATTTAGAGACATTCACATCGGAGAATTTCTCTCGGTTTTCTTGGCTCACGTAAGTCTCGGTAGCGCAACCTGCTAACAATGCACCAATCATAATGCCGCTCAACAAGCGAATCGTCGTTTTCATGTGACCCTCTTATAACTTACCAACTAGGTTAATGAACACGCCTGATGCGTCGTAGTCATCATCATTCGCAAGGTTGCTGTCAAAGCCTGAGAAGTTATAGCCGACGCCGACTTTGAAGTTGTCGCCAAGATGTTTGTTCACTGAAATCAGCGCACCTCGCTCTAACTCATCGTAGGTCGAATCGGTCTTCCAATGGTACTCGCCTGTCACGTCCCACTCTTTCATCACTCGGTAAGAAGCACTTAAGCCGTACAATGAGATTTTGCTGTCAACCGGAATGTCTTCACCCGATTGACGAGTGAAAAGTTCATGCTTGTTTTTGAATGCGTATTTCGCGCCTAAATCCCAGTTGGCATCAAGTGAATAGATGCCTTCCACTTCAATGATATGGCTTTCTTCATCTTTGTAATCCACATCGCGATTAAGTTGGTCGAAGTCCACTAAGTAGGTGTAGCGCGACAACAAATTCAAACGATCGTTGTAAATTGGGCGATACGCCAATCCAGCGGTCGACTCAATAAAACGAGCCAACATTTTGTCGCTCGATTTGCTTTCTGAGCGTGAGTAATTGAACTTACCGAATAAGGTGTACTCTTCCGTCAGATGATGGGTGTAACGGTTGGTCGTCACCCATTGGTCAATGCGTTTTTTGTCTGGGTCAGCAGAGTCATCTGTCTTATCGACACGATATTCCACTTTGTTCTTGAACAACACATCATCGACATCAATCGAGGTGCTTACACTCACCGCTTGGCGCTCGGTGGTGATGTTTTGATCATCCTCGATTTCGCCTTTCTGATAGCCGATACCCATGTCGATGTCGTCATTCATGTCGTAGCCAAAGCCGAATGAATCGATGCGACCTTTGCCGTTGTTCTCATCAACAAATTGGTTTTCTTGGTAGAAATCGACCGTAGAGGTCAGATCTGCACGTTGGCCGACAATCACGTTGTTTTTGCCTTCGTAGCTGTCATCGACATAGGTTAAGTAAGTGCTGTAGTCTTCCGTCACATCATAAGTCACGCTGGCTTCAGCCGCATCGCCACGATCGCCCGTGGTGTATTCTGCGCCAACGACGAAGTCTTCTAAAATACGCGTTTCACCACCAATAGTGACGCTGTCGTTCTCATCGTACTCATCTGTTTTTCCAACGGTTTTTTGCCCTTTGATGTAAACATTGTTGTCGCTATCCCAAATGTAATCGGCACGCAGGCCCGCTAAGGTGCCTTTGCCTTTTTCGTCTTCGTTGTTTAGCTCTTCGACCTGTTTACCTGCTGCGGAAATCTTGATGTGTTTGGTCACTTTGACCTGAGTTTCCAGTTCTGCCTGTTGAGAATCCGTTCTTAGTGTGCCGTCGGACTCACGCTCTTCCATCGAGGTAAATCGAGTTTTCACCGCAACAAGATCCGTTGCTTGAAGACGGATTTCCGTACCATAAGATTCTTGTTCTAAATCGTCATCTTGACTTGCGTAGCTGTAACCTGCATCTTTAGATTTGTACCAAGCTTTAACATCGTTACCCACAGCAGAAAACACGCTCGGGGCGATATCGTAGAGGTTCATCACCCCTTTCACTTGATAAGAGTCACCTTCACGATCATCCGCACTGCCACCAATAGGCGTAAAGGTTAAACCACCATCGAAAGAGACATAGTTAGAATCGGTTTGACGACCTTTACTGTGGCCGAACTCGGCTTTCAAATAGGTGCCTTCTGATGCTCGTAGCGTTAAGTCTGTGCCGTACGCTTCATAGTCTTGGTTATCTTTTTCTTCGGTTTGATAGTTTGCACCTACACCGATGTAGTCGTTTACCCAACCTTTGACGCGTCCACCAGCGGTCATTGCACCAAGCGCTTCACTGCCTTGAGGCACGTATTCATAATCGACAGCAAGATAGTTGTCATAACCGTCAGCTGGGGAGTCGTTAATGACCGAGCCAAAGTTGTCAGAAATGATGTTGTTTAGTGGTTTGGTTAGAATAATTCGGCCTTGGTATGGGTCGACTTCATAGTCACGTCCCGACTGCAACGGCAGTTCTTGCAAGGTGATGCCGCTGTTTGGGTCGACCACCTTAACCATCACTTTGTCGCTGCCCGGTACAACTTCGCCATGGCGTAAGAAGTACAGCGAACCGCCAGTACCTAAAAATTCATCGTGCGCAAACAGCGAGTCCGATTCGGCGGCAAAGCCAACGATGTTAAGACGATCTTCACCGAACTTGGTGGTAGAACGTGTGCGATAGTCACCTTTGAAACCATATAGGCTGCGGTTGTAATCGTTGTTGTCAGTACCAGTTATACCTGTGTTGTAGTTCCCCCACAAAACGTTGGATTTGTCGTATTCAACGTTGAGATACACTTTGCCTTTGGTGTTGACCACTTTGTAGATGTTCGAGCTGTCACCGTAGTTGCCGTAATACATTTCATCGTCGTCTTCGAGAATGTCGAATACGCTGGATGAATCAGAGGCAAACGGGTGCTTAAACATGTCTCGCACGTCACTCTCTTTGGTATCAAAGTGGGTGGTGATTCGAAGTTTGTCACCAAACTTACCTTGGCCAAAATACGCTAAGCGACCTTGGTTGTAGATATCATCTTGATATTGGTCATCAACCGCCAATGCTGCCGAATTACCTGTGACTTTGTTTTTACCAATGTAGAAGTCCGCCAAACCCGCTTGTACCCAATATTCATCCGGAATACGCACGTACAGTTGGTAACGTCGCTCTTCACCGCTATCAAATACCACACGAGTTGGGAATAGATAGGCGTCGGCTGGCAAGTATTGTTCGGCGTAAAGCTCGCCCTCTTCTACGTCAAATTCATCTTCACCAATCACCACTTTGTCGACACCTTTTAGTCCCGTACCCATAAACCTTGCCAGACCAGCCGAGGTAGGAATGTTGTGGCGCATCAACTGAGCTTTGCCAAGCTTACGGCTTTGATCTTCTTCACCATCATTCTTGTCGATGTCGACTTCAGAATCGGGTTCAACAAGATCGAGCACACCGACGCTTGTCACGTCCATGTTGCCGTCTTTATCAAACGCTTTTAAGCGAAACAGAAGCTGCGTGTTGGATTCAAATTGGTAGTCTTGATCGGTCTTGCCATCCCAAACGATGTTGAAATCGTTGGCAAATTGCTGACCTTCCACCACCGCCAGCGGAGACACCAAACCACGATCGCCACCGCGATACACTTCTAATTGGTAATGATCCACGTAGTAGCTGAAGTTGGTGGTGATAGCAAAACTCATCTCTTGCAGAGGTTTGCCGTTTCTGACTTCCACATTGCTGCTGATGCTCAGATCCAACACTGGGTCAAAGCGCATGATGTCACGGCTAACCCAAATCGCACCTTGTTCCAGATAAATACGAGAATTGTCGGTTTGTTCATGCGTGTTAACTTCAATACCCAGTGAGTCACTGCCCAGCTTTTCTAACTGGCTGGTGTCTTTTGCGTACGATAGGATCGGCAACGCCGCCGCGATACATATCGTCAGTTTTGATTGTCTAAATCTAATCATAATTTTCTTGCTTAACCGTTGCAGTCAATGGCTGGGAACAAGCCCAGCCAACGTGTAAGTTACGAACGGTTAATCATCCCCACTGCTTTGAATACTGAAGTTAAATTTCGTCAGTTTGTTTGGTGTGATTCGTTGTACTTTCGGGTTTTCACTGATCACTTTCATACCCGTTGGTAGCGAGTCTGTGTCGACTTTGACCAAGAACTGCTTCCCTTTCTTATTCAACACCCACTGATCTGGAACATGGTATCGACCATATTGGTCGGTCTCGATAATGATGCCTTCGACGGTAAGCAGTCGAACACCCGGAATACCGTCTTCATAAAGCCCTTTGTTCTCAACGACGATCTCCCAAAGGTACTCATCCCCGTCGCGATAAAGGTTTCTCTCTACATCGATGTTCTCTGCCGACAGGCCTTTTTGCTTATCACCTTTATGCTTGGTAATCGCATTGCCTTGTTGGTCGAACTCGATGTGCGTGCCGTTATCGGTGGTCACCTTGAATGAGAAGCCTTGGCGAGTGCGTGTTTTGAATTGGAACGCCACTTGGTTGATCTGCTTAAGCGTTCGGTTACGAGACAAGCCATATAGCTCATCCACTTCGTAGCCTTTATCCATTCTCGACATCACTACAGGTTGACCTTGCTGTTTACCCGTCACATCTTTGAGCTGAGTTTCTACGCCATCTTGGATAATGAAGGTCGAGTTCGGAACGTAATCACCTAGCGCAAGGTCAATGTCGATGAGAACATCGTCCGCGGTTGCATCTGCTTGGAAACCATCACCATTGTGGTCTTCGAACACCTTACCGATGATAGAAGCGGTATCGAATACTTTGTCTGGCATCACTTCGACGGTTGCGCTCGCTAGGTTCGATTTCACCACGTAGTTAGTGCTGGTGTTCTGTGCCGAGAAGCTTTCAGCTGGTGGCGCTTCTGCCCATGCAGTGTTGGTGTAGACACCAAAGGTAGCACCGACACTGACGCGCATTAGGTAACGAATGCGCACAGCATCCGCAGTTTGAGAATCGCCTTTACCATAGATATTCATGTCACCAACATCGAAGAACAGCTGGTTTGTCTTGGTCGGCTCGACCGTGATTTGAATATCGTCGGAGGTATCAAATACGCCATCAGGGCCGCTATTTACCATCTCGGTAGAATCAGGAATGTAAGCAAAGCCACCAGGATAACGGTCGACCAGACGCACTCCTGAGAATGGGTTGTCGTTTTCGTTGGTGATCACCACTTCATATTCAACGACTTCACCGACACTGGCTTCCGATTTGCTTGCCACTTTAGTGACTTTCAGCATGCCTTCGTTGTAAGCCTGCTTTTTCACTTTGATCGTGACATTCGCAGATGCCGTTTCGCCCGTCGATGCCGCCGCCGTGAAAACGTTGGTAAAGTTGTCATCAATGCCTTGATTGATCTCACCTGTCACGACGATTTCAAACTCGTTGCCTTGGTACGCTTTCAAGGTATGGTTGGAATTGACGTTGTTATCCGAATCCACAGAGACCACAACGCCAGATTTCAGCTCTGTAATAGTCGCTTTCCATGTCGTGAACAACGCATTACCGTTGCTACCAATCAATTTGTCGATTTCATCCAACAAGTTCACGCTCTCTGCATCACCAGAGCCACGGTTGGTCGCCGTCATCGTGAACGTGATTTCATCGTCATCATTGGTGTATTCGGCTTTATCGGCCACTTTGGTCACCGATAAGATGATCGGTTGCGGTTTGATAATGGCGACATCTTCTGCCAAAACATCGCTTTCCGATTTGTCGTATGCGTAAGCATGGTTGGTGATTTCGCCCATCGCGTCTGCATTGACCACACCGGTAATCTCAATGTCTAATGTGTCATTTGGCGCAAGAATCACGCGACTGTTTACATCCAGATTGTCGCCCTGAATTTGCGGCAGAACGATGGTTCGTTCATCGTTGTATGAACTGGTCATACGCCAACTGGTAAATGCTTCAGCTTGAGTGTCGTTGATGGTGTTGACCTTGAGTTCTGAGATCAGATCTTTCAGTACCATCTCTTCAGTAAATGAACCCGATTCATTCGTTAACACCACGTGGTAAGTAACACTCTCTCCCGGACGGTAGAACTCATCGTCAACGGTTTTTTCAAGTTTGACCGACTCCGGCATCGCCAGCAGTGTCGCTGTTGAATCTTGCGTTTCACCACGGAATGTGGCGCTGGCGGTATTCTCAATTTCGCCAGTAGCGTATTGGTTCACAAGGCCTGTAATCACAAACTCCACTTCATCATTCGCAGCGATCGTTAGCGTTGAATCGATGTCGGAATTCACGCCCGGCATGTTGGTGATCTCGGTTTCCGCATTCGCTTTATTCACCTCAATGCGCCAAGAGTCGAATGCTTTTACCGATGTACCATCAAGACGCACGACTTCAAGATTGCTAATGGCGTCTTTTACAGCCACATCTGTCGCTGGGACTGTGCCTTCATTCTTCACTTTGACGCGGAACGTCGCTTCTGCACCCGGAACGTAATATTGGGTGTCTGCGGTTTTCTCAATCGAGATCCCCTGAGATTGAGGCTGAACAGTGGCACTTGAATGCTGCTGCGTACCGTTGAGATCCGCCGTTGCCGTGTTGGTGATATCACTCGCGGCTAACGGGTTAGTCTTCGCGGTGATCGTGAACTCCACAATGTCATGCGGTGCTATATCGATCATCGAACGGATATCCTGATTATCGACAGGCATCGGGGTAATGGTGGTGCGGCTGTCGCTGTTCGTCGTTTCAATCGTCCAACTCTCGAAAGCACGATCACTCACGCCATAGATGTTGGTGACTTTAATGCCCGACAAAATATCTTCTAACGCGATGTCGTTATCGAAACCATCAGTGCCGTTGTAAACGCGAACGTGGAATACCGCATCTTCTCCCGGAATATACATTGGAGATTCGGCTGTTTTCTCAATCCACACTTCTTCAGGCAGCGTTTCTAAGATTGCGGTTGCTTCTGTCGTTGCACCTGCAAACTCAGCCGTTGCTGTGTTAATAATGTTGGCAACCGCTCGGCTGTTCACTGTGCCTGTAATAGCAAATTCAACCGTATCTCCTGGAGCAATATCGAGATTGGTCGCGATGTCCGAATTTGGTCCCGGTAAGGTCTCGATATTGGTGCGAAGGTCACCTTTGCTGGTCACGATAGTCCAATCGTTGAATGCCGCTTCCATTGCGCCACCAGACGTTTCAACCTCTAATGAAGAAATCAAATCCTCCACTTTGACATCCGCAGCAAAACCAGAACCATTGTTCGTGACCTTGACTCGGAATGTCGAGAACTCTCCCGGCTGGTAATATCGTTCGTCAGCGGACTTTTCGATAACGACATCGCCCGGATAAGGTTTTAGCGTTGCAGTTGCGAGAATATCTTTGCCGTTGTAGTTGAGTGTGGCTTGGTTAACGATGTCACCAGTTGCTTGTGCATTCACTAAACCAATCACGTACAACGTAATGCTGTCATTTGGTGCTAGGTCGATGTTGTAGTCAATATCTTTATCCACCACCAGAGAGTTCGCATCGACCGTAGTTAATGCACTGCCCGCTACATATTGAACGGCCCATTGCAAAAATGCTTGGTTGGTTGAACCATCAATCGTATCGACAGTTAACGCGCCAATGGCATCTTTCAAATTGATATCGTTCGCGTAGTTGTTGCCTTCATTGACAATTTTAAGAATGTAACCCGACGCTTTGTTTGGGCTGTAATGCTCCACCATCGGCGTTTTCACAAACGTTAGATCGGGGATCTTGGCCGTGCTGGTCGCTTCTGCCGTTTTTGTGGTGCCGTTGTAGGTAACATCAACGGTATTGGTCACCTCACCAACGACTTGCGAGTTAAGCTCACCTTCTACGGTGATGGTCACCACATCATTAGGCGCAATATCAATACTGCCATCAATGAACTCGTCATTGGCTGCGGGGAACTTAGTGGCTCCGTTCAGAGACTCGGCATTCATGTAAATAGTCCCAGACTCAAACGCAATCACGTCTGCACCAGTCACACTGGCCGCCGTAATTTTGTTTACGAAGTCTTTAACTTGGACATCGTTCGCCCAGTTTGCCGTGGTGTTTTCAATTTGAATCGTATACGTCAGCGTATCGCCAGACTCATACTGAGTTTTATCGACGATTTTTGTCACATTCAAATCGGCGGCAGCTGCAACATACGTCGCTTGCGCGGCTTGTTTACTCGTCGCGTCACTGACTTCGACCACGTTTGTGATATCACCAACCAGATCGGCTTTGACCACGCCTTCTACATGCAGCTTGACGCTATGAGCAGGGTGAATGTTGTAACGAACTTGATAACCGTTATCGCCCGTTACTTCTGAGCCCGACACAGCTTGAGTTAAGCTCGGATCCGTTCCATCTACGCTAACGCTGACATCAGACCAACCCTCAAAGGCACGAACAGGCAAGGCAGAACCTGCTTTTTCAGTACGAATGGTTTTCCACAAATCCGCAATCAATACGTCAGTTGCATAGCCGCTGCCAGTGTTTTTCACCTCGATGTCGTAACCAATAATGTCGCCCGGATGGTAGATAGCCGCTGGATCGGTAGTGATTTTCGTGACGGCCAAATTGCCCGGTTCAGGAACGATCACTTTTTCGCGTAAGTTATACGTCACATAGCGCGAGCCACTGCTTAACTTCCCTTGCAACTGGTTGGTAAACTCGCCAACCGCGTCGTCACGCACGTGCCCTACCACCTCAATGAGAACCTCGGTATAGGTGTCATCTGGCGCTTTGCCACCCATCTGAATGGTGGTGTCGATGTCGGTATTATCCGCAATGAGATTTAAGTTGTTGATGTCGGTGTACGCCGGGTTACCGTCAGAGATAACGCTCGCGCTTACACTCCAATCTTTCAGTGCGACTTTTTCAGTGCCGTCCGCGGTCTCAACCAAATAGTTACTAATGGTATCGCGCACATCCACCAGTTCATTATTGGTGGTTACGTTGCGAATTCGCATCTGATAGCGCACTTCCGAGCCCGGCGTGTACGTCGGAGTGTCCGTCGACTTTTGCGCCAGCAGGTTCGAAGTTCCCGGATCAAGCACGACAGCATTACTGTCCACGCCTGCAACTTTTGCTACGTTAGTTATTGCGCCCGTTGCATCCGCCGCAACCGTGCCATCAATTTCAAAGACAACGGTATCGCCTGGCATCAGATCGAATGCTGCGTTTAAGGGTACATTGCCTTGATATTGACCATTGATGGAGAAGCGGTCTGACGTTGGTGCACTAACAATCGCCACGCTGTAATCCGTAAAAGCTGGTTTGCCATCAGACGTGTTAATCTTGTCCAGTTCATCCACAATGGTGGCACCATTAGTGGTACTTTCACCTACGTTGGTGACTGAGACTTGATACTGGATCTGGCCATTCGGATTGTAGTGACAATCAGTGCCCGTCGAAGATGGGAACGTACACGTACTGCTGTCGGCGGTCGTGTTCAGCACCAGTTTTTGGAAATCTAAAACAGGTGCGACAGGAGGAATGGTTTCCGTTGTGTCACTCTGGTTGCCGGCTTTTGCGGTGTTTCCATCGATATCACCGACAGCATCTGCGCGAACTTTCCCCTTTACGGTAAATTCGATCACTTCTTCAGGCGCAATATCAACCACCAAATCCAGATCATCGGTGGCATCGTATGGTTGGATGTAGGTGTCTTGCGTGCCACTGGTACCAACAGAGGTAAAGACGTGGCTGATTTCAGATTCTGAAAATGCTGATTTCGTTGTGTCACCAATAACTTCAACACGAACATTAGAGATGATGTCTTGAATCGCGGCCTCATCACGCCATACAGGTTCGGTGTTGGTCACCGTAAACTTATACACCACCTCATCTTCTGGTTTATAGGTATCTCCCGCAGCGTAAGGTTTACCAGCAATCGAAACGATCTCTTTGTTAACGGCTAGATTGCTGCCTTCCGGTGTCACGCGAGCTGTCGCAAAGTTCGTGCCGTCGTATTTCGGCGTCGAAGCAATTTGATCCAAAGCGTCTGGGCGAATACGTGACTTCATCACAAACTCAATCCAACCGCCCGGCGCAATGGATAGAACTGGAATATCGATATCCGCATTTGCACCACCAACAAAACCGCCGATATCCGTCGTTGCTTCACCAGAAGTTTTCACGCTCACATCCCATCCGTGCGCAGCAAACGCAGGTAAACTCTGCGCGTCTGATTCTCCAGCCGCATTTTGTGCCACTCGGACTTTGATGCTAGAGAATAACTCTTGCAGTGATTTGTTGTACTCCAGTCCTTTACCATTGTTTTGAAGGCGCAGACGGTACACAATGCTTTCACCACTAGGCGTGTGATTGTACGTCAGCTTTTCGCTCGATAAAGACGAATCCGTGTACGCTTTGTGGGATTTGCTTACCTCAGAAGGCAGCATGTTGGCTGGCTCAGCGACTAGGTTATGACTGTTATCGATAACCGCTACGTTTAAGATTTGGCCAACCGCTTTCTCGCTGATCTTTGCTTTCACCGTATATTTGATGAAAGTGCCGCCAACAGCGAAACTATTTGCTGCAAGGTTAAACTGGGTGTCAATATCGCGGTTATCCGTGACCGACCCCGGCTCACTGATATCACTGGTATCGGTTTGAGTCGTGATGGTCCAAGAGTCAAACGCTGCACCCATCGTTCCATCTAAGTATTGGGTTTTGATTGCGCTAAGTTCATCCTTAATCGGCATGTTTTGCATGTGCACGTTGTTAAGGTTAACGAGCGATATTTCATACTCAATGTAGCCGCCTGGCGTGTAACCGCCGCTCAATGAAGTAACACCGTCTTGATCTAAGAAGCGGGTAATGTGTTTTTCGAAGTCGTATTTCTCTGCCGATGCTTTCGTCTTCGCACTGACAGTATCGCCGTCAACGGTCAACAAGTTGAGGATTTCACCGACTGCATTGTTGTTTACCGTCGCCGTCACTTTGTACTCAATTTTAGTGCCCGCAGGGATGGAGGCATGCGTGTCGATATCTCGATTATTTTCAACTGAACCATCAAGATCGAGAATGGCTTTATCGCTACCACTGACGATGTTCTGCTCGATAGTCCAGCCCGAATCAAACGCCTTTTCACTTGTTCCATCAACAAGTTCCACAGTGATGTTGGATAAGCGATCCACCACAGGAATATTGTACGCGTTCCCCTTACCATCGTTTTCAATCGTTAGGCGATAGACCAATGGCTGACCCGGCTCATAGCTTACTTCATCAACGGTTTTGCTGAATGAAAGATGGTAGCTGTTTGGAATAACGGTGATACCGCCGATGGTAATGTTACCTACCGACTCTTCACGAACGACGCCCTCGACTTGGTATGTGACTGAGTCCCCACCCGCCACATCAATAACGGTTGAGATGTTTTGATTGTTTGCTACCGTGCCATCTAGCGTACCATCGGTTGTGCCGTCACCGCCGTGGGCATCACTTTTCGATACATCAACGGTAAAACCAGACGCGAAGGGAGTTGCAGTTGACCCATCGAGCAATTGTGTCGTCACGTCAGTGATGTTTTCACTCACAGTATGGTCGTTCACGTAACCTGTTTGAGACGATACCGTCACTAAATAGGTCAACGTATCACCTGGTGAGTAAAAACGAGATTCGACTCCATTCACCAATAGCTTGCGCGTGACATTCCCACCGTTGTATGCCTTTTTCATTTCATGGTGTGAAATGTGAGAAGTTTCCGTTACTTCACCAAGATCGCGATAGATGTATGCATCATTTGCAATTTTATCGTTGAATTTCCCCCCTTCATCTAGCGAACCAACGACGTTATCTTTTACACGCGCTTTAATTTTAAACGTACGCACTTCGTCCGGTTCCAAACTCATTGTTTTGGAAGCGTCTCCTTCGGGATACACAAAGTTCTCCGTTGTTACAGAATGAAAACCGGCACCGTCGTCATAGTCAAATTGCCAATATTCGAACGGGCTTTGGTCCGGATAATCTTGATAACGATTGTCTTTGTCGTTCGCTAATACAGACAAAATATCTTGCAACTTATCAACGACTTTTAACCCGGTTTCAGTGTGCGAGCCATTGTTGAGAACACGGATTTCGTAGGTCACGTCTTCACCCGGAACAAAGCGGACTTTATCGGCAGTTTTTAAGATCGATACATTAAGCTTGTCGCTCGAACCATCACCAATTTGTGCAGAAGACGACTGGTTCAAATTGGTTAAAGGATCATAAGCTTGCGCCGTATTGGAGATCTCTTGCTTGGCATAATCGTTCTTCACTCGACCATGAATAACGTAAACCACCGAGCCTTTCTCACCCCCCACTTTAGGGTCGATATCAATACGCGAGTCAATATTTCCATTGTTTGGGTAACCCGATTTAGGCCCTGCGTAACTGCCTGTTTTGTATGGCGAGTTGTTTGAATCAATCGTCGCGTCTATCGTCCATTCAGAAAACGCATCCAGACCCACAATATCGTCCGTTACATGAACTTCGTTCGCATAACCTTCACCAAAGTTGAAAATGGAGACCGTAAATGTGACCCAATCACCGGGGATAAACTCGTCATCCGGAGTGGTTTTAGTCACGATGATCTTAGGTTCTTTTGGATACACCGTAACTCTGTCTGATGCTAATGACTGGACAGTAGAATCTGGCGTTTTAACCGTCGCGGTATTACTGAATTGAGAGTACAGAATTTGATCCGGATTTGAACGGTCAATCTGAGCGACAATTGTGTACACCACCTCAACATTCGGTGGAATTTGAGCGTTAGTATCTAAATCAAGGTTGTCTGAGAAGCTGCCGACATCGGTGTAAGCAGGATTGCCGTTCAACAAAGGATCGTCAGACTTGATTTCAGCACGAATAGTCCAAGCATTGAAAACTGGCTTAGTGACGCCATCTGGCTCCAAAATTTCAGCCGTGATGGTTGATATCGCATCTTTGACTTGCACATTGGTTGCATAGCCGTTCTCTTTCGCATTTTTCACACTGATTTCAAACGTCACTTCGTTGTCCAGCTTGGAATACGAGGTTTGCTTGGTATCAAAACTGGTATCGGTGTTCGTTTTAACACGCTTGTTAACCTCGATAGCGAAATCACGCGGATCAGAACCTCGGTCGGCGTACACAGTACCGTCGACCGTCACTTGGTTTTGAATGTGCCCATTCGCTAGAGGATGAGTGTCTGCCACGATGGTGTATTCAATGTAGGAATGTGGCTCAAGCGTCGCAATCACATTCAGGTTGTCGGGATACTTTACTGCCCCAACAATACCAGTGTTGGAAGCCGTCGCGGCTGTACCGTCTGCTTTATATGCGTTTGCAGTAATGGTCCAATCCGAATAGGCGTTGATCGTATTACCATTGATATCTTGAGTAGCGATCGCCGAGAGTTCATCCAAGACCTGAACTTGGTTTGCAAAGCCATCACCATCGTTAGTCACTACGATGGTGTAAGTGAGTGTTTGACCCGATGAATAGTAACGACTGTCGACATCTTTACTAACACGCAAGTTGTCGTCAGGAGTTTGAACCCCTGAACCACTTTCGGTCACGTTGTCGTTGGCGCAGCTCGTCGAGTCATCCAAAATAACGCCCATGCTAGCGTCATTGGTTTTTGCGGTAAGTCTGTATTTAATGGTTTTTCCTGGAGCAAGATCGGGCGTCAAAGCAATTGGATTTGAGCTCCATGAGCCATAGCTATACGAACCCGGATCCGAGCCAAGCGAATCCTCACCCGAAATGACTTCAACTTTCCATTCTTTAAACGCTTGCGCATCGCCAGCGCCACCTGCTTGCTCCGTCATGACACAAGTTAAGTTGTCTTGAATCAATAAGTTATTGGCAAAGTACTTAGACGAACCGTTGGTTACCGTAATTTCATATTCTATGTTTCCACCGGGCACATATTCTGATGCGATGGTTGTTTTAGCAATGGCAATATCGGAGTCAGAAACGTTCAGCACTTTTTCTGCATTGACTGTATCTGCGACGTTTGCGCTCTGAATTAATGAACCTGATTCATCTTTGACGGCAGCAGAAAAGCCTTGAAGCGTACCAATGGTGATTGGCGTCAGTGTAGCTTCAACTAGGTAAGTGATTGACTCACCGGGGTAGATCGACACCGTATCGTCAAAATCGACATCAGTTTGAACTCCACTTGCTTGATAGACAGATAAGGAGTTAGAGCCAATGTTGTTGACCGTTACAGTCCACGTTGAGAATGGATTTCCGGTCACATCGGTGTTGTTAAAAGCAGACGAGAGATCGTTCGCCAAGCCATTGTTGGTAAGTAACGTGTTGATGTTCTGCGTAACGTGGTAACCATGTGCAATCGCACCACCGTTGTTACTGACTTTGATTTCGAAATTGAGCTTACCGTTGATTAAATAAGGTGTCGAAGACAAAAGTGTATGGGTAAGCGTAACGTTCGGCGTTGCCGGAGGCGTGACAAGAACATTGCTTTCTACAGGGCCATCGCGCGTTAACGCCGACGCCTTAGTTGTAATGTCAGAAACCAGATCATTCGCAACGGTCGCTTTGATGGTGTAAGTGATGTAACCACCCACGGATAGCTCCGCATTCTCTACCGACAAATCATCTGCTTTCGAAAATGTTCCCGTATTACTCCCAGAAGAAGCGACAGCACTGATCTCGACATGACTAAAAACTGGAGCGTTGGCACCGCTTAGAACCTCACCAGTAAGAGACAGAAAAGGTTGGGTTATGTCTAAGCCTTTTACTGCAAACAGGCCAGTATTTTTTGCGGTGAGCGTGTACGTCAAAACGTTTGCGACTTGATATTCAGCTGGCGTTACCGCTGCATCTAGCGTGTATTTGTATTCGGCAGGTTCAAACGTGACGCTGGTTGTATCAACGAATGTATTCTCAGCCCCAGCAATCATCGCTTTTACTTGTGCGCCACCTAATACGATGTTTTCAGCACTCTCATGAGACACTGTCGCGCTAACATGATAAGTAACTCGACCAAATGGAAGCAATGTCGCGCCAGTCACTTCTAAGTTCGCATTGCTAGATGCGTAACTACCAGCGATTGAACCTAGACTGTGAGTGTCTGATATCGATACGCTCTGAAAGGCTTTTTGGTCGCCCGACATGACATCCCAAACCGCGTTTATCACTGAGACATCTGCAATTGTGTCCGCCGTTGTATTTTTTACCTCAATCGAATACGAAATTTCTTCACCATTTTCATAATGACTCCCAGAAGCAGGACTAAATGAAATTTCCACCTCTCCTGCAGCTAAAGCATTTGCAGAGGTAAATAAGGCAACTAAGAGTAAGGTAAAACAACGCTGAACCATCGACACAGTACTTTCCAATTTATATAAAATTCTTATGAATTACCGAGAGTAAAATGAACACAAAATCGTCAAAATTTTGAGGCGACGAATTTTTGACGACAATTAATCAATAAATGTCACGATATGGTCAATTTTTTATTTAATAACCATAAATGGGTAGATATATAATCTTATGATTGCACATCCAACGTTCGAAAACCATAGGATCTGGCTATATCGTTAGATTTAAAACATGAATTAGTAGATAGGTGAAAGGTAACTGATTATGATATTTAAATTTATATGAAACGACGGTTATCAGAATTATCTGACAACAACTTCAAACTAGTAACACAGCGTTGTAGATGAAAACAATGATGACTACTAGATAAGTCATCATTTTATCAAACTAAGCCACAATAGAAATTAACCATTAAAAATCAACAAGATAAAACAAAAAAAGCAAGAAGCAAACCGTAATCCACACCATTTAATAGGCATTATTTTCAAAAAACATTAGGAATGATTCGACGCATTATAATTTATAGCGAAACTTAACCATTCTCGATCGCAAAAATTGATATATAGGAAAGAAAATTACAGATCTTAAGTAATACAAAACCTACAAAGCAGGACAATTCCTACAAATAACCAAGAAAATATCATTCGTTTTCGATTTGGATTGTTAAGCCCCTCAAAAATACCGATAAAAACAAACTGACAAATCAAAACATCAGAGTGTTGATAATTAAAACTGTCACTCGAAAACCATCGGTAGATTGGTTCAATCTTAGCAACATATATCCGATTCAAATACGCTATTTGAAAAAGAAAAATGCCCCACGAGATCTATATCCAACGAGGCATGTAATTGGCGTGAATACGCTTCTTCGAAGACAGAATACCTATTCTTCTCGAAATGCTCGGTTCATGCTTTCTGTCAGTGGCTTAATCAAATAACTCAGCGGTGTTCGAGGCTCAGACAAAATGAGGACTTCGGCGTTCATTCCGGATGTCAAACGGTACTTGGCAACATCATCTTGAGAAATTGAGATTCGCGCTAGGTAATAGTCATCTTGGTTTTCTTGTGACAATTTATCCGCAGAAACAGTCAGCACCGTGCCATCGAGAGGAGCCAATGTTCGTGCATTCAGAGCGGTTAATCGCACATGTGCTTGTTGTCCAGGATTGATCAAGTCAATGTCTTGCGGATTGACTCTTGCTTCAACAAGCAACTTATCATCTTGAGGCACTAACTCTAACAACGTTTGTCCTGAACCAATAACCCCCTTTTCAGTGAACACTTGCATGTTCACTACGCGGCCTGAGATTGGCGCATTGATTGAAGTTCTAGCCACCACATCTTGAGCAGATCGATACTCTTCACGAATAGCAACGACTTCTTTTTTGGTATTCCGCAACTCTTCGACGATTTCATTCAATCTTTCGAGCTTTAACTCTTCTATCTTGGCTTGGTTCTCGTCTAACCTTTTCCCAACGGTTAAAGATTGCCGATCAAGCTGACTTAGAGTACTGCGAACCTCTGCGGCAAGCCGTTTGAGTTGCAACAAAGTGGATTTGCCAGAAAACCCCTTCTGGACCAAAGCTTGGTTACTTGCAATTTCTTCTTCAATAAAGTTGAGGCGCTCTCTTTCGATGACTTTGGTTTGCTTAAGATTTTCGAGCTCTAAGCTCGCACCAGAAATACTTTGTTCAATAATACTAAGCTTGCTCTCAAAAAAACGCTTTCTGGCAGTAAAGATTTTGTTTTGCACTAACTGTGCTTCTTTAACGATGTTTACACGAGGAATCGCTTCTAGATCACCAGACCACGAGATATCCGCTAATTCATCCAATTCGGCACTCAGCCGGTTTTCCTTCGCCAGCGTGTGAATGTACTGACCACTAACTGCATCTAACTTGGCCATTGGCTGACGTTGCGATAATTGAACAAGCGGCTGGCCTTTCTTTACCAAATCGCCCTCTTGAACATATAGTTTTTCAATGATACCGCCTTCTAAATGCTGTATCTCTTGCCGCTTGGTTAGAACAGACAAATCTCCATAAGCGATAGCAGCACTCTCTAACTTTGCGGTAGCCGCCCAATATCCTAAACCGCCTAGGAAAAAGCTTAACGTTGCAACTCCGAGCAAAATTGGCTTTTTGAAACTCAAGTTAGCATCTGAACTGAAACGGTACACTTTCTCCGCAGGAAGTTCGTTAACGACTGGCTGCTGATTGCTCATTTTTCACCCTTGGAATATCCGTTCTGTCCTCACCCATTAAACGCTTCAACACTTCATCTCGAGCACCATAAAGTTTGGCGCGGCCATCAGCTAAATACAGCAATCGATCCATTTGCCTCAATGTGCTTGGATTATGGGCGATGACCACAATGGTCGAGCCCTGAGATTTTAGATAAGCGATAAGACGCTGATACGCAGCCTCTCCTTCTCCGTCTAGATTGGCGTTTGCTTCATCAAAGACGACGATAGAAGGATCACCATAAACAGCTCGTGCTAGCGCAATCCTTTGTCGTTCACCACCCGACAGTCCACGACCATTTTCGCCAATCACGAAGTCGTAACCTTTTTTCTTTTTGAGGATTAATTCGTGACAACCCGCTAATTGTGCAGCTTTGATCACCTTCGCTGGATCTTCTTCTTTAAAACGCGCGATGTTCTCACGAATGGTTCCTGGAAATAGCTCCACCTCTTGGGCCAAATAGCCAACGTGAACACCTCGATCTTCAGATGCCCAAATCGACACTTCCATGCCATCTAAAGTCACCTTTCCAGCTAAAGGCCGAATGTTACCAAGCAATAAGCGAGCAAATGTCGATTTGCCAGTGCCAGAAGGGCCAATTACTCCGACGGATACACCCGGCGGGATTGATAATGTGATAGAAGACAGCACTGGCTCAGTCGCACCCGGATGACGATAAGTGAGCCCAGTTAACTCATAATGGCCTTTCGGTTTAGGTAACGGCATGTCAGATTCGTCTTGACGAACAATCGCATCAATCTCCTTTAACCGTTTATAAGCCGTTCGCGCAGACATCGCGCTGCGCCATGTTCCTATCGCTTGCTCCATCGGCGATAATGCCCTGCTCATCAGAATAGAGCTCGCGATCATCGCACCCGCCGTGATTTCATGCTGAATAACCAACCATGCACCACCGCCGAGTAAAAATATTTGCAAAGAGCCACGAACAAACTTAGAAAAGTTAGCCATATAAATCGATTTTCCTGCAACTCGCTCTTCAAGCACGCTGACACTTTGTACTCGCGATTGCCACTGCTCTAAAAATGCGTTCATCATCCCCATGGCTAAAATAGAGTTGGCGTTTTGTGTCGCTAACTCTGCACTACTAATATGAGAAATGGCCCTAACTTCACTTTCTTGCATCGTCTTTCTCGTCATCAACTCGTTGATCAAACCTAAGCTAAACAGAACGACAGAACCAAATAACGCAATATGCCCAAGCAAAGGATGGAGTAGATAGACGAACAAAATAAACAGCGGTGTCCAAGGAGCGTCTAACAAGGGATAAGGGGCTTGGCTGCTCAAAAAGCTTTTTATGGTTTGAATATCTCTAAGAACCTGAGAGGTGTAACTCTTTCCAGTATGCGATTGATACTGAATGCTTCGTTTAAGCATGAACAGTGAAAGTTTCGCGTCCATCCAAAATCCGAACGATTTACTCATTTGTGCGCGAGCAATATCGATAATGGACATAGTAAACAAAGCCGCCAACACGATGATGGTAAGAAGCAACAAGGTGTCAGTCGAATAAGATGAGATGACTCGGTTGTACACTTGCAACATATAAAGTGGGATAGCAAGTACGAGTAAATTAATGAAGAGACTAAAACCGATCAGCAAACCTGCAAGCGTGCATAGTTTTTGTCTGACTTCTTTGAAAACTGTTTTCTGCACGATTACTTCCACTTTAATCGAATGATGTAGGCGCTAGATGACTAGCGCCTTAAACTAGATTTTAAATAACAAATAAATCGGCACCGTAGGTGTTAATATCTGTTTCAGTAACACCAATCAGCTTAACGGTTAAATCTGCGCCGTCAGTAAATACTGCATTGCCAGCCGCATCGTAGCTGAAAGTTAAATCGCCGAACTCTGTCACAGTGTCACTAATGATGTGAAGCGAGTCTTCACCGATAGTGAAATCCACTACCTTCGCTTCACCATGACCACCAAACTTGTCAGTGAACACAAATTTGTCGCTGTCACTGCCACCAACTAAAACGTTATCACCTGAACCTGCGACAAGGATATCTTCCCCGACACCGCCGTTCAGTTTATTGTCGCCGAGAAGACCTAGTAGCAAATCATTTCCCGTACCTCCGCCAAGATAATCATTTCCCGTACCAGCTCTCAGGACGTCGTCACCAGCACCACCCGTTAGACGATCATTGCCCGCGCCGCCAATGATATAGTCATCACCGCCGCCACCAACAAATGAATCGTTACCGCCATAACCGATAAACAGATCATCACCGCCATCGAAATCAGCGATATTGTTGTTTGCGCCTGCATCGCCTAGATACGTGTCATTGTCACTTGTGCTCATTTTTATTCCCTCTTGGCTTATTTATTGAATAGACCTTTTATTCCACGTCTGATGAGATTCGTTCCAGACATGAGAAGTCTAATAGCCAATCCGATAGGAATAAGTTTGAATATGGGATGATATTTTTGACTGACCTTATTATTATAAAAATAAAACTTAGTACTTTATCTATTTTTTTCTTTTTATTACATGTAGTTATTCCTAGTACTAGAGGTTTCTTTTCGCCCAACTTGTAGCTTGCGTCCTATTTTTTACTTCTAACTTTCTAAAAATATTGTATAGATGCGATTTAATCGTATGTTCGCTGATAAATAGTGAATCAGCTATTTCCATATTTGATCCGCCTTCTTTCAACATTTTCAGAACTTGTATTTCACGCCGTGTCAGTTCTACTTCAATCGCAGGCTCTACAACGTTATTCGATTCTTTTCCTTTGTAATAATTTACCAATTGATCCAGCAATTTTCTTGATAGCCAATTATCTCCTTTAATAATGGCACTTAATCCTTGGCACACTTTCTCCATTGAATCCCCTGGGCCAAATATACCTTTTACATGAGGCCAAGATGCAAGTTCTTCAGTATCTAAGTCGTAACCCAGATTAAGCATGATTGTACCTAGAACTTTGCGGCTATCCTTCAAGTAAACTAAAGTGTCAGATGGCGTATCAACTGAGAAATCAACCAATAAAAAATAACGTTCAGGGATGAGTTCATGGTAGCTAGGGTTTTTAGCATCGATGATCGTTATCTTTGTTCCTGTATTTCTAGAAAGCATTTCCTTAAAGTTTTCACTCTGTAAACTTTGTTGAGTGAGCATTAGGATTTCAGGCTTTTCCGTGTACTGTTCCATAATGTTTCTCATACTTTCATTAACTTAACATTATTAAATTCGTAGTTAATCGTCAGCACTCAAGTTCATATCTAAGTGCTAGACAACAGAGTAAAGTTATTTGCTACTTTTTTGAATTATTAATTTATTAAAAATAGAAACAAAAAAAGCGTTTCTCATAAAAGAAACACTTTTAACATGATCTATTTTTGACTAAATATGAGTATGCACTAAATTAGTCAGACATCGATTTTTATAAAATCAAACAACTACTATAGATTGTTCTGATATATTTTCTTTCGCCCAAATCAGCGCTTGCACTCTGTTTTTTACATCAATCTTTTTAAAAATATTGTGAAGATGCGTTTTAACCGTATTTTCGCTTACAAATAACTGCTCAGCTATTTGTTGATTCGAGGCCCCCATAGATAAAAACATAATGATCTGTTGTTCCCGCTTGGTCAATATTGCCGGAACGTTTTTATTAATTGGCCTGCTATGACGACGCAGATGAGTAATGTACTGTTGTGCGAATTTACGACTGAACCACATATCGCCTTGGAGCACCTTGTCAATGCCCGTTTGTAAGGTTTGTATATCGTCTGAGGTATAGAAAATGCCGGCAAGTGAACGCCAGACAAAGAGCTCATCCGTTGAGATAGATTTGTCACAGTTGATGAGGATTTCAAGCGTTCCAGTTAAATTGGGGGTTTTAAATTCCATATAACGAGCAAACACTTCATCTGTGATAACGCTGTAATCTAGGACAATCGCTGATATAGGTCGATTTCTAACAAATGGGCTAGCAAGATTTTCGGGAGTGATCAGTAGAACGTTAATACCGAGCTTCGTTTCCAAAACATCCTTTAAGAGAGATGACTGTAGACTGCCCTCCGTAATTAAGATGACATTCCTTGTAGTTTGATGCTCCATCCTGCTCGCATTCCTTTAGTAGTTTAGATTGAAATATGCAATAGAGTAGATAGAGCGGGAGCATTGTCAAGTATGAAAATCCCTAGTACTAATTAGTAAACTATTGAAGTGTCAATAATTTTTAAGTAACAACATGATGTAGGGAGAAATGGTAGAGAAAAGCTATCCGATTAGAAAATGATGAGTAGAAGTCGTGCTTGTGACTTAGTAAATTGAAGGAATGATGAATTTCACGAATGAAAAAAGGGAGTAAGCACTCCCTTTTTATTAATGAACCGGAACAGAATTTTTCTGATTAAACTTGCCGAAGTATTGCTCCAAAATTTCTGGCGTTAACTTGCCTTCTGCTTCTAGCTTTTTAAGCTCAGCCGCAATGGCTTTTTGCTCTTCTAGCGAAGGTAGCTTTACTTCTGGCTCCTCTGCAGCTTCTTGAGAAATCTGCGCTAGTTCTTTTTCGAAGTCGTTCATAGTACTTACCTAAATATAGTCATTAAACTGTTCAACTTCGTCTATTCTATCCAACTCTAGAGTTTGAAGCTACCAACCATCTTATCTAGGCGAGATGAAAGCTCTTGAAGATCGCGGCTTGCGCCAGCCAACTCTTCCGCCGTTGCAGTTGTCATCTCGTTGATCGCGTTGATTTCTTCAATATTCTGATTGATCGTATGAACCACGGTAGATTGCTCTTCCGTTGCCGTCGCAACTTGCGTGTTTCGATCGGAGATATCCGTAATGCGTTCAGAGATATTCACCAGCACTTCTACTGCTTCATCCGTCGAAGCCACACCCTCAAATGTAACCGCTTTGCCAGCTTCCATCGCGCTTACTGCGTCCTGAGCATCACTTTGAAGCTGGTTGATCATACGTTGAATCTCTTCCGTTGAATCGGCAGTGCGCGACGCTAGGTTACGAACTTCATCTGCAACTACCGCAAAGCCTCGACCTTGCTCACCTGCGCGTGCCGCTTCAATCGCTGCGTTCAGTGCCAACAAGTTTGTTTGCTCAGAGATATCGCGGATTACACCAAGGATAGAGCCGATATCTTTCGTTGTAGAAGCAAGCTGTGTCACAACGATGTTTGTCGTTTCCACATCGTCAGCAAGACGGCTAATCACTTCTTTCGCTTTCATCACAACTTCACGACCCGTCTGAGTATTATCAGACGCTTGGTTTGCAGTATCGGCTGCCGTCGCTGCGTTAGACGCAATTTCACTGATCGTCGCACCCATTTGGTTGATCGCTGCAACTACTTGAATCGTCTGGTCACGTTGCTCTTGGCTATTGTCGTACGTTGACGTTGCTTTGCTCGACACGCTGTCTGCCGCTTGACTCAGTGCACCGCTCGTCAAAGATACCTCTTTCATGGTTGCGTGGATTTTCTCAATAAATCCGTTGAAACCTTTAGAAAGTTGCGCGATTTCATCATTGCCACGAATTTCAATACGCTGTGATAAATCACCTTCGCCTTGACCAAGATCGGTAAAGCGATCTGCAATCAAACGAATTGGCTTAGTGATACTGTTTGCAAGCAATACGCCCATCAAAATGAACACCAACGCCACTACAATGGTTGTGATCATCATTTTTTGGCCAGTTGCATTGAGGTCAGCAAACACTTCGTCAACAGGCACGACGCCAACAACAAACCAGTTCATTGATGGCACATACAAACTCGCGATGAAATTGTCCTTACCTTCAAACTCGACATTAATTAGGTTGAAGCTGTTTTTGCTCAGCAGTTGATCCGCGTTGCTGCCAAAAAGCTGCGCAATCGACGTTTTGTTTTTGCCTTGTTGACGATGAATTTGAATGTCACCTTTTTCATTCGTTAAGAACACGTAACCTGTGTCCTCAATTTGGAAGCTGTTTAGAAGTGACACCATGTCATCCATCGACTTAGATAGACCCGACATCGAGATACCGTTTAAGTCTTGGTAGTTAGTGAACATTTTCACTTCACCATTAGCTTCTTGGAAAACACTCACTGATGTTTCGCGACCCGAAGAGGTGAAACCAAAGAACCACGCGTCTTGCGAATGGTTTAGCTGACGCAAGAAACCATTTTGGTTCCAGTAGTACGCTGTTTTACGGTTTGCGACCGATGCGTCATTCAATCCATACTGAGATTTGATGTTGTTTAGCTGCTGAACAAGCTGCGTTTCAGAAAACTGTGGGTGATCAGTATTTTTTAGCGCTTCGACAACAAATTCGTTTGTTGCTAGTTGCTTCGCCGCTTGCTGCATTTGCACAACTTCGCGGTCAATTTCAGTATTAATTTGTTGCAGCATGGCTGGCAACTCAATATCAATCAGGCGGTGACTTAACACGTCTCTCGCATGGCGTTGAGCCATCACACCAACGATAATGGTTGATGCAAGAACAGCAAAAGTAATACCAAGTACAACCTTTTGTTTGATACTCAGAGAATGAAGTTTCAACATATTCGGACCTTTTAAAAGAATCACTTGTTATTGGCATCCTAGATAGTGGCTATCAGGTGCATATCTCTGTGACATACACAGCATGGAACCTATATCGACCTGAGCGAAAAAAACTAGAGGTATTTCTCACTATCTTATGCAAAATAAATGTAACACCCTGTCATTCAAGCACTTTCAGCGTTTTTCTTCGCTTGCAATCCTTTTCTTTGCCCCAATATTGAAAAGATAAATTTCGCGAGCGAACAGGAACTTTTTCCTGATTGGCAATGACCAATACTCAAAACGAAAATCAAATGGATATCGAGAGTCCAAAGCATGCATAAATCAAACTTCGAAACTCTTCAGCACTATTTAGAGTCTCAGATCATTGGCCAGCATGATCTGGTTAAACAACTGTTGATCGCCCTTCTTGCTGACGGGCATATTTTGGTTGAGGGTCCTCCGGGACTTGCTAAAACTCGCGCCGTAAAATCACTGTCTGATTGCGTAGAAGGCGACTTCCATCGCATTCAGTTCACCCCAGATTTGCTGCCTGCCGATTTAACCGGTACGGATATTTTCCGCCCAGAAACGGGCGAGTTCACATTCCAATCTGGGCCGATTTTCAATTCACTCATTCTTGCGGATGAAATCAACCGTGCGCCAGCCAAAGTGCAAGCCGCAATGCTTGAAGCGATGGCAGAAAAGCAAGTCACCGCAGGTCGCCACACCTACGCGCTGCCTGAGCTGTTCTTGGTCATGGCGACGCAAAACCCGATAGAACAAGAAGGTACTTACCCTCTTCCAGAAGCTCAGCTCGATCGCTTTTTGCTTCACTTAGAAGTGGATTACCCAGATGCAGAACATGAATTAGCGATCTTGCGGATCAATCGTGGTGAAGCAAAAGGTGAATGCTCTATTGAGCGCCCTAGCTTGAGTCAGCAAGACATCTTCACCGCACGCCAAGAAGTGCTCGACATCCACATGGCAGAAGCCATTGAGCAATACATTGTGCGTTTGGTGATGGCAACACGCCGAGCAAGCGAATACGACAGTGAGTTGGATAAATGGCTAGCAATGGGTGTCAGTCCGCGTGCAACCATCGCCCTTGACCGATGCGCTCGTGCTCATGCTTGGTTAGCAGGTCGTGATTTTGTCTCTCCTGAAGATGTCCAAGCAATGGCGTACCCAGTGTTACGTCACCGATTATTGCTCAGCTACCACGCTCAAGCAGAAGGCGTAACGGCAAATCAAGTCATCGATAAGTTGCTAAGCTTGGTTGGCAGCGCATAAAGCGGGTGAGTGACATGTCTGCAAACCATCCATTACCGCCTCATGCGAATGGGGTGACATTAACACTGGAAGAACTGCTTCAATATCGCACGCAGTCGGTACGTTGGTTGCCACCGGCACAAAGCATTTGGTCGCAGATGAGCGGCAACCATACGAGCCGACAAAAAGGTCGTGGTATGGACTTTATGGAAGTGCGCCAGTATCAAGCCGGAGATGACATTCGCAGCATCGACTGGCGAGTCACAGCGCGCACCGGAAAAGCACACACTAAATTGTTTGCGGAAGACAAAGAACAAGCGGTGATTTTGTATCTCGACCTCAGCTCAAGCCTTCACTTTGGCTCAAAGTACGTATTGAAGTCAGTACAACTCGCTCATTTCGCCAGTGTTCTTATTTGGCTCACATTAGCCAAAAAAGATCGTATTGGCGCAGTGATTGATGATGGACACCAATGCTTAGAATTTCGCCCTTCCTCTTTGCAAAAACAGGGGCTACGGATTCTCAATGCTATCGTTGATACCCATAACGCGCAGTTGACTCAAGATCCAAATCATGAGACTCGCACAATGCCATATTCGCAAGTGTTAGAAACACTCCACACACTCACGCCAAAAGGCAGTGAACTGATTCTACTCAGTGACTTTGCACATGTAGAAGAAAGAGAGCTAACGCAACTGCGTCGCCTTAAACAACACAACAGCGTGAGAGCCATTCAGTTTTACGACCCATTGGAAAGAGGAGAAACCGACTTTCGTGGCCAAGCAAAAGCCTCTGATGGCCGTCGTAGCCAATGGTTCAACTTCGGCTCAACAGGACAAAGAAAAGCGCTCGAAACACACTTTACTCAACACCAAGAATCCATCAAACAACAGTGTCATTCGATGGCTATTCCATTTAACACACTATCAAGTGGTTGGCCTTTGATTCAGCAATTAAGCTAACAGGCCTTACAAAGCAGTTTTCAATAAAGCAGTAATAATAATGACAACAAACAACCAAAGCCTAAACCTTGAACCTTTGATTTTGCCGAACGCTCCGGATTGGTTCCCACTTGCGTGGGGATGGTGGGCAATGCTTGCGGCGATCGTTCTTTTTGTTTTAGGTGTATATTTGTATGCAAAATGGCGTAAAAAGCGCTTACTTGCCAAAAAAACGGCATTAAAGCTTTTGACTCAATCCGTCACACCTCATACGCCTTCCTCTGCTCTGGAAATTCTGCGTCAAGCCGCATTGAGTTACTTCCCACGTGAAGACATCGCCCCGTTAACTGGAATGGCATGGTATGAATTTCTCGACAGTCATACCAAAGAGACTCGATTCGTAGACAAACAACAACAGTGGCAAGCCGCGTTATATCAAAAGTCGCCTCAAGAGCAACATCAAGATTTGATCGACGATTGTGCCTTTTGGATAACTCACGCTTTGCCACCGAAGAAAAAGGCAAACACCCGTGACTGAGCAAACACTCATGACAGACCTTTCCCAATGGTTAAACATTGAATTTGTCTGGTGGTGGGCACTTTTTTTGTTGCCCTTACCTCTGCTGATTTACAAGCTTCTTCCTGAAGAAACTCGACAAGCAGAAATCAAACTGGCGTATTTGCCAGAAAGCAAAAACAGCCATAAACCTAAACAATGGCTACAAAAATCGTTAGCTGTAGGCGTTTGGACATTATTGGTCGTCGCTTGTGCGAGACCAGTTTGGTTTGGTGAACCTGTCGAGTTTCAACCTAAGTACCGAGACTTAATGCTGGTGGTTGACCTTTCAGGTTCCATGCAAAAAGAGGACATGAACTTAGATGGCGAGTACATCGACCGACTCTCTGCCGTGAAAAAAGTGCTATCAGATTTTGTCGCGAAGCGAAAAGGTGATCGGCTTGGAGTAGTTCTATTTGGTGACCACGCGTACTTACAAACGCCACTGACGGCTGACCGACAAACCGTTATCCAACAAATCAAGCAAACCGTAATTGGCCTAGTTGGTCAACGAACCGCAATTGGCGATGGTATCGGCTTAGGAACAAAAACCTTTGTCGATAGCGATGCGCCCCAGCGCGTGATGATTTTGCTCAGTGACGGCAGTAACACCGCTGGTGTGTTAGATCCAATCGAAGCGGCTGAGATTGCGAAGAAATACAATGCCACTATTTATACCGTCGGCGTAGGTGCTGGCGAAATGATGGTGAAAGACTTTTTTATTACTCGTAAGGTCGACACCGCAGCCGACCTTGATGAACAAACGCTCACGAAGATTGCAGAAATGACTGGCGGGCAGTACTTCCGTGCGCGAGATGCCGAACAACTTGAAAAGATCTACGACACAATCAACAAACTGGAACCTGTATCAAGCGATACCCAAACTTGGCGGCCTCAGTCCGAATGGTTCCCATACCCACTGAGTGCAGCTTTAGTACTTTCTATGTTGTTGTTCCTGCTAAGGAGAAAACATGGCTGAGTTTACTTTCCTTAACCCATATTGGTTACTGGGACTTATAACAATCCCCTTCGTACTCCTGATTAATCAAAAATTTAGAGCGAAAAAATCCGCGCTGATTGCCCCACACCTCGCCAAAATGCTTGGGCAGACCACCCAGTCCAAACCCTATTTTACGATTTGGGGCTTGGCTTGGGCGATTGCCTGCGTAGCGCTCGCTGGGCCGAGCTGGCAATCAAATACACGTCCAAGCTTCGAGCTAAGCCAAAATCGCATGCTAGTGCTAGATATGTCTCGCTCGATGTACGCCAGCGACATCAAACCCAATCGCCTTACTCAAACACGTTACAAAGCGTTGGACTTGTTGCCGAAGTGGAAAGAGGGGGCGACTGGATTGATCGCTTATGCAGGCGATGCCTACAGCTTGAGTCCGCTAACGACGGATGCTAGTACGCTAGCAGGTATCATCGAGAACTTGTCGCCAGAGCTGATGCCATTCCAAGGCTCGAACCTCCCTGCTGCGATCGAATTGTCGTTAAGCCAATTTTCACAAGCCGGTGCAAACCAAGGAGACATTGTTGTTCTTGCCGATGATCTTGATGATTCAGAATTGGCCCGCTCCCTAGATTTGGTTAAAGGTAAAAACATACGAGTCTCGGTTCTTGCAATCGGCACGGCAAACGGCGCACCGATTGCCCTACCCGACGGCTCGCTTCTTAAGACCACGCAAGGCTCGACCGTTGTTGCCAAAACACACCTGAAAAACCTACAAACGCTAGCTAACAAGACGGGCGGTATGTTTGTTCCTATTCAGCACAACAACCGAGACGTGGATAGCATCGCAGCGTACACGAATAATACTGGGAGCAACTTGGCAGCAAAACAGAATCAAGAGGTCAAAACCGATTCTCGTTTGAATGGTGGATTTTGGCTATTGCCTCTACTGCTACTGCCTACCGTTTTCCTGTTCCGCCGTGGTGTAATTTGGGTATTTGTCGCTGCGCTGCTTCCAATGACTTGGACTCCAGGTGCACAAGCCAACCCATTCTTAAATGCCGATCAGAAAGCGGCTAATCTCTATAAACAGGGAGAATATGAACAAGCCAAAAACCTGTTCACTGACCCAAGTTGGCAAGGCGCGGCAAGTTACCAAACTGGCGATTACGAAGCGGCCATTAAAGCGTTTTCGAATGACCCATCACAAGCCGGCCGCTATAACCTAGCGAATTCGTTAGCGCAAAATGGTCAGTTAGAAGACGCTGCTGAGCAATACAAAAAGCTGCTTAAAGAAAATCCTGATTTTGAAGCCGCTAAGAAAAACCTGTCGGTTGTGGAGGAGAAACTGAAGCAGCAACAGCAACAGCAACAGCAACAGCAACAGCAACAGCAACAGCAACAGCAACAGCAACAGCAACAGCAACAGCAACAGCAACAGCAACAGCAACAGCAACAGCAACAGCAACAGCAACAGCAAC